>JASFEQ010000212.1:0-7867 GCA_050124735.1 Desulfobacteraceae bacterium | reverse complement strand
ACTTAGATTACATGTAGAACTGATTATTGAGCCACAGACACACACAGACGGCCACAGACGGTAGTAGCGCAAAAGTCTTGGAACTCACAAGACATTTAAAGAGTCTGATTAAGAGTGGGTTGCTTAAAATCTTTGGAGATGGGCATTGATGAAACAAAAAATCCATTTATTGTTTCATCAAGGCCTTCTCCAACTATTCAATCCCGTGCAGAGGGATTGAATCCCGTGATACGGGAATTTTAAGCAATGCCATGTTAAGGTCCGCGTCGGTCTGCGTGGGTCAGCGGTTAATTGATCGTGATAAATTTGGGTAAGAATGACATGTCTGAGGTATTAAGACAGGTGATAGAAATGGAAAAGGATCAAAATATAGAGAGAATTATTCAATCCAGAAGACCATTGGTTGAAGATTTGCCCTCCAGCTATCGCTATGAGACCGAGGCTGAAGGTGGCTGCGGCGTGACCGGTTTTGCCTGCAGTATACCGGTCAGGGGAAAGCACATCTTTGAGCCCTCCAAGCAGATGCACAACCGGGGAAACGGGCGTGGTGGGGGCATAGCGGCCATGGGCTTTGACCACAACATGCTCGGCGTGTCCAAAGAGGTACTGGAAGAAAGCTACATGCTCCAGATCGCTGTTTTGGAAGAAGGGGTCATGGAGGACCTGGAGCGACGTTTTATAGAGCCCTGCTTCAGAGTGGACCTTAAAGAGACGATTCCCCATATCGATGATTACCGAAATATACCCGGGCTGGAATTACGGCCTCCAGATGTGTGGCGGTATTTTGTGCGTGTTAAGCCTTCGGTGCTGAAGGCTTTTGTTGCCAAAAACCAACTGGAGAGCATGACCGCGCGCCAGGCAGAGGACGAATTCGTCTACCAGAACAGTTTCAAGATCAACAAGGCCTACTATGATGCCTTTGGAAAACAGCAGGCCTTTGTTCTATCCCATGGCCGAAATTTCTTTATCCTCAAGATCGTCGGTTATGCGGAACAGGTGGTGCATTACTATAAACTGGATGCCTTCAAGGCCCACGTTTGGATTGCCCATCAGCGCTATCCCACAAAAGGTAGGGTCTGGCACCCTGGTGGTGCCCATCCCTTCATTGGGTTGAACGAGGCCCTTGTTCACAATGGGGACTTCGCCAATTACCATTCGGTGTCAGAATACTTGAAACAGAGAAACATCTATCCCTTGTTCTTGACGGATACAGAAGTCTCCGTGCTCTTGTTTGATTTGTACAGTCGGGTTTATGGCTACCCGGTGGAATATGTGATTGAAGCACTCGCACCCACAATGGAAAGGGACTTTGATCAACTGCCGCAAGAAAAACAGAAGCTTTACCGTGCCATTCAGGCCACCCATATTCACGGATCTCCGGATGGCCCTTGGTTCTTTATTATTGCCCGAAATGATACCGAAAACAGGCGGCTCCAGCTCATTGGGATTACCGACACGGCCATGCTTAGACCTCAAGTCTTTGCCCTCCATGACGGTCAGGTGCAGGTGGGGTTGATATGTTCCGAGAAGCAAGCCATTGATGCCACGCTCAAGAGTCTTTCAGAAGAGGACCCACGCGTGGGGACCACGGCTGATCGTTTTTGGAATGCTCGTGGGGGGAGCCACACAGATGGCGGTGCCTTTATCTTTAACCTTGACGAGACTGGGTCTGAATCCCTGGAGCGGCGTCTCACGTGCATGGACAAATTTGGTCGGGAAATCAGTGTTCCCAAAGGCCAAGTGCCTTACTTACCGGGGCGGGTCTTTTACGAGATGGGTGAGGAGGAAAGAGAGCGGTTTGATATCTCCCGTTTTTTTGAACTTCAACGTTCTGATCTCCTCTATGAGTACATGAAAGAAGGGATCAAGACTTGGGACTATGCGGATCTCATGGACTGCCTTCGAGAGGTTAAGAAATGGGCCCTTAAAGGGGATGCGCACTTTGATGTGGCCTTGGAGGCCTTGACCCAACTCATGGATCGCAGGTACCCAACCTATGACAAGAAACGGCGCTCCATTATCCAGATGATCAACCAAACCCTTGAGAGCATTTTTCGCCATTCCCCATCCCTTGAGACGGAAAAGGGGAAAGGCGCGTATCGATTAATTGACTGGGAGACGCGACAGTTTTTCAGGGGGCCCGCCTACAATGAAAAGGTCCTCATTATCGATGCCTCCCTTTTTCCGCCTGAAGGCGACCATTGCGACAGTCGCTTGATGGCTGAGGCCTTTTATCGGGGTTGGCGGCGGTTTATCGTGTTCGGACTTAAGGGCCAGCGTTTCCACGGGTGCGGGTTTGGGCCAGATTCGGATGGTGTCCAAATCGACGTTTATGGCAGCTCTGGCGACTATCTGGCTTCAGGTATTGATGGCCTCTCCATCTACGTGCATGGGAATGCGCAGGACCAGTTGGGACAGATCATGAAATCAGGCAAGCTGGTCATCTATGGGGATACAGGCCAGACCTTGCTTTACGGCGCCAAAGGAGGAGAGATCTATGTCATGGGAAATGCGGCGGGAAGACCGCTCATTAACGCAGTGGGTAAGCCCCGAGTCGTGATTAACGGCACGTGTCTGGATTACCTGGCCGAATCTTTCATGGCGGGAGATCCGCTCAACGGTGGAGGATTCGTTGTCCTGAACGGCATAGGGTTTGATGATGAAGGAAAGGTTAGACCCCAGCCCACTCCATATCCCGGGTCCAACCTTTTTTCCCTGGCCTCTGGGGGTGCCATATACGTCAGAGACCCTTTTGCACAGATAGAGGAGGAACAGCTGAACGGGGGAGAGATCGCCCCCATGGGAGAGAAGGATTGGGCCCTGATTCTTCCCTATTTGGAAGAGAATGAACGGCTCTTCGGTATTTCCATTGAGGAGGATTTGTTAACTATCGATGGGAAGAAAAGGGGGCCGCTGGAGGTCTACAGAAAGGTCAGACCTAAACAAGAGGCTACAAAGATAGGGGAAGACGGTCTTGAAGAGTGGGGGAAGGTTGCTGAGCATGGTTAAAATGAACCCACCACTTAACACGCTATGCTGGATTCCGGACACGGGATCTCAGATCTCGGGTATCCGATATTTGCAGACTAATTAGTCTTGACCTGATACATTCTATCCAGCATCCAGTATTAAGTATCCAGTATCTGTTTGCTGTAAGCAAAGAGATTTTCACCTTATTAACTCGTCGGTTTTAGAGAGGGCTTGGCTAAAAATTTGGGAGTAGAAACCATAAAAGCACTTCTCGCTTTAGAAGATGGTACCGTATTTAAGGGGCGCTCTTTTACCGGTCATGGGGAGGCGATTGGTGAGGTGGTCTTTAATACCAGTATGTCTGGTTACCAGGAGATACTGACCGATCCCTCCTATTGCGGGCAAGTGGTAACCATGACCTACCCATTGATAGGCAGCTACGGTATCAATGAAGAGGATGTGGAATCAGATAGGATACAGGTGAAGGCCTTCCTGGTAAAGGAGTACCAAGAATATCCCAGCAACTGGAGATCCCAAAAGAGCCTGGCCGATTATCTCAAAGCCAGCAAAATACCCGGCATAGAGGGAATTGACACCCGTGCATTGACCCGGCACATTAGGGTTGCCGGTGCCATGAAGGCGGCCCTATCCACTATGGATCTGAATCCTGACTCCCTGGTGGAAACAGCGAGGCAGTCCCCCAACATGGTGGGCCTTGATCTGGTGAAAGAAGTGACCTGTCAGGAGCCCATGCTGTGGCAAAACGGCAGACCCGTGGAGATTGAAGGTGGCCTTGAGCAATTCCAGTGGCCTGACCGGGAAAATGCCTGGCGGGTCGTGGCCATGGATTATGGGGTCAAATACAATATCCTTCGTTCTCTTGAGAGGAGAGGTTGCACCATCCTGATGCTACCTGCATACACGGGTTCAGAGACCATAAATAAGCTTGAGCCTCACGGGCTCTTTTTAAGTAACGGGCCAGGGGATCCCGCGGCCGCCACCTATGCCGTTGAGACCATCCGGGAACAGATAGGGAGGAGACCCATTTTCGGGATATGCCTTGGGCACCAGTTAGTCGGATTGGCCCTTGGGGGGGAGACCTTTAAGCTGAAATTCGGGCATCGGGGAGCGAACCAGCCCGTTAAGGACCTGTCGACCGGCAAAGTAGAGATCACTTCCCAGAATCACGGGTTCTGTGTGGATATGGAGTCCCTGAATGACCCTGACGTGGAATTGAGCCACATTAACCTGAATGACAATACCCTGGAAGGGCTCGTGCACAAAAAGATTCCACTTTTCTCCGTACAATACCATCCTGAGGCCTCTCCAGGTCCACACGATGCCACTTACCTGTTTGACAGATTCATGGAAATGATGAGCAAGACCCATAAGTAGTCAGTAAAAAGTGACGAGTGACAAGTGACGCGTTAGAAGTGATGAGTGACAGGTAACGAGTAACGAGACAAGAAACTTCTTCACGACTGAAAACGGAGAGAAACAACTAGCGCACCAATGCTATAAATCTCTAGATGTTGGGTGACCAGCAGCTTCTTTCAGTTTCCCTTACTGCTCGTCACTGGTCACTTGTCACTGGTAACTTCCATAATGCCTAAACGCACAGACATAAAAAAGATCCTCATCATCGGCTCCGGCCCCATCATCATTGGCCAGGCCTGTGAATTCGATTATAGCGGAACCCAAGCCTGTAAGGCCTTAATGGAAGAGGGGTTCGAGGTGGTACTCATAAACAGCAATCCCGCCACCATCATGACCGATCCGGAAACGGCCCACCGCACCTATGTTGAACCCATCACCCCTGAGATATTAGCAAAAGTGGTTGAGCGGGAAAGACCCCATGCCATTCTCCCCACGCTGGGTGGGCAGACTGGCCTCAATACAGCGGTCAAGGTGGCCGAGACCGGTTTGCTGGAGAGACGGGGCGTGGAGATGATCGGGGCTGCGGTGCAGGTCATCAAGAAGGCCGAGGATAGGGAGCAATTCCGGGACGCCATGGATCGGATCGGACTGAAGGTGCCCAAGAGCGGCATCGTTAGAGACATGGAGCAGGCCAGAGAAGTGGCAGAAGGGATTGGCTATCCCATCATCATCAGGGCCAGCTTTACCCTGGGCGGAATTGGTGGCGGTGTGGCCTACAACCGGGAAGAAATGGAAATCCTTGCAGACGCAGGGCTTGAGGCCAGCATGATTTCCGAGATTATTATGGAAGAGTCCCTCATCGGTTGGAAGGAGTATGAACTGGAAGTCATGCGGGATTTCAAGGACAACGTGGTCATCATCTGCTCCATAGAAAACTTCGATCCCATGGGCGTCCATACCGGTGATAGCATCACTGTTGCTCCTGCTCAGACCCTCACAGACAGGGAGTATCAGGCCATGAGGGATGCGGCCATTGACATCATCAGGGAAATTGGCGTGGAGACAGGCGGTTCCAACATCCAATTTGCCATTCATCCGGAAAACGGCGAGATGATGGTCATTGAGATGAATCCAAGGGTATCAAGAAGTTCAGCCCTTGCATCCAAGGCGACCGGCTTTCCCATTGCCAAAATAGCCGCAAAGCTTGCGGTGGGATACACCCTGGATGAGATCGCCAACGATATCACTAGAGAGACGCTTGCCTCCTTTGAACCCACCATCGACTATTGCGTGGTCAAAATACCCCGCTGGACCTTTGAAAAGTTCCCTGGGGCAGAGGACAGATTGACCACTTCCATGAAGTCGGTAGGTGAAACAATGGCCATCGGAAGGACCTTCAAGGAATCCCTTCAGAAGGCCCTCAGGTCCCTAGAGATTGGTCGCTACGGACTCGGTTCGGATATACCCCAAGGCCGGGAGCAAGAACCGGACCTTCGGGAGATTGAAGAGGGACTTATCAATCCAAACTCGAAGCGTGTCTTTTACATCCGTGAGGCCTTTTGCAGAGGGATGCCATTGGAAAAGGTCTATGAACTCACCCGCATCGATCCCTGGTTTCTTCATCATATCCAGCAGATATATGAGATGGAGGAAGGCATAAAGGATCTAAGGCGAAGAGGGCTTCATCTCAAGAAATGGGATTCGGATTTCTTGAAGCAGGTGAAAGAGTATGGATATTCTGACATCCAGTTGGCCAATCTGTTTCGGACTGAAGAGCAGACGGTGAGAAAAGTAAGGTCCTCCATGACGGTGGCGCCGGTTTACAAACTGGTGGATACGTGTGCTGCAGAATTTGAGGCCTACACGCCTTACTACTATTCAAGCTATGAGCAGGAGAATGAGATCCGTTCTTCAGCTAAAAAGAAGGTGGTGATTCTTGGTGGAGGTCCCAACAGAATAGGGCAGGGCATTGAATTTGACTATTGCTGCGTTCAGGCATCTTTTGCCCTCAGGGAGATGGGCGTTGAGAGTATTATGGTCAACAGCAATCCGGAGACGGTGAGCACAGATTATGATACCTCGGACAAACTCTATTTTGAGCCCCTTACTAGAGAAGATGTCCTGAACATTGTGGAGCAGGAAAAACCGGAAGGCGTAATCGTGCAATTTGGAGGACAAACGCCCTTGAACTTATCTGTTCCTTTGGCAGAGGCGGGCGTAAATATTCTCGGAACCAGTCCTGATAGTATAGATGAGGCGGAAGACAGGGAGCGTTTCCAGAGCCTTTTGAAAAAGGTGCACCTGCTCCAACCAGACAATGGAATCGCCACCAATGGCCAACAAGCCATGGAGGTGGCCAGACAAATAGGATATCCCGTGGTGGTGAGACCCTCCTTTGTCTTGGGGGGGCGTGCCATGGAGATCGTGCATGACCAGGAGGATCTGGAGGTCTACATCCAAAGTGCGGTCCAGGTCTCCCCGGGTAAACCTGTATTGATAGATCGATTCCTTGAACATGCCATCGAAATTGACGTTGATGCCGTTTCTGATGGGCAGGATACAGTCATCGGCGGTATCATGGAACACATTGAGGAGGCTGGCATCCACAGTGGGGATAGTGCGGGCGTTTTGCCGCCTCTGTCCTTGGGTCCGGACATCCTTGAACAACTCAAAGAGTACACAAGGGCCTTGGCAAAGGAACTGAAAGTGGTGGGTCTGATGAACATCCAGTACGCCATCAAAGGCGGGGTTATCTATGTCCTGGAAGTGAATCCTCGGGCGTCCAGGACAGTCCCATTTGTGAGCAAGGCGACCGGTGTTCCCTTGGCCAAACTGGCCACCAAGGTCATCATGGGGAAGAGCCTCAAGGAACTGGGTCTTACCAAAGAGGTCACTCCATCGCACATTTCTGTGAAGGAATCCGTCTTTCCCTTCGCCCGCTTCCCCGGAGTGGATACCCTTTTAGGCCCTGAAATGAAGTCCACAGGGGAGGTTATGGGCATAGATCAGTCATTCGGCCTAGCCTTTGCCAAATCACAGTTGGCGGCAGGGCAGAAACTGCCTCTGTCTGGCGCGGTATTCATCAGTGTGAAGGATGAAGATAAGATGGGTCTGCTAAAGACCGCTTTTCTGCTCTACGACCTGGGGTTCAAGATCATCGCCACCAGGGGGACTTCCGCCTTCCTCTCCCAACACGGCATTACCAATGAGCGGGTCAACAAAGTGCGGGAAGGAAGACCTCACATTGTGGATATGATTAAGAACGGGGAGATCCATCTGGTTATAAATACCACAAGCGGTAAGCCTGCGATAGCCGAGTCCTATTCTATCCGTCGCACGGCCCTCACCCTCGATATCCCTTATACAACGACCCTATCAGGCGCAAAAGCCACCGCACTGGCCATAAAAGCGATGATCCAGGGTGAACTGGACGTGAGGACATTGCAGGAATACCATAGTGTAACAAGTAAGGAGGAAGAAGTAAGGAGTGAAGAGTAAGAAGTAAGGAGTAGGCAGTAAG
>JASFEQ010000211.1:0-7880 GCA_050124735.1 Desulfobacteraceae bacterium | reverse complement strand
CCATTACTCCAATACTCCAACACTCCATGTAAACTGAGGCAAAAAAATACCCCGGCCGCTTCATTCGCAACCGGGGCATGTTTTCGGTTTAGGTTAATGTTTAGACGCCAGGCATGTTCCAAATATCCTTTTTCGTCATCTCCCATTCACCGCTATTGGGATCCCAGCGGCAATTGACAAAGCAGAGCCAATTCTCATCATCCATCTTTGGCGTATCGGACCTGAAATAATAACCTGGCCACCTGGTCTCCTCCCTGAAGAGCATGCTGCGGAGATGGGACTCTGCAATCCACATCCTTTGGATGTTCTCCCAAACCCGCATGAGCTCATGGAGGTCTCGAGCTCCCTGTTTGTCTGAATCTTCCTGGAGCATTTCCATCAACTCCAGACCTCGCTCAAGGAGCGCCTTGCTGGTCTTGAAGGCAGAAGTCACACCGCCCGCATATTCGTCCATGATCTTCTGGAGCCGATGCAGGAACTGCCTGGGCATGATGTACTCCGTATTTACCTCAGGATCGGAGTACTTCCCTTTATTGTTCTCAAACAGATCAAACGGCGCCAGGATCGCCTTCTTCAGTTCCTCTACCTTGCCCGCATCCACCTTGGGCTCAGCGCCCTTCTCCAGGATGTACTTGATGGCCGCTTTGCCAGCGATGCGTCCCTCGGTGTGGGAACCGGAAGAGAACTTGTGGCTTGACGCGCCTGATGCATCACCAGCGGCGAAAAGGGCCTCCGCCGTGGTCATGTTCGCGTAACCCCACTTGTAGGGGGTGTCCAGATCCTCGGGACCGCTCACCCAGGCACCGGAGGCACCGGAATGCGACCCGATAAAATAAGGCTCACAAGCAGCGATCTCAGAGTGTTTCTCCTCGGGCTTCACATTCAGGGATGCCCAGAGAATGGCCTGAGAGATGGTCATGTCAAGAAAGTCCTCCCACGCCTCACTCTCCAGTTCCTTCATCTTCTTCTTGAAGGCCTTGGGATCGTCCTTGTATTCTTCGGCTATCTTTTGAATAGCCTCGTCCGTCTCCATATAGAGAGGGCCTTTGCCAGCGTCCGTATCTATCATACCCAAGTAGTTTCTCAGGTTGGCGGGAATCGGCTTGGCCAGCCCATAGGGGGCCCAATTTTGCAGCTCGTCTACGTGCTCAACCATATAGTCGCCACCCACAGCACTGATGGCACGGGACTTGAAAAGGAGGAACCACGCACCCACCGGGCCATAGGCATCTTTGAATCGGACTGGAATGAAGCGGACTTCCTGACAGGTCATATCTGCACCCGCTCGAATCGTGAAATAGGCGCTGGAGCCGGAGTTAAAGGGTGGGTACCAGGAGCGACCGAAGCCCTCACCCACAGACCTGGGACGGAACACGTGCACCGCACCGCCCAGGCAGGTAATGACGGCCTTTGCCTTGAATACATAGAACTTGTTCTCGCGTGTACTGAAGCCCACGGCTCCCACACACTTGTTCCCATCCATTAGGGGCTCAACGATGAATACCCTCTCGATGAGTTCTCCGCCTGCATCGTTAAGGGCATTCTTGGCTGCCTCAGCAATGATGACCTTGTAGGATTCACCATTGATCATGAGCTGCCAGCGGCCTTCATGGACATATTTACCGTCCTCGTCCTTCCAGATATTAAGGCCCCATTTTTCAAAGAGATGGACCGTGGAATCCACATGACGGGCGATATTGTAAACCAGGTCTTCCCTGGATACACCCATCAGGTCCTGACGCACGTACTGGATATATTCTTCGGCCGTGTTGTCGCCAGAACCTATGCCCACGTACTGGTTAATGGCCGAAAGGCCCATGGCCACGGCCCCACTTCTGTCCAAAGCCGCCTTATCCACCATGACCACCTTTAGGCCGTTTTTCTTGGCCCAGTAAGACGCCTCTGTGGCTGCACCACATGCAGAAAACCCCCCACCGAGAATCAGGAGGTCACTGCTCACTTCTACGGTTTCAAAATCTGCAGTAACTGGCATATCAGATTACCTCCTTTTATGATCTCGTGGGGACTGCATCCATCCCCAGGGATGCCGGCTCGGTTGCCAGAGCCTCGTTGTTAATGTCGTCATGCGTTGGAAATCCGCCTAGCGGATCCGCTGAGCCTTCAGGTGTGGTCCTCGTGGTGAACTTGAATCGTTTAATGGAACCATCTCTAAATTTTACTGTCCACATGATGTCCTCAGTACCTCTGAGGGGTGTCGCGCTTGCTCCCATGGGCACGAAATCAGAATAACCTCTGACATCCATGGCCTGCTGGGGGCAGAGCTTGACACAGCACATTCATTCCCAGCACATCTGAGGATCACGGTTGTATGCCTTCATCTCCCCATAACCGTGCGAACCATCTGGGTCCAGCACCATGAGGTCATTGGGGCAGATGTACATACAAGCCGTCCTGTCTTGCCCTTTACAACCATCACATTTTTCCATGATCACGTAACTTGGCATTATTACACCTCCTAAATTGACAAATTAAAGGACTTTAAACATTCTGTTGAATTGTTAGTTACTCTCCTTCTCTTGCACCTCCTTTCTCCATATGAATTAGCGTTTCAAGTTGACAAAAATGGGAACGCTGTAAAGTTAATCGCTTTTGAAACTCTTTTAAATGATTAGATTTTCGATGTTTCCAAGCGACTTAATAGATGCCCATTGACACCTTGTGCATTTTTTAACAAAGAGTTCTCTTATAACCAATCTCCCACATGTGTCAAGAAAAAACCGATACAAATTATCAAAATCGTGGAAAAAAAGGATGTGGCGTTTTTCTTGGTGGATTTTTACTGATAAGTAGTTGAAAAAATATGCCTTTTAATATATTGATGAGCGAGACATCATGGAAGGATGGGACGATATATGGAGCTCATCATCTTAGGTTCAGGAACGGGTCAGCCTTTAGTGGACAGGAGTTCGCCCGCATTGGCATTGCTTTTGGATGAGCGCCTCGTGCTCTTTGATATGGGGTCAGGAACTCTGCGCCAGCTTTCCCGCATTGGGATCAATCATGACAAAATCAGACATATCTTTATCAGCCATTTTCACCCGGACCATACGGCTGATCTCATTCATTTCCTCTTTGCCACGCGTCATCCCCCTATTCTGGAAAAAAGAGATCCATTTATGATTACAGGACCCCAAGGGTTCAAAGATTTCCTCAAGAAAATCCAGAAAGCCTATGGGAAATGGTTGACCATGACCCCGGAAATCATGAAACTGGAGGAGCTTGACGTCCAAAAGACGGACAAAAGAGAATACGAAGCATTTGATATTGTCTCACAACCTGTGAGACACACGGCGCAGAGCCTTGCATATCGCGTTGTGTTTCCATCAGGCAAAAGTTTTGTCTATTCTGGCGACACGGGTTTGTGTGCCGAGATTGTGGACCTGGCCCGAGGCACTGACCTACTCATATTGGATTGCTCATTTCCTGACAGAGATGGAGTAGAAGGGCATCTAACCCCGTCTCAGGCCGGGCAGATTGCCCGTTCAGCTGGGGTGAACAAACTCCTGCTCGTCCATTTTTATCCTAAAGTCTTGGCCACTGATATCGCCAAACAATGTCGCAGAACCTATGCAGGGGAACTCATTTTGGGCAGAGATTTGTTGCACTTACATCTATAATGATTAATGGAGTAATGGAGTACTGGAGGGCGGTCCAGGCATGTGGGCCTAATCGCCTGAAGCTAGGATCAATTCGTTTAGGAGTCCTTTTATGCACCATAAATATGAATCATCCACCAAAGCAATCCCTCTTGACCAGTCCGTTGGCAAGGTCTTAGCCCACGACATTACAGAAATAAGGCCGGGGCAATTCAAGGGAGCTGCCTTTAAGAAGGGGCACATTGTAAAGAAAGAGGACCTGGACCACTTAAGACGACTGGGCAAAGAGCATCTTTTTGTGTTGCAGATTGGGCCGGGCGAAGTCCACGAGGATGAGGCCGCCATAAGACTGGCCAGGGCACTGGCCGGGCCGGGCGTTGTTTTTGATGAACAGCCCTCTGAAGGGAAAATAGCATTGAAATCAGCCCATAGGGGTCTTCTAAAGGTGAACGTGCAGGCCCTTACTGAGTTTAATCTGGTCTCTGATGTCACCTGCGCCTCCAGGCATGATAATGTCTTGGTTGAGGCCGGGGAGATCGTCGCTGCCACAAGGGCTATCCCTTTGCTCATTCATGAACGCCCACTCGACCAGGCGGTCAAGATAGCGGAGGCGGCTGAGGGCCTATTCTCAGTGAAAAAACTTTCTCAACCCGATGCAGGATTGATTATAACGGGCAACGAGGTCTATTCCGGCCGGATTGAGGACAAGTTCGCTCCCATCATCAGAAAAAAACTTAGATCTTATGGGTGCACCCTAAAGGAGACCATTTTTGCTCCTGATGACAAGGATTTCATCGTCCAAGGTATAAAACAATTTGTGGAAAAAGGATTGGGGCTCATCCTGGTGGCAGGAGGTATGAGCGTGGACCCTGATGACGTGAGCCGGATGGCCATCGCCGAAGCAGGGGCCGTGGATGTGGTTTACGGGACCCCATTGCTCCCTGGGGCCATGTTCCTCTATGGTCGGCTTGGAGATGCACCCGTTCTCGGACTCCCCGCCTGTGTTATCTACCATAATGCCACGGTCTTTGACGTTGTTTTGCCGAGGGTTCTGGCCGATGAAAGGCTCACCAGACGAGATCTTGCGGCCTTGTCACACGGGGGGCTCTGCCTCAATTGCGAACAGTGTCGCTATCCCGTCTGTCCCTTTGGGAAATGAAGTGAGGCACCTCGCCCCAAAGCCGCTAGGGCGACGCCGCGGTGGCTCAAGGTGGGCGGATATCAAATAGACTGTCGAAAAACCAGCATGTGAGAGGCTGATGGAAAATGTCCACATGCAAGTTGAGCCTTGCGAAATCCCGCTCTGTCGTAGAGCCCGCTCGCGGGACGGGAGCTTCCGAAACCGGGGACCCGCCCGCAGGGTGGGGAGTCCAAGCGAAGCGCGGACAAATCCCGAGGAATCACCGCCAAAGGGCGGTATCTGCGAGAGGCGTACATAGAAGTACGCCCCAGTGACTTGCCCTGTTAAATCGGCTTCGCCGTCTCGCGAAGCGAGAATTTAACAGGGCGGGGGATGAGGATAACGCAGTCCTTCGACCCTGCTCAGGACCGTGAGCTTGTCGAACGGCCCTTCGATGCTTCGACGTTGCTCAGCATCGACCCTGAGCGATGTGGAAGGGTCGACTTTGCTCAGGGCCATGAGATTTTCGAATGGCAGATGGGCGTTTTCCGACAGCCTCAAAAGCTTCTTTTGACAATATAGTCATTAAGGTCTATCAAATTCCCTTTCACGGAAGACGTGGGAAAGGGATCCAAAAACCTGGCAGCCTTTTCCACATAAACTTGGGCCTCAGACCGAATCTTGTCAACAACCCCGTTATTCCTCACCAGATTGATCAGTTTCCTATAATCTTCGTCATCAGCCTTCTGATTCCTGAACAGATCCTCAAGTCTCTGGATTTCAGTCCCTTCAATGCTGGGCAGGGTGTATATAAGGGGTAAGGTAATTTTGCCTTCCTTTAGGTCCTTCCCTACGGGTTTTCCGAAGGCGTTCTGAGATGAGGTGTAGTCCAAGAGATCATCCATGAGCTGAAAGGCAACGCCGCAATTGAAACCAAATTGAGCCAGCTGGTCCACTGTCCGTTTTTCAGCCCTGGAGATGATTGCGCCGCAGGCGCAGGCAGCAGAAATCAGCACAGCCGTTTTGGAAATGATGATGTCCATATATTCATCCTTTGTAATATTCCAATTATGCGTGTGCACCAATTCCAAAACCTGGCCTTCGGCCATTTTTGTCGTTGTGTCGGTAAGCACTTTCAAGAACTCTAAGTTCTTGCAAGCAACGGCTAAAGAAAAGGACTTTGAATATAGGAAATCTCCGCTCAAGACGGCTGCCGAGTTTCCCCAAACATGATTGACCGATGGCTTCTTTCTTCGGATATGGCCATTATCTATAACATCATCATGGAGAAGAGAGGCCGTGTGGATATATTCGAAGATGGTTGAAAAACGGTAGGCATCCTTTCCCCGGTAACCACACAACCGGCATGCCAGCACAAAGAGAAGCGGTCGCAGCCTCTTCCCCTCCCCTAAAAGAGAATGACTGCCGATGCTTTCGATGAGGGGCACGTGGGTACTGAGGGTTCTGTCCAGTTCGTCATTTATTTTCTCAAAATGATCGTTGAACTGACCCAAAAATATCCGGTCTGAATCCATAACATACAAGTGAGCTGATAATCCCAAAGTTTATAAATTGCCTCAAGAGAGGATTACGATCCCCAACCAAAGAATTGTCCCTGAACTTTTGCAGCTATTTTCCCTTATAATACATTCTTAACACAAATCCAACTATTGGACAATCTCACCCACAAGATCGTAAGTATGGGCCTCTGTGATTCGCACAGGAGCGATTTCCCCGATCGCGGCTTCTCCTTTATTGATCAAAACCTGGCCATCCACATCTGGGGCCATGGTCGCCGTCCTCCCCTTCAATAATAGATCCGTCTCAGGACTTACCCCCTCCACGAGGACCGAAACACGATGACCCACCATCCCCTGGTTTTTCCTCCTTGAAATCTCCGCTTGGAGGCGCATTATGGCGTCCAGCCTTTCTTTTGCCACCCTTTCCTCCACAACAGTTTCCGATCTTGCCGCGGGAGTCCCCTCTTCAGGGCTGAAGATGAATACGCCCAGGTGATCGAATTCTACCGCTTTGACAAAACTGTAGAGTTCATCGAATATTTTATCTGTCTCTCCAGGAAACCCTACCATGACTGTCGTTCTCAAAATGATCTGCCGGGTTTTGGACCGGATTCTCTCGATCAATTGCCAGGAGGTCTCCCTATTACAATTCCTTCCCATGGCCTTTAGGATTTCTTCGTTGATATGTTGGAAGGGGATGTCCAGATAGGGACAGATCATCTCTTCACCATCCAAGAGTTCCAACAAGCGATCAGAAATCCCTTGCGGGTGGCCATAAAGCAACCTGATCCAGCACAGCCCCTGAACGTGAATTAACCTCTCCAACAAATCTTCAAGACGAATATCTCCCTCCAGATCTCTACCGTACATGGTGGTATCCTGGGCAATCAAATTGATTTCTTTGGCGCCGCGGTCGACCATATTTTCAGCTTCGATCATAAGAGACGCTATACTCCTGCTTCTGAAGGGGCCCCTCAGGCGTGGGATGGTACAGTAAGAACACCTGTGGGAACAGCCCTCCGCGATCTTGAGATAAGCACTATAGAAGGGGGTCGTCTGCACCCTTGGCACGCTGTGGTCAGCCAGGTAGGTTGGCCTGCTGATAAGAAACGATGGAGAGCCTTTGGACCCCCCCTCTAGAATATCCACGATTTTGTGGATTTCACCCGTACCCAACCATCCATCCACCTCTGGAATTTCCTTTAGAAGCTTATAGCCATAACGCTGGACAAAACAGCCCATGACGAAGAGGGCTTCCAGTTCTCTCCTCCTTTTCTTCTTGGCCACTTCCAAGATGGTATCAATGGATTCCTCTACCGCTGACTGGATAAATCCGCACGTATTTACGATGGCCACCTCTGCCTCTTGCAGACTCGATACAAGGGGGAAGCCGTTCGTCTTAAGCAGGCCGAGGACGTTCTCGCTGTCCACGAGATTCTTTGCACAACCCAAGCTGATGAGAAAAATTTTCTTCTTTGATTTCATGATACCCCGCCTGCCAGACGGCGGGCAGGCGTGTGCGAGATAAGTTGTATAATTTGCGAGACGTTTAATTATGGATGCTATGGCCGTTCCAAGGTGATGGATGGACTATTGGGAGGAAACGTTAACCCCTTTTTCTTG
>JASFEQ010000210.1:0-7899 GCA_050124735.1 Desulfobacteraceae bacterium | reverse complement strand
GCAACCGCCACAATGTTTTGGTGCGTCTGGAGCGTGACCCATAAATCGCCTTCGTTGGCATTGGCCATGACGTCGCTCATCAGATCGCTGGCATAGCCCCGGGTCACGCCCACATCGAGACGATGGGCGCCCGTCTTGACTTCCAACTGTAACTTGTCAACGAGGTCAGTGAGTTTTAAAGATCCCATTTTTTCCTCTTTCTAAATGCCATCTGTAGAACCTCTGTAGCTTTCGACAATGTCTACGATTTCCTTTGGATCCACCATGCCGTGTGTCACATCATCGATCACCATAACAGGCGCCAAGCCGCATGCACCAAGACAGCGTACAAGCTCTAGAGAATACTCCCGGTCCTCCGTGGTTTCCCCCACGCTGACCTTGAGGTGCTCTTGCACGTTTTCCAGCAGCACTGCAGATCCCTTAACAAAACAGGCTGTCCCCAGGCAGATTCGGATCGTATGTCTGCCCCGGGGGACCATGGTGAAGAAAGAGTAAAACGTAACAACCCCGAAAACATCCGAGAACGGGATTTCCAAGCCCTGGGCGATATAATTTTGTACCGAAGCCGGTAGAAACCCAAGGATTTCTTGAACCTGCTGAAGTACCGGGATAAGGCCACCCCTCCTGGTCCTGTAAGTGGCAAGGATCTCATCGATCCGGGCCTTGGCTTCGGTTTGCTCTTCTTCTTCCAACAGTTCAATGAACTTCTCTGTGACTTCTTTCGAGTCACTGGGTGGGACCCGGGTGCCTTCTCCTGTTCGGGGGAGCACTTCCAGAAGCCCTTCGCACTGTTCAAGGAGCGCGCGGTGATGGTAGTTGAACGAGACCAAGGCACCTCGACATAAGGGGGGGCGGTCACCGTTGAGGTGAGTCGTACCTGACGATTCCGGCCCGGGAACCGGCCACTGGAGACCACCCTGGCCAATCCGGTCGTAACGAATGCCGGAAAGATGGGGAACCAGCTTGGAAATTTCATTCTCCCAGATTCCCTGTGGGTTCTGCTCCGGCCAATCCTGGCCCAATCGATGGGCGAGCTGTGTGTAGATCCATGTCTCAGGCTTTGCTTCACCTGGAGCGGAAACAGCGTATCGCATAGGGCTGACCCGCCGCTCACAGTTGGTGTAGGTGCCATCACTTTCTGCCCAGGCAGCAGCGGGAAGTACCACGTGGGCGAATTCCAAGGTCTCGTTATCCAGGATGTCTTGTACCACGAGGAACTCCGCTGACTTCAGTGTCTCCCTAATGCCAGCAACAGCGGGTGTGGCAAGGGCCAAATTTTCCCCTGCGCAGTAGAGCAGTCGAACCTTTTTTCCCGATCCTTCAGAAGTGTCGCTTAGGTTGCCTATTATCTCGTCAAAAGCCATGCCAGGTTTGTTGCTCAATGTGCATCCCCAGGCCTGTTCAAAGGGCTCCCGGGCTGCATCGTCATCCACTCTTGCATATCCCGGCAGATGGTCGGGCAAGAGTCCCATGTCACACGCGCCCTGGGAATTGTTTAGAGGGGATAGGAGGTTTACGCCACCGTACTCACAGCCCAGGTTACCAAGGACTTCTTGAAGATTTAGAAACGTCTGAGCTGAAGACGCACATCGGGGACCATAGACGAGCATGGCGGGCTCTTGTTTATCAAGAATGTCCGCTACCAACGTAATGGCATCGGGCGGGAGCCCGGTGGTTTTTGAAACCACAGAAAGCGGGAAATTCTCAGCGATTGTCCTTATTTCATTTGATCCACCGCGGCCCCGCTCAAGGAGTTGTTGGATAATTCCGTTTGTAAGAACGGATTCCGTGCCCTCCTTCAACACCAGGTGAGTTGTGGCGAATCTTTCAATTTTGGTGGGGCGAGAATCTATCACGATCAACTTGCACCCATTATTTGAAGCACGCTTGATGAAAGTGCCGGCTACCGGATTCTCCTCTGTGACGTCGGAACTGATCAATAATATTATCTTCGCCTTTTCCAACTCACCCATGCTGTTATTCAAGCCGCTGGCAGCGTGAGGCGAAGCAAGTTGGTTGCTGCCGATGGCCGCCCTGAAAAGTTTTTGCATGAGGTAGAGGGATTCGTTGGTTGATTTGGCTGAAGCGATGCCAGCAATCGCTTCAGGACCCTCATTTTCCTTTATTGCCATTATTTTAGCAGCGACGAGGTCCAGTGCTTCCTCCCATGAGGCGTCGCGTAGTTTTCCATTCTCTCGAATCAACGGCTTGGTCAGACGCTCCGGGCTCTGGAGGAAATCATAACCGAAGCGACCCTTGACACAGAGTCTGCCGAGATTGGGCAAGGCGTCCTCCACGCCCGTCACTTTCATAATCTTGTTGTCTTTGATATGCAGGTCCATTTGGCAGCCCACGCCGCAATAGTGGCAGGTGGTACGGACGTGGCGCGCTTCCCACGGACGAATCTTGTAAAGGCTCCTCTTTTCCATAAGCGCGGCCACCGGGCAGGCCTGGATGCACTGGCCGCAGAACACGCACTCAGAACGCTCTAAAGTGCCATCGCCCATGGCAACGATCTTGGCCATTACTCCCCGATAGCCGTGGGTAATGGCATTGTTCACCTGGATGACGTTGCATGCATCAACACACCGTCCGCAGCGAATGCAGCGTGAAAAATCGCGCACGATCAACGGACTAGCTGTCTCCATGGCATAGGGAGTTTCAACCCTGACAAGACCGTCGGTCTCTACCTGATAACGATAGGCGTAAGCCTGGAGTCTGCATGCGCTATGGGCCGGACACAGTTCGGCGCTCTGATCATAGCGTTCCACCTGCTCCTGGAAGTCTGTCCATTCCCCTGGGCTCTTTTTAGCGATCGCACAGTTATGATTACCCGATTGAAGGAGAAAGGCGAGAATCGTTCGTCGGGCTTCCAACACGCTGGGGGATTGGCTGTGGATGACCATCTTATCAACCACCGGCGTGGCGCAGGCGGGTGCAAGCGCTCGGCCTCCTTCGATCTCTACAACACAGATGCGGCAGGCCCCGGTGGGTGGTGCTCCCTTGAGATGACAGAGAGTGGGAATGAAGATACCATTGCGCCTAGCCACTTCAAGGATTGTCTCTCCAGGCGTGAATTCCAGTTTCCGTCCGTCTATGGTAATGATGTTCTCAGACATCTTCCCTCTCTGATTCTTCAGATTCTATGGTTCCTGATTTCCTGTAGCAGATGAGCCCACATTGAAGACATCTTTCAGCTTCTAATCGGGCTGATGTTTCGTCTAGTCCTGGAAGTTCTTTGGGAAAAATCCAGGCCGTTTTAATGTCTCCCTCCACATCCAAAACCGGCGGACACTGTCTTTCGGCTAGAGACACATCATGTACTTCGGTCACGTCCAAGACGTAATCCGCCTCGCAAGTGAGATTCTTAATGGGGGTGATCAATTCATCATCAAAGTACTTATGGATGGCTCGTGCCAGTCTCCGACCGGAAAGAATGGATTTGACCACGGCCGCGGAATCACTGATTCTCCCCGGCTCGGGCGAACTGAAGGCATCGCCGCCGGACGCTTTAGGAAAAGTTCTGAAGGTCTCAATGGTCTGCCACTGGATTTCATCCGTAGGGTTCTCAGGTTTGCCGTTGGCATGTGCGAAGACCAATTCGGGGAGGCGTCCCGCTGATATAACAAGTGTATCCACATCAATGATGGTCCTTAAGAGCTCCTCACGACGAGGATGGATGTCCTCCAGCGCAAGCCGATCCAGACGGTCAGAGATTCCCCCGATGGCCGCTACTCTAGTTGACGGCCGGATCTCAATTCCGTTTGCACGAAGTCCCTTAGTGTCGCGGAATTCTACGGGAAGCGAGTCAAGCGGCTGATCAGAGACTACGGTCACCTTTTGCGCCCCCAATTCCACGCATTTACGGGCCAACTCCAATCCCCTCAGTCCACTGCCGCTAATGACCACATGTCCACCAAGATCCATCTCTACGCCTTGGGAGAGTGCTGCAAGAAAGTCGAGCATGATGTGGAGGCCTCGAAAGGAGGCATCGTAGCTTTTCAGCTCAGGGTGCAAGATTTTGCGACTGTCAAGCCCTCCTTCTGTTAACACAACGGCGTCATAACCCTCCTGCAAAAGGGAGTTCGCGGTCATATCACGACCCATCAACATGTTGGTTTTCGCCTCCACACCCATCTCCAGGATGCCCTTTATGTCGTGATCCAGTACATCACGGGGAAGTCGATCTTCAGCGATAACATACCTGAGAACACCTCCCAGTTCAGGCTTGGCCTCAAATATGGTGGGTTGGTACCCAAGGCGAGCCAGATAATAGCTTGCTGTAAGACCTTCAGCGCCTCCACCGATGACTGCGATTTTAAGGCCATTATCCGCGTCTTTGTACGGATTGATATGCTTATGCGTGGTCCGTTCATAGTCGGCCACAAAACGCTTCAAGGCATTGATGGCGACCCCCTCATCCACGTGGTTCCGACGGCACTCAAATTCACATGGGGCAGGGCAGATATAGCCACAAATCAGAGGAAGGGGACATTTTTCCTTGATGGTAAGAAGCGCCCGCTCATAATTTCCGTTGCCAATCTCCTGGATGTAACCCCGGATGTTAATGCCGGTAGGGCAGGTGCGCTGACAGGGGGCCGTGCACTCATCCGTGGTATATTCACTCATTATGCGCTGGGTCGCTGAGGTCAGGGTTATGATATTTTTCGGGCATTCTTTAACACAGGCACCGCAACCCACACAATTGTCATGGTTTACTATGGGAAGGTTGTTATCACCCATACTCAGCGCGTTGAACTGGCAGGCCTTAACGCACGTTCCTAGCCCAATGCACCCAATGGGACACAGTTTGCTCCCCCCATAGAGTGTGACGGCTGCCCGGCAGTCCATGGCGCCATTGTATTCATAGATGGGGTCTGCCTCTCCCACACCGTAAATACAGCTGGTCCAGGAGAACTCGGGCTCCCTTTTTTCAACCTTTTGGCCCATGATCTTTCCGACTTCCAGGGCGACCGCAAATCCCCCGACGACACATAAATCCACGGGCGCCCTGCCTGCAGCAACCGCCTCAGCAGCAGCAGCGCATCCTGCCTGGCCACACCCCCCGCAATTGGCTCCGGGTAATTCATCCGCCACAGCCAGCACCTTCGGATCTTCCCACACATAGAAAACCCGAGAGGCAATCGCCAGTACGATGCTGGCAGCGAGTCCTAAGGATAATAAAAATAGAGCAGCTGCTAACATTTATCTAATCCTCTCCATTATCACTCGAGCCTGATAAGTCCAAGCCGATAGCATAAGTATTGTGGCTGTCACCTATCAGCGAGGAGCCATCCCCTTTCATTTGTATAGAAGGGCCTTGAGCGAGGAGTCTACTCCCACAAAAGCAAAGAAGGCCAGGGCCATCATCCCCGCCATGATCAAACCGATGGCAGTTCCTCTCAGGGATTTCGGGACATCTGAGATTTCTAGCCGTTCCCTAATGCCGGCAAGGAGAATCAACGCGAGCGTAAAACCGGATGCCGAAGCAACCGCAAAGACAATGGCTTCTAAAAAAGAGAGCTCTCTGCGGATGCAGAGAATGGCGACACCCAAAACCGCACAGTTGGTTGTAATAAGAGGCAGAAAAATTCCAAGCGATACGTATAGAGGTGGCAGAAACTTTCTTAGAAACATTTCCACAAACTGCACCAGCGCCGCGATGACGAGAATGAAGGCAATCGTCTGCAAATAGCCCAGATTGAGTGGATTCAGGACATAGTACTGCACGCAATAGGTTACTGCCGTGGCAATGGTTAACACGAAAATGACGGCAAATCCCATGCCGATGGCCGTATCCATTCGCTTAGAAGTACCTAAAAAGGGACAGTTCCCCAGATATTCCGCCAGCAGGATATTCTTGATCAAAACGGCCGTGACGATGAGAACAACATATTCCATTCAGTGACTCCTAAAATGCTCTAGCATGACCCGTAAAAACTCTTTGATTGACCCAAATGCGAGGACTATGTCCGGCTGGAGCCGGAAACGGCATTCATTATAGCCAACAGAATCCCAAGGCTTACAAAGGCCCCCGGCGCCTCGATCATGAACGTAAAAGGTCGGAATGATGACCACATGACGTCAATGCCAAACAGGGTACCCTGACCGAGCACCTCCCGGATTGCCCCCAACACCGTCAGGGATATGGTAAAACCCAGTCCAATACCGAGACCATCCAACGCGGATGCTAGAATCCCGTTGCGAGAGGCAAAGGCCTCAGCCCGCCCCAAAATGATGCAGTTTACAACGATGAGGGGGATGAAGATTCCTAGTTTTTCGTAGATGGAGTAGAAAAACGCCTGGCTCAGAAGTTCCACGATCACCACAAAAGAGGCGATAATCACAATGAAACTGGCAATGCGAACCTTGCGGTGTATGACTTTTCTGATGGATGAGACAAGCACGTTGGAACAGGTCAGCACGAAAATAACAGCAATCCCCATGCCCAGTCCGGTTTCTGCCCCCTTGGTAACGGCTAATGTGGGACAGAGCCCCAATACCAGCCGGAATGGCGGTAGTTCCTCCCAAAGTCCCCTGGTAAAATGTTTTAACATGCTCATAAGGTCATACCTGCTTTGCTCAACATATTTACTACGAACATTCCTCTAAGACCTAACCCTTATGGCGCAATCTTCTTGATCTCAGGATAGAGCGCGACGCTCTTTCTAATGGCCTCGAGAACGCCCTTGCTTGAGTATGTTGCGCCCGAGATGGCATCTATGGCCCCCCCTTCATTCTTGGGGGTAAACTTGCTCCCAATATCAAGCCCTTTGAAGCGTTCCGTGAATTGATCTTCGGAGACCTTGGAGCCCACACCCGGGGTTTCTTTATGGGAGATGACCTGAATACCGGTCAGTTTGTCAAGGGCCAGGTCGTAGCCAACCATAATCGTTAAATCACCACCGAATCCTTTTCCAGCGGTCTCGTAAGCAATGGCCCAGTCTTTGCCCTCTTTCTTGCCGATAAAAAGCAAGATATCCTCACCGTTGATCGTGGTTTTTTTGCGATCTGCGAGCAGGTCGTTCTCAGCACCATTAAGCACAAGCTTCACCTTGGGACCCTGAACGTTCATAAGTACCTGGTTTTCAATGCGCTCTGCAGTCATATTGCGGATACCTGATAGGGCCAGGCCGCAGGCGGTACATATCACGGAGAGAACAACGATCATCTGCATAATCTCTTTCATAATGCGGTCCTCTCTTCAGAAGGTTTGCTCAAGGCAGTCAAAGGGGTAGGGCGCGCCACAGTCTGTTTGGCTTTGAGTTTATCCAGCATGGGTACAAAAAGGCTCATCAAAAGACAGGAGAAGGCGACGCCATCGGGATAGATGCTCCACGCCCTTAATATCACCGTGAAGGCGCCACAGCCCAGACCGAAAACCACCAGGCCCCAGCGATTCACAGGCGAACTGCCGTTCTCCGTAGCGAAGAAGAAGGCCCCGATCATGACATTGCCGGTGAGAAGGTGAAACAGGGGACTGGCATAGGCCGCCTTGTCCACCATCCAGAAGATACCGGATACCGTTACCACACCCAGGAGAAAACAGAGGGGAATCTCCCATCGGATAGCGCCACGGATCACCAGGTAGAGTCCGCCCAGCAAGAGACAGATAATTGCGGAGGCCCCGATACCTCCCGTCTGCTTTCCCAGAAACAGTGCTACCATGTCAAAGCGAGACAAGGCCGCAGGCCCTTTGGCCTTAAGGACGGCCAAGGGATACTGGAGGATAAAGCCGGTGTCATAATTAATGAGCATGAGGTCAAAATCCAGATAGCCAGCCCAGGTTTTGGTAATTCGGATAATGGCCCAGCCAACCAGCGCCGGATTGATCGGGTTGGCCCCCAGACCACCAAAGCATTGCTTCCCGATAATAATGCCAGCAAAGTTTGCCACCAC
>JASFEQ010000209.1:0-7934 GCA_050124735.1 Desulfobacteraceae bacterium | reverse complement strand
AATGGCCTCATGAATGGTGTTGAATACCGGTATCCCCTCCACCTGTTGATCCCCTTTCCCGGGCGTCACGCCGGCTGCCACAACCGTTCCGTAGGCCAACATCTGCTTTGTGTGAAATGTTCCTTCCCTTCCAGTGATCCCCTGGACCACAACCCTCGTTTTTTCATCTACGAGTATGCTCATGATTCGATATCTCCCAAGAAAATTCTTCCATCGCATGCAGTGCGCTAAAGTGCCTAAAGTGAACTAAAGTTGAAAAAAAGAGAATTCGTTGATCCTTTTTGCGAAGACACGCCAAAATGACCAGTCCTCTGGATGGGGCATTCCTTGTCATTCCCGCGCAAGCGGGAATCCAGAAAAACATGAAGGCCTGGATGCCCTCTTTCTCGGGCATGACGGTTTAGGGTCCAGTAATCATCATTTGAGGTGATGATATTACCTTTCTGTTCAGGAGAAATTAAGGAACCCAAAGCTCCAACCTTGGTTTGAGAGCTTCACTAAATAAACTTTAGGCACTTTAGTTCACTTTAGATCACTTTAGGCACTTCCAGACACCTGCCTCGTCACCAGCTCTGCTGCCTCTGCCATGTTCTTGGCCACCAAGAACTTTAACCCAGAATCTTCAAGTATTCTTCTTCCCTCCTCCACATTGGTCCCCTCTAACCTGACGATCAGGGGCACTGGGATCCCTGTCTTCTCTGCGGCGGCTAAGACGCCTCTGGCCAGGACGTCACACCTCAAAATCCCACCAAAAATATTTATGAGTATGGCCTTTACCTTTTTGTCTTGTAGTATAATTTCAAAACCCTTTGTGACCATCTCCTCGCTGGCCCCACCACCCACGTCCAAAAAGTTAGCTGGGTCAGCGCCAGCCATCTTGATCACGTCCATGGTGGCCATGGCCAGACCAGCACCATTGACCATGGCTCCAATGTTTCCGTCTAGACGAATGTAGTTGAGGTTGTATTGCCCAGCCTTCAATTCCAGGGGATCCTTTTCCTTTGGATCATCAAGTGACAAAAGCTCCTTTTGCCTGAAAAGGGCATTATCATCCACGTCTATCTTGGCATCAATCGCCACAACTTTCCCCTCCTTTGTAATGACCAACGGGTTGATCTCTGCGAGGGAACAATCGAGGCGCATGAACGTCTCGTATAGGCGAGCCATAAGAGAAATCAACGCCTTCAGGGTCTCTGGCTGGGGAAGCGGGTCAAGCCGATAAGCCAACGCCCTGCCGTGATACGGCATCCAGCCCGTATTGGGATCCACAAATTCCTTTAACACAAGCCCTGGCGATCTTGCTGCTACTTCCTCGATTTCCATGCCCCCGGCCTGACTGAAAATCATAACGGGCCTGGCTAGGGATCTATCGATCACCATGGCCAGATAAAGCTCCTGATGAATCTCCACCCCCTGCTCAATAAGGACCTGATGGACCTTTCTCCCTTCAGTGCCTGTCTGTTTTGTAATCAATGGCTGATCCAGGATGGTCTGGCTTGCCTCTCTCACATCATCAAGGGAATGGACGACCCGAACGCCGCCCCCTTTTCCTCGGCCTCCGGCATGGACTTGGGCCTTAACCACCCAGGGAGGGCCTTTTAGTTTTTCGGCAACCTGGACCGCCTCCTCACCAGAGGTAGCCATCTGACCGTCCGGCACAGGTATGCCAGACTTTCCAAATATTTCTTTGGCCTGATATTCGTGTAATTTCATAACTTCCTTCCTTGAGATACGAATAATTGTTAGAGACAGACTTTATTACTGTTCCATGATTTATTGTCAAGTGTATTGCAAACCCCCTGATCTACCATCATGGCATCAAAGGTTTAGGCGTTTAAGTATTTTCTAAGGTATTGAGCGGTGTAAGAACCATTTGGATTGGCGAGAATGTCCACCGGCGAACCCACTGCAACAAGGCGTCCTCCCTTGTCACCCCCTTCAGGACCCAGGTCTATGATGTAGTCAGCCTCCTTAATGATCTCCATGTTGTGCTCAATCACAGTCACCGTGTTTCCTTTATCTACCAAGGCTTGCAGGACATTTACAAGACTCTCCACATCAGCAAGGTGCAAGCCGGTTGTGGGTTCATCCAAAATGTACAGGGTGCGCCCGCGGGTGGACTTGGCCAATTCTTGTGCAAGCTTAATGCGCTGGGCCTCACCCCCAGAGAGCGTGGGGCTGGGTTGTCCCAGCCGGAGATAGCCCAGGCCTATATCAGTGACCACCTGGACTGCACGGCGAATAGACGGCACAGCCCCAAAAAAGCTGGCCGCCTCCTCAAAGGTGAGTTCCAAAATTTCTGAGATATTTTTCCCCCTGTAAGTAATGTCCAAGGTCTCTTGATTGAACCGTTGGCCTTCGCACACTTCACAACGTATGTAGACGTCTGGGAGAAAGCTCATGGCTACTTTCAGGGAACCATGGCCCTTGCAGGCCTCACATCTTCCCCCCTTTAGGTTGAATGAAAATCGCCCAGGCCGGTATCCTCTGGCGCGAGACTCGGGCCTCATGGCCAAAAGCTTTCGTATCTCGGAAAGGAAACCCACATAAGAGGCGGGCACCGACCTGGGGGTGCGACCAATAGGGCTATGATCCACTTCCAGAACTCGGTCCAGTGCCTTCCATCCCCGCATGTCTTTGCAGTGACCTGCCCCATGTTTCTTTCTCTGGAGCCGGTTGCGAACCCCTTTGTACAGGGTCTCTTTGAGAAGCGTGGACTTACCCGATCCAGAAACCCCAGTAATGCAGATCAGGGTACCCAAAGGAAAATCCACGTCGATTCCCTTCAGGTTATGCGCCATGGCGCCCAAAACCTTGAGGTAAGGACGGTCGCGGTAAGGCCTGAGATGTGATGTGATTGCATGCGGGTGTCCGTTAAAAGAGGCGCCCGTGACTGATGCGTTCACCTTCTGGAGGTCACAGAGTTTTCCTGAGGCCACCATCTGCCCTCCATCCTGTCCAGCGCCCGGTCCAAGATCAATGATGTGGTCAGCGGCACGTATGGTTTCCTCGTCATGCTCCACGACCAAAATGGAGTTGCCGCGCCCTTTGAGATCTCTGAGGGCATTGAGAAGCATTTGATTGTCCCTGGCATGGAGACCAATGGTCGGTTCGTCCAAAATGTAGCACACCCCGGTCAGGTTGGAACCAAGCTGTGCGGCCAACCGGATGCGCTGTGCCTCGCCACCTGAAAGCGTTTCCCCGCTTCGACTCAAAGATAGATATGAAAGACCAAGTCTGTTCATAAAGGATAACCGTGCGAGAATCTCAGCCATAATGGGCTTGGCAATGAGGGCTTCATCGCGAACAAAAGAGAATCCCTCAAGTACCTCATGAACATAGCTGGCGGGATGTTGAACCAAATCCCAGATGGAATAACCACCGATTCTGACCCCCAGGGCCTCGGGTTTGAGACGACTGCCCCCACATTTTGGACAAATCTCTGATTCGTCCTCGTAGGGATCATCGAGAACACCCAGTCCATCGCACGCGGAGCATGCCCCGTGTTTGCTGTTGAATGAAAAGAGACGGGGGTCCAGGTCTTGTAAACCGATACCGCAAGCAGGGCAGATCCCTCGCAGGCTGAATATTTCTTCCTCTCCTCTGCCCTCAACGATCAAAAGGCTCCCTCCACTTTCTTCGAGGGCCTTTCCCACCATCTTATTAAGACTTCTTGTGGGAAGTTTGCCTGCCACCAAATCTATGGTGTGCTCATGGTATCGACTCAGGGACATGTTTTCGCGAAGAGGCGTGATGGTCCCATCAATGCGAGCTTCCCTGTAACCCCTGCGAAGGGCCTGGGCCAGCACTTCCTTGTGGAATCCCTTTCGCCCGGCCACCTTCGGAGCCAAGAGAATGGCCTTTTTACCACGGTATCGATCTCGAATCTGATCCACAATTTTTTCTTTGGTTTGCTTTCTCAATGGACGGTCGCATCCAGGGCAGTGCTGACGGCCAAGCTTGCTATATAGAAGTCTGAGGAAATGATAAATTTCAGTGAGGGTAGCCACGGTAGAGCGCCGACTGGTGTGACTAATGCGTTGTTGAATGGCCACTGTGGCGGGAAGCCCCGAAACCGAATCCACATCTGGCCGCTCCAGAATTTTCACGTATTGTCGAACGTAAGGGGCCAGGCTTTCCAAATAACGGCGCTGACCCTCTGCAAACAGGATGTCGTAGGCAAGGGTTGATTTTCCTGAACCGGAGACACCTGTGATGACCACCAGCTTCTGACGGGGGATGCTCAGGCTCAGATTCCTGAGGTTGTGCTCTTTGGCCCCTCTGATGGTGATGCCGGAAGCAATGTCTGAGAGAGTTTCAGAGACGACGCTGGAAGAAGCTTTAGCATCCGTTTGCCGGCGACGGCCGTAGAGATAATTCTTCAAAAATTTGCCCGTATGGGAGCCACGGTGTGCGGCCACTTTTTCCGGGGGTCCCGTCACCACCACCTGGCCACCCCTATCTCCTCCTTCAGGGCCCAGGTCGATTACCCAGTCTGCTGACTTAACAATGTCCATGTTGTGCTCGATGACCAGGACCGTGTTCCCCTGCTTGACGACCCTATGGAGGGCTGTCAAGAGTTTCTCTATATCCTCAAAGTGTAGACCGGTGGTGGGTTCATCAAATATGAAAAGCTGGGGACGACCGTTGCCCGTCCTTAGATACCGAGAGAGTTTCAGGCGCTGGGCCTCACCTCCTGAAAGGGTGTTGATGGGCTGACCGAGCCGCATATAGCCTAAACCCACATCCCTAAGGGGCGCAAGCGCCACCTTCACCTTGGGTTGGTCTTCAAAAAAGGAGAGGGCACGGTCCAGGGTCATGGAAAGGATTTCGTCTATATTCTTTCCATTATATGCGACCTCCAAAACCTCTTTCTTGAAGCGCTTACCACTGCAAGAGGGACACGTTATGAACACGTCGGAGAGGAATTGCATCTCCACTTTTTCAAAACCTTCACCCTTGCAGGTTACGCATCGACCCTCTGCCACGTTGAAGGAGAAATGGCCGGGCCCGAAACCCCGGGCCCTGCTTTCATTCGTGTTGGCCAGTAAGCGGCGGATGGGATCCAGGGCCTTCGAATAGGTTAGAGGATTGGCCCTGGGCGTGCGGCCAATGGGCCTCTGGTCTACCAGCACGGCGTCATCAATCTGTTCTAAGCCCTCGATGGCCCTGTGGATCCCGGGTCTGCCCTGGGAACCACCTTTCGCCCTTTTCAGCCCCTTATAGAGAATCTCTTCGGCGAGTGTGGACTTCCCCGAACCAGACACACCGGTGAGGCAGACAAAGAGTCCAAGAGGAATCTGCACGTTTATGTCTTTTAGATTATGCGCCGCAGCCCCCCTGATGGTGAGCCATTTGCTTTTTTCAGGCCTACGCCGTTCTTTAGGCATAGGGATACGTTTCTTACCCTTCAGGTATTGACCTGTGAGGGAGTTATTCACCCGTGATGTGGGGCCAAAGTAGGTCACCTGACCGCCCTGTTCTCCCGCACCCGGTCCCAGATCCAGCATGAAATCGCTTTGCCTGATAATTTCGGAATCATGCTCCACCACGACGATCGTGTTCTTAAGGTCTCTGAGCCCCTTCAAAATACGGACCAGACGGTGACTGTCTCGGGGGTGGAGGCCTATACTCGGCTCATCAAGGATATAGAGGCTGTTGACAAGGGAGGAACCTAAGGCTGAGGTGAGGGCAACACGCTGTACCTCGCCTCCTGAAAGGGTGCGAGACTGGCGGTCCAATGTGAGGTAATCCAAACCCACCTCTCGGAGGTAAGTGAGTCTGTTGCAGACCTCATCCAGGATCATTTGGCTGGCCAGGTCTTCCGAAGGGACAGAGAGCTTCTTGAAAAAATGACTGGCCCCATCCACACTCATGGCATAGATCTGTCCGATGTGGAGCCCTCCCAACCGGTAGAGTAGCGCTTCCTCCTTGAATCGGGTGCCTCCACAATCTGGGCAAATCACGTAGCTTCGGTATCTGGACAGATATACCCGTACGTGCATCTTATACGTCTTGGTTTCTAGCCATTCAAAAAGCCCCCTGACCCCGTAATAATCGCTGGTGCCCTCAATAATTGCCTTTTGGTGGGACTTTTTTAGGCTATGATAGGGGACCTTAGTCGGTATCTTACGACGCCTGCAAAAGGCCATTAAATCATCGAATTCCATACGATAGTCATCACGTCCTCCAAAGGGTCTGATGGCACCCTCTTCGAGAGAGAGGGCAGGGTTGGGAATGATGAGATCCAAGTCAATATCAATCATTCTTCCAAACCCACGGCAGTTCTCACAGGCGCCTACAGGGCTGTTAAAAGAGAAGAGGTTGGGCAGGGGGGCATTGTAGGCAATTCCACATTTGGCGCACTCAAGCCTGCTGCTGAAGGCGAGGTGTCGGGCGGGCCCGCCTGCCTCTCCTGAGTCCCGCCTAGGGGCGGGACGACCCGCCTGCCTCGCCTGCGCGTGCCCGGCATTCGCCTGAGGCGAAGCCGATGGCGGACCGGCGAGAGCAATGGCGGGCAGGTGGAGGGCTGGCCCAATCCACACGTCCAGTCTGCCCTTGCCGAAACGAAAGCCCTGCTCCAAGGAATCCATAATCCGCTTACGCTCCGAAGGACGCAACACGAGTCTGTCTGCGACGATATGGAGTTCCTCATTCCGCTTTTCTGGTTCCCAACCCTCCAGAAATCTAATCTGGCCCGCGAAGAAGAGGCGGGTAAACCCCATCCCTCCCAATTCCCTTCGCATCTGTTCATAGGTGGCGGCTCTCAAGGAGATGGGGAAAGTGATTATAACCTCAGATCCTCTGGGGAAATTTTTTAGTGCGTTCCATACGTGCTCCGGCGTTTCTGGAATGACCGGGCTTCCGCATCCGTGGCAATGGAGTTGCCCGAGACGGGCGTAGAGAAGTTTTACATAGTCGGTAAGCTCGGTCATGGTGCCCACCGTGGAACGGGACGTGCGCACAGGGTCTTTGCGGTCGATGGCTATAGCGGGTGGGATATTCTCTATGGCCTCCACCTGGGGCCTGTCCATGCGCTCCATGAACTGTCGCGCATAGGGCGAAAAGGTCTCAATATAGCGACGCTGGCCCTCAGCGTAAAGGGTATCAAAGGCAAGGGATGACTTTCCCGAACCACTGACCCCCGTGAATACAATGAGCTGGTTCAAGGGAATTCTGAGGTCCAGGTTCTTGAGGTTATTCTGGCTGGCGCCTTTGATCCGGATGCTCTGTTGAGGTGTGGTTTTTCTTTTGGGCATTTTTATTTTCCTGCCACCCTTTCCAAACCCTTCCTCGCCACGAGGCGGGATCTTAGACAAGGAGTAGGTAAGGGCGGACGTCTTAACATGGCTGGAATCCAATGAGGCATGGGATATTCCCCCATGCCTCATTTTGAAATAAGTTCAAAAATCATCTCACGAGAAAATAGGAAAAGGGGAGGGAGCAGAGCTATTCTGTGACTTTTTCTCTGATATCCTGAATCGTGGGATTTTCTAAAAGCTTCATGAATTTGGGGTTGGAGAGAAGCGCATTGATGTCCCCCGAGTTGACCGCTTTCATGATTTCAGGATCTTGCAGAATCTTCTGAACATCTGGGTCATTCTGCAAAGAGAGGATCATTTGCACCACCTCTTCATCACTCATCATCCTTTGTTGAAGCTGCTGAATCTGGTCTTGTTTTCCCCCTTCACGTGCCCCTGAACGGATAGCCCGGATTTCGGATTCCTCGATTTTAACGGTACCGAGCCCCTTTGACCTCAGGGTGAAGACACCCCCGCTAAGAGAGACAATTTCTCCGTAGATCACACTACCATCTTTGAGTTCGATCTCTTTGATTTCACCGGCAAGTGCGTTACCTATCGAGACTCCAAGAAGAAAAAGTAGAGTAATAATCAAGTGTTTCATCCCCGTTCCCCCTTTGCTAACAAGTGGCG
>JASFEQ010000208.1:0-7935 GCA_050124735.1 Desulfobacteraceae bacterium | reverse complement strand
GGCTTCGCAGAGCGTGAGATATCAATAACAAAACACACCTGGAGGCGTTTCCCTAACACCCTAAAAGTAGAGGGGTAATAGCCTTGACGAACATATTGGAGTCTGATAGATACCTGAAATCAGAGGTGGACTCCATTCCCTTTTGATCTGGAAGTGCTGTCAGCGGTCCCATTTTTCAGAAATTGCACGGGGAGATTCTTCTCCTTGCTGTCCATCCCGGTCCTGGTCTTTCATTGGTTCCCGTCGAGTTTCAAAAATAGTTTGTTTGCGATTTCCTGACTTCTTGGGCAATGAGATGGATATCCTTGCACAGTTGATAGTAAGTGGCATCGCAGTAGGAGGTGTTTATGCACTCGTTGCACTCGGTTTTGTCCTGATCTATAAAGCCACGAGCGTCATCAACTTTGCCACAGGCGAACTCATGATGCTCGGTGCCTATGTATGTCTCTCTTTGCTCACCTTCCTGAAAATTCCCTTTGCCGTTGTATTTCTCTTTACCCTTTTCTTCGCATTTGTACTCGGGGTGGTTATTGAGCGGATGATCCTCAGGCCCCTGATCGGCGAACCCATTATCTCTGTGATCATGGTGACAATAGGGTTATCGAGTATCCTGAAGGGGCTTGCGCATATGATCTGGACGGCTGATTTTCGCTCCTTTCCTGAGATTCTCCCCGCCGAACCCTGGGATCTTGGGTTTGCCATTGTCCCTTCAGCACTCAAATGGGGTTTCGTTTTTGCCATTATAGGTGTCATCATATTTGCCCTCCTCTTCAAATACACGAGGATGGGCATTGCTATGAGGGCCAATGCCTCGGATCAGCAGGTTGCCCAATCCATGGGAATTAGCGCCAAGATGATCTTCGCCTTATCCTGGAGCTTAGCCGCTTGCGCGGCGGCCATAGGTGGAATCGTCATCGGAAACATCAGCGGTATCCACCCGCAACTCGGCTTGGTGGGCCTCAGGGTCCTTCCTGTTGTAATCCTTGGTGGTCTGGACAGCATTGGAGGGGCCATTCTTGGAGGGTTCACCATCGGCATTCTTGAGAACCTGGCAGGAGGATACATAGATCCCATCCTCCCGGGATTCAAGGAGGTGGCCCCCTTTCTCGTTCTGGTGTTTATCCTGATGATTCGACCTTATGGGCTCTTGGGCAAGAAGATCATCGAGCGGGTCTAATAATCTCAGAGGATTTCGCTCAAGATGTTGATTTCCCCCCTAAAAATGATGATAGCAAGAAGAGATAAGAGGCCTTAAAGATGCGCTGTGGCGATTTCAAAGATACTTATAGGAAAGACGAGGCCATCTTCCAATCTGTGTTCGTTAAGGTCTGGCTCGCCCTACTGGCGGTTTTTCTTCTTGTCTTCCCCTTCTTTGCCAACGAATACGTTCTCTACATGGCGAACCTTATAGGTATTGCCATTATTGGTGCCCATGGTCTCAATCTGCTCACGGGATTCACGGGGCAGATCTCATTGGGCCATGCGGCCTTTATCGGCGTGGGTGCCTATACGTCCGCCATCCTTATCACAAGGGTGGGAATTGCTTTTTGGTGGAGCATCCCGTTGGCAGGCGCCGTCGCTGCCATCGTCGGCGTCATCATTGGTATTCCTTCCCTTCGAATAAAGGGGCTCTACCTGGCCATCGCCACGATTGCCGCCCAATTCATCTTTGAGTATGTGTTTACGAATTGGGAATCCATGACCCACGGCATTCGGGGGATAAACGTGCCGGATCCCGAAATGTTTGGTTTTCAGTTCGACACGGAGCGCAAGTTTTATTTTATTACCCTGTTTTTCGTGGTGATCGGCACCCTTTATGCTAGGAATTTGATAAGGACCAAGACGGGTAGGGCCTTTATCGCCATTAGAGACAGGGACCTGGCTGCCGAGCTCATAGGGATCAACCTGTTCAGATACAAGTTGACGTCCTTTGCCATAAGCTCCTTTTATGCAGGGGTAGCAGGGAGCCTGTGGGTCAGCTTCATGAATATTGTGACTCCGGAGCACTTCCCCCTTTCCCTGTCCATCGAATACCTGGCTATGGTGATCGTAGGGGGGCTGGGCAGTGTCTTGGGATCCATTTTCGGTGCAATTTTTATGGTCCTTGTACCCGAAATACTGAAATTCGGCACCGATGCCATCAAGAACATCCCGGCTTTCCAGCATATCTTCGCGCCGCTGAGGGAGGTGGTCTTTGGGAGCTTGATCGTTTTTTTCCTCGTGTTTGAGCCCCGTGGTCTGGCAGAGATATGGAGAAGGGCAAAAAATTTCTTTACGCTTTGGCCCTTTGCATACTGAGGGCTCAAAGTGGAGTATATAACCGGATACAAAGTCATTTTGGAAACTAATTCAGGTTAAGTAGAGGATAAGGGGAGTAGGATAAGGTCCTGTTAACCTTAAGAAAAAGGAGGAGAAACCATGAAGAAAAATGGACTGACTCGACTGCTACTGGCCTTGGGCGTTTTGGTGGCTTTTCTAGTAGCACCTTTGGTGGCCCAAGCCGGGGAGGTCATCAAGATTGGAGCTGCCCAGCCCATCACAGGGAGGTTCGCCTTTGCGGGTACAAAGATCCATGAGGGACTTTCCGATTACATCACTCGGATCAATGAAAAGGGGGGGATAGGAGGAAAGAAAGTCGAATATATCTTTGAGGATACAGAGTACAAGGTGGACAAGGCGGTGGCCATTTTCAAAAGGATCATGGCAAAAGATAATCCCCTGGTCTTCTACGGGGATAGTACGGGCCTTGGAAAGGCCGTCGCTCCAACGATCAAAGAAAAGTATAAATGTTTCTATGGATCCACCTCTTTTTCCAGCGAACTTGCTGATCGGGCCAACAACCCATTCGTATTTGTCTCGGGCCCCACTTACAGCGATATGGTGGGTATCCTTCTCAAGTACATCTCACAAAAAAAGCCCGGGGCACGGGTGGCCTTCTTTTACAGCAACACGGAGTTTGGAAAGGATCCCATCCCTTATGGAAAGAAGATGGCCAAGGAACTGGGCCTCAAACTGGTGGCCGAACTTGTGGCCAAACCCGGAGCAGTGGATGTCACCCCCACGGTCCTTGAATTGAAAAGAAAGAAGGCCGAATACCTCATCATGCATGGATTCGTGCTTTCCCCTGTTCCGGCGCTGCTCAAAGGGTGCAAGGATTTGGGCGTCAAAGTGGTTCCCATGTCCACCTTCTGGGGCATGGGGAATATGGTGCTCGGCAAACTGGGTCCCTTGGCCGAAGGGTTCACAGGTGTGATGCCATATACCTACTACTGGTATGATGTGCCTGCCCTTCAAGAGATGAAGGCATTCAACGCAAAGCACCATCCCAATGTGAAACACCGCACCACCTATTACACGCAGGGCTGGTTTACCGGGATGATTTTTGAGGAGGCCCTGAGGCGTGCCGATAAGGCCGGTAACCTCACTGGGGAAGGTCTGAGCAAGGCTTTGACCACGATTAAGAACTGGGATGTGGGTGGCCTCACAGCACCGGTGACCTTCAAAGATAACAAGATCCCTGTGGCCAAGGTCTGGCAAGCCAATGTTCAAAAGAAGATGTATGAGCCCATATCAGACTGGATCTATCTGGATTAATTAGGTGCCTTAAACAATCCATTTAGCTGATGGTCCGAGCTTTGCTTTGCAAGGGCGGACATGGAATACACCGCTCGCTTGTCCCGCGCAACGTCGCGGGGCATGTTCCGCCCCTGCGGGGCTTCGCTCGAGACGCAGAGAGCACAGAGATGAGTAATTTTTTCCATCGCCGTTGACCTGCCGTCGCTCAAGCTATGGCAAGGCAAGGAGGACGGCGATGGAAAACCACTCAGCAGCTAACGCTGCGAATATCGCGAAATAGCTCAAATTTTCAGGAGGAGTTGTATCGCATTCGGATGATCTATACCCCGAAGGGTTATCTCATTTTGCTTTTCGGCGTCTCAGCGAAAAGCAAAATAGAAACAATAACTCTGCGATCTCCGCGGCTCTGCGGTGAGTCAACTATGATAAACCATAATAGGGATCCATTCAAAGTTATGATCAAGGCGCCCCGTGCTTCCGCGCGGGGCTTTTTGCAAAGGCGGGCAAAGGGAACCGGGAGAAGGTAAGGTCAGGATGGGCAAGGAGACAATACCGGGCCTATTGAGAAAAAATGCCTTGAAGCATGGTGACCGTAAGGTGGCCATTCGTGAGAAGGAATTCGGCATCTGGCAATCGGTCACATGGCAGGGATATTACGAAAACGTGAGGGATTTTGCCCTTGGACTTCGTCTTTTGGGTTTCAAGCGAGGGAACAACCTTTCCTACATAGGAGACAACAGACCTGAAGGACTCTACGCCGAACTGGGTGTCCAGTGCCTTGGCGGGGCCATTGTGGGGATCTACCCCGATAGCCACCTGGATCAGGTGGAATACATCATCAATCATTCAGATTCCATTTTTGTGGTGGTGGGTGACCAGGAACAGGCGGATAAGCTTTTGGCTATAAAGGAGAAGTGCCCCCAACTGGTTAAGGTGATAGTGGATGATCCCAAGGGCATGAGACATTATGACGACCCGATCCTCATCACCTTTAAGGATGTACAGAAGTTGGGTGGTGAACTGGCTGAAAAAAACCCCCACCTGTTCGAGGATATGATTGAGAAGGTATCCCCTGATGATGTGGGCATGATCAACTATACCTCGGGTACCACCGGACTCCCAAAGGGGAGTATGATCACGCAAACGAACATGGTCAGCGTGGCTCAGGCCCAGGACAGCGTTGATCCCGCCACGGACAACTTTGAGTATGTCTCTTTTCTCCCTCTTCCGTGGATTGGGGAACAGGAATTTGGCGTCTACTGGTCCCTTCACAAGGCCTTTACAGTCAATTTCCCAGAAAAGGTGGAAACCGTTCAGGAGAATATCCGGGAGATCGGTCCCCACATCCTACTGGCGCCGCCCAGAATCTGGGAGAAGATGTGCTCTGAGATTCAGGTGAAGACTGAGGATTCGGGGTGGGTCAAGAAGCTAGCCTACCGAATTTTTCTGTCTGTGGGCTATAAAATGGCTGATTTCAAACTAGAGAAAAAGGAGCCCTCTCTTGGCTGGAAGCTCCTGAACGGCATCGCCCATTTCATGCTTTTCAGATCACTCAAGAACTACTTTGGCCTCTCCCGTCTGCGTCATGTTTACACGGGGGGGGCTCCTCTCGGACCTGAGATATTCAATATGTTTCAGGCCTTGGGCGTCAATATCAAGCAGGCCTATGGCATGACCGAACAGACGGCGGCCTCCATTGTTCACCGCACCGAAGACATCCGTCTGGACACTGTGGGTAAGCCCCTGCCAGGTTTGGAATTCAAGATCTCTGACTCAGGGGAGCTGCTCTCGAAGGGGCCCACCATCTTCAAAGGCTATTATAAGAATCCAGAAGCGACGGAAAAGGCGCTTCGCGATGGGTGGTTCCATTCGGGAGATGCAGCCCTTATTGAAGACGATGGACATATTATCATTATCGACCGCATGGCGGACGTTATGAAGTTGAGCGATGGCAGCCGGTTCTCTCCCCAGCTCATTGAAAACAAACTAAGATTCAGCCCGTTCATAACCGACGCCGTGGTCGTTGGGCAAGACAGGCCCTTCACCGCAGCCATGGTTGCTATTGACATGGGGAACGTGGGCAAGTGGGCGGAAAACAATCAGATCCCCTACACCACCTTCACGGATCTTTCCCAGAAAGAAAAAGTTTACGACCTTGTGGCAAAAGAAGTGACAAAGACCAACGAATCCCTGCCCAAAGTTGCAAAGATCAGACGATTTGTCCTCCTATATAAAGAGCTAGACCCGGACGACGATGAACTGACCAGGATAAGAAAGGTAAGGAGGAGCTTTGTTGCAAAGCGGTATGAAGACCTGATCACGGCCCTTTACGGGGACCAGGAGGAGCTGGAGGTGGAAGCGGATATCCGTTACAAGGACGGAAAGGGATTTCGCATGAAGACCGTTGTCAAAATCAGACAAGTAGAACCCCTGGAATAGAACCGAGACGTGGAGAATCAGCAAGAATATCAACTCCGGGTGGAAGACATTCACCTTTCCTTCGGGGGCCTGAAGGCCCTTAATGGCGTCAGTGTCGGGATTAAAGAGGGTGAGATATTTTCCATCATTGGGCCCAATGGGGCAGGTAAGACCTGTCTGCTCAATTGTATCAATCGTTTTTATCATCCGGAACAGGGGAGGATTTTCTTTGAAGGTCAGGACATATCCAAGCTCAAGGCCCATAGAATCGCTTCTTTAGGTATTGCCCGAACATTTCAGAATGTGGAACTTTTCGGCCACATGAGCGTCTTGGACAACATCAAACTTGGTGGCCATGTGCACTTGAAGTCCGGGTTCCTGTCAGGAGGCATATATTATGGCAGAAGCAGGCATGAAGAGATGACCTTCAGAAAGCAGATAGAAGAACAGATCATAGACCTTCTGGAGATCGAGCACATAAGAAAAAAGGTGGTTCACACCCTGCCGTACGGGCTCCAAAAGCGGGTGGAGTTAGCAAGGGCCTTGGCCATGAAGCCCAAGGTTCTTCTTCTGGATGAACCTGCGACGGGCATGAATCTGGAAGAGACTGAGGACATGGCCAGATTTATCCTCGACATAAACGAGGCGTGGAAGGTCACCATCATACTGGTTGAGCATGACATGGGTGTGGTCATGGATATCTCTGACAGGCTTTGCGTGTTGGATTTCGGCCAGAAGATTGCTGAAGGAGTTCCTGAAGAGATTCGGCACAATGAGCAGGTCATAAAAGCCTATCTGGGTGAAGAAGACCTTACGTACTCTAGGCTAGGGGCATAAGAAGAATTTTTGGACACGGCTTCCGTTTCACGGAACACGCCCCAGTGAAATAGCCCCGCTAAACTTGAACCAGTGAAGGCGGGTGGCGGGGATTTCACAGGGCAGGCAGATTTCACGGTTAATTCCCTAGGGGTAATTAGCCACAGACCCAAAGGACAAGAATTTTAGACAGGATTGACAGGATGTCCAGGATTGGATGGAAGGATCGCTGGAAACCCCGCTACGCGGGGCTCCCAAGGCTGCGCCTTGGGAACAATGGGAAGCCCTGGAGCACAAAAATAAGCTCGCTCATTTTTGTGCCTCATGGGTTCCCATTTTTTCAAGCGATCCAACCGAGCCGGTTTCTTGATCATCTGTGCAATCTGCGAAATCTGCGGAGCAAAGCCAATGTTAAGGAAATGTTTTGGCAAATACCCAACTAGAGTTAGACGGAGCGTTTTAAGCCTTCTGCTTTTCGGACCTTTAAATCCATGAGATCCTGTTGATCCTGTCTAATAAATAATTCTCTGCGACTGTGAGAGCCCTGCGACACATATTCAAAACCCTTTTAGGGTCTAAGATTAAGATACTCCTTTGAGGAGTGGAAATTGAATAAAAAGAGAGATTGATGGAACCTCTTCTGGTCGTTAACAACATCGAAGTCATTTATCACAATGTCATCCTCGTTTTAAAGGGGATGTCCCTCCAGGTTAACGAGGAACAGATCGTTACGATCCTTGGAAATAACGGCGCGGGCAAAACCACCACCCTCAAGGCCATTTCAGGTTTACTAAAATCGGAAGATGGGGAGGTGACGGACGGACAGATTCGTTTTATGGGCAACCGGATTGACAAGAAGTATCCAGAGGAGATCGTCCGCATGGGGATCTTCCAGGTGATGGAAGGCAGACGGGTCTTTGAGGATTTAACGGTGGAGGAAAACCTCATTGCCGGTGGGCACACAAATAAGAGCAGAAGCAGACTGAAACAAGACATTGCTGTGGTTTATGATTACTTTCCCAGGCTGAAAGATCGAAAAAAGGTTTTGGCCGGCTATATCAGCGGTGGAGAGCAGCAGATGCTGGTCATCGGCAGAGGCCTTATGGCCTCACCCAAACTGATGCT
>JASFEQ010000207.1:0-7979 GCA_050124735.1 Desulfobacteraceae bacterium | reverse complement strand
GAAGCAAAAAGGCACATGGAGAGCATGACTCTCGGTGTGCCTTTTTCAGCCTTGGAAACCCGGAATACGCAACAGGGCGTATTAGACGCAGCCAGTGGGTTTGGGAAGCCCAGCCATCTTACAGGCGCCTTTGCCCGGGCCAGAGGGGAATAACTCGTAGATGTATTTGAGCTTGAAGCCGGTTACCTTGGACAGGATCCTGACCATAGGTGCAATACCGTTCTTCTTGTAATAGTCCTGAAGAACCTCGACAATCTTATGATGCTCATCCGTAAGTTCTTCAATCCCTTCCGTCTGTTTCACATGTCTTACCCAGCTCTCGTTCCAGTTATTGAAATCATCGATGAAACCGTCTTCATCCACATTAAAACTGTTTCCTTCAAACTCTACCGTTGGCATACTTGCAAACCTCCTTTAATATAGATTATCTTTAATAATCTTAGTGACTTACTAAAAAATAAGTATTCTTGTATAACCTATATTTTTGATCTTGTCAATCCCTCTTTTTGGGATCTTGTAAAAAATTTCTCTTTTTCCGACTCTTGGCCGCAAGGGCCTCCCTGAAAAGGCTTTTCCCCCACAATGTGTTACCTGCCGCGTGGAGATGGGTATATGTGGCTAACAGATTTTTTTTGACCAATCCATCTCTTTCGCCATCGAGACCGCGTCCCCGATGCACCTTAAAAACAGAATGGATTTGCTCTGCCTCATCAAGCAATGGTCTGGAGTAATGAAATTCGTGTCCCCTTAAGGTTTCCCCTACAGGATAATAGGGGTTTTGCCCTGTCACTTCCAGGATGGTATATCCGTGGCCCTGGGGTTTTTTCTCCATTACACACCTTAAGGGCAGGGCAGCCACCATCGGATAGGTTTTCTCATTTACCACAAGGCTCTTAGCCAAGTACATCAACCCCCCACACTCTGCATAAACGGACAATCCTGTTTCTATCCTGTCTTTCAAGGTGTCTCTGAACGTCCTATTATCGGCCAGGGCCTTTGCCTGGGTTTCAGGAAAACCCCCTCCTATGTACAACGCATCCAGATCAGGGAGTGCTTTAGATTCCATGGAATCCACTTCCACCAGGATCGCCCCCAAGTCTTTCAATTGCTCCAGGTTCTCGGGATAATAGAACCAAAAGGACTTATCCCGGATGACGCCAATTCTGGGAAGATCACCTTTCAGATGGGCAGATGAGCCGGTCTCCTGTAGCTGTCCCATTCCATCTAAGGGCTCAACCTGGTGAGAGAGTCTCCAGATGGCCTCTAAGTCCAGGTTGTCCTCAACCGAAGATCTTGCCCAGGCGATCGCCCTTTCAGCCTGCACCCTTTCCTGATGGGGGACAAGCCCCATATGTCTTTCAGGGAAAAGTCCTCCCTTCAGTTTGGGGACGGACCCCACAACAGGTAGATCACAATACCGTTCAATGGAGTTCCTTATGAGGGTCTCCTGGCGGGGGCCGCCCACCCTGTTCAGAATCACTCCGACGATTTTCAAATCCGGATCAAATCTCTGACACCCCATAATGATGGCTGCCACCGTTCTGGTGGCCATGGTCACATCTACAATAAGGATGACAGGGGTTTTCAGGAGCTTCGCCAGTTCTGCCGTGCTACAGGATCCGTCCTGATCAAGGCCATCAAACAAACCTCGATTTCCTTCTATCAGGGATAGGTCTGCCTCAAGGGAATGGGAAAGAAAGGATTGATTAATTTGGATGTTAGTCATGAGGAAAGGATCCAGGTTATGACAAGATCGCCCGGCGGCAAACGCCAGCCACCCGGAATCGATAAAGTCGGGGCCTTTCTTAAAGGGTGCGACCCTGTAGCCTTTTTTGCGCCAGGCGGAGGTCAGCCCCAACGACAAGATGGTTTTTCCTGCGCCTCCTTTCAGAGCTGCGATAATGATGCGGGGGAAAACGTTGAGCATAGCTTATCAAGTCTGTAAATAGAATTCAGTTAGCCAATGAAATAAGATCTATTCGTGCAAGGGGGTAAATCTAAAATAACTCCTCCTGAATGACAAAGGGCTATAATTAGGAAGTTTGTATTGGCAATCAAATATAAAATATTCCGACAAATAATGACATTAAATAATACGATTCTCTTAATATGATTTTTTTTCATTGACAATCTCCTCTGATTCGGATTATAGAACAACCTTTTAAGCCTTATAAATCATGTAAATTCTAATATTCACTAATACTTATCAATGTTAATTTATCAGCCTTGGGTGAAGCTGTATTAATTATGAAATAGGCCCTTTTGGAGAGGCCAAGATTAGGGTTAAAAATATTAGGAGAGGAGGTGAGTGGAGGCTTACAAGGATTTTTTAGGTTTGCCCCTTATAGATAAGATAGGCTTTTTATTATACGAGTTATTATACAAAAGGAGGCATTGATAATGGGTTTTGAACCGAGAGAACCACAAAAAGAGTTAAAATACGAGGAACTCAGGATCTATTCTGACGAAGAGTTGAATAACTATACGGACGAAGAGCTCAAGAAATTCAAGGCTAAACACAAGACTCCCATGTGTGATGAGCTGGAAAAAGGCCCATGGCCAAGCTTTGTGGCCGATGCCAAGCGCGAAGCCCTTCACAGGAGAAAACTGGCTGATGACCGGATGATGATTGAGAGGGACGTGGTTGAAGATTTGCTTGGCCAACTGGAGGTTTCATTTGAGCATGGTGAGACCCACTGGAAGCATGGCGGCATCGTCGGTGTATTCGGTTATGGCGGTGGTGTTATCGGAAGGTATTCCGACCTCCAGGAAAAATATCCCTCCATCGCCCACTTTCACACCCTACGCGTTAATCAGCCTGCCAGTAAATTTTATAGCAGTGATTATCTGAGGTCCATCTGCGACCTCTGGGAATACCGAGGTAGCGGTCTGATGAACATGCATGGGTCCACCGGTGACATCATTTTTTTGGGGACCTTCACCGAGCAGTTAGAGCCCATCTTTTATGAGCTGGGGCATGTGCTTCAGCAGGATCTTGGCGGTTCCGGATCGAACCTGCGCACGCCTTCCTGTTGCATCGGCAAGGCCCGTTGTGAATGGTCTTGCATCGATACCCAGGCTATGTGCTATGAACTGACCCACTACTACCAGGATGAGTTGCATCGCCCTGCTTTTCCTTATAAATTCAAATTCAAATTTGATGGCTGTTCCAACTGCTGTGTGGCCTCCATTGCGCGTGCTGATATGTCTTTTATCGGTACCTGGAAAGACAATATTCGCATCGATCAGAAGGCGGTTAAGGCCTATATCGGTGGCGAAATCCTGCCCAATGGCGGTGCCCACGCTGGAAAAGACTGGGGCAAGTTTGATATCCAGAAAGAGGTCATTGACCTTTGTCCGACCAGTTGTATGTGGATGGAAAACGGGAAGCTCATGATTGACGATAAAGAGTGTACTCGCTGCATGCACTGCATCAATGTCATGCCCAGAGCCTTGAGACCCGGAACCGATACTGGATTCAGTATCCTCTTGGGAGCGAAGGCCCCTATTCTGGAAGGCGCCCAGATGTCCATGTTGACTATTCCTTTTATGAAGTCTGAACACCCCTATGACAACCTTAAAGAGAAAGTCATAGAGCCGGTTTGGGACTGGTGGATGGAAGAGGGCAAAAACCGTGAGCGTCTGGGGGAACTTATCCAGCGACAGGGTGTCCCGAAACTCCTTGAGGTTATGGATATCCCACCCATGCCGCAGATGGTAAAAGAACCCCGCTCCAATCCCTACATCTTCTGGAAAGAGGAAGATGTGCCCGGCGGATTTAAGAGAACGATCGACGATTATCGAACGAGACATGTAAGATAGTTACAGAAGAGGAGGTAAAAAGATGGCATTATCTCAAGAAAGAATGGGACTATTTAATCCAGACAAACCGATGGAAAATAGAATCACGGACCTTGGCCCTAGGCACTTCTGGCAGTATTTTCCACCCGTCATCCAGAAGAATTACGGGAAGTGGCTTTATCATGAGATCCTTGAACCCGGGATCTTGGTCCACGTCTCAGAGACGGGAGATAAAGTGTTTACCCTGAGATGCGGTGGATGCCGGTTTATGACCGTTGAGCATGTCCGCGAGATTTGTGACATTGCAGATAAACATTGTGACGGTTACGTCCGCTTTACTACCCGTAACAATATTGAATTTTTGGTGGACAGCCAGGACAAGATGGAGGCCCTGAAAAAGGACCTGGCGAGCAGGAAACATGTCTCTGGAAGTTATAAGTTTCCCATTGGGGGAACCGGCGCGGGGCTTACCAATATTGTCCACACACAGGGGTATATCCATTGCCATACACCGGCAACGGATGCCTCCTCCATGGTCAAGGCGGTCCTGGATGAGCTTTTTGACTATTTTCAGGGCATGACCTTTCCAGCCCAGGTCAGGATTTCCATGGCCTGCTGCCTGAACATGTGCGGTGCGGTCCATTGTTCTGATATTGCGCTCCTGGGCTATCATCGGAAACCGCCCCTCGTAGATCATGAAGTTCTCGACGCTGTGTGTGAGATTCCCCTGGTCATCGCAGCATGTCCCACTGCGGCTATTTCACCGTCCAAGACCGAAGAGGGTAAAAAGACCATCAAGATTAAAGAGGAACGCTGCATGTTCTGCGGCAACTGTTACACCATGTGTATGGCCGTTCCCCTTACGGATAAAGAGGGCGATTGTGTAACGATCATGGCGGGAGGGAAAGTTTCCAACCGAATTTCGCCACCCAAGTTCTCAAAGGTGGTTGTTCCTGCTGTGCCAAACAATTTCCCGCGCTACCCGGAGGTCTGCGAGGCTGTGAAGAAGATCATCGAAGCCTATGCTGCGGATGCAAACAAATATGAGCGAATCGGTGATTGGGCCGAGAGGATCGGCTGGGAAAGGTTTTTCGAGAAGTGCGATCTGCCCTTTACCGACCATCTCATCGATGATTATCGGCTGGCCTATGATACTTACAGGACCACTTCCCTTTTCAAATATACTGATGCGGCGTGGGCGGTCTCAAAGGCAGTGGGAGGCTAATAAAGGACCCAATAAATATCAACCATAGGAGCACAATTATGGAAGAATTGAAAAACGCCATACTGGAATTTGCGGAAAAAAGCAAAAAGACCAAATTTTATTTCAGTGACATGGAGAAGGCCATCAAAAAGGTCATGCCCGATGCGAAGACTAGGGACATCAAAAAAGCAGCGACGGCCCTGGTCAATGAAGAAAAAATGATGTATTTCTCCACGGGCAGTACGACCCTGTATGGCCTGAAAGGACGTGGTCAAACCGAGGATCATTAGGCCTCATTTTGTCACTTTGATTTTGAGACGTAGTGAGAGAGGTCGCTATCCATGCTGGATTGCGGCCTCTTTTTGTTTGGATCTAAGAACTCAACCCTCATGTTTGCGGTTTCGTGGGTCAAAGTTTTGTTGGTTTTACATTTGAAAGAGCAATTATTAGATTGAGGGATTGTGGAATTGAGGGATTCAAAATTCTAAATATGTCTTTGTAGGAACCAGGAGATCAAGATGAAAGAACCACAAGGCTCTGAAGAATTTATTGCGGAACAGAAGAGGATCCTGGCAGAAGATCCTGAGTGCGCCAATTCCCACTACAATTTGGGCGTTGCTTACATGGAGCAGGGAAAATTGGATGAAGCAATTGAAGCCTTTAACGAAGCCATTGCCAACAGCGGGCGGATGTTTGAGGGGTGGGTGAATCTAGGGTATATCTATTTTAAACAAGGGGATCTGGAAAAGGTGGCTTATGCCAATAAAAAGGCGGTTGAGATCGAACCGAGATATGCCCGTGGGTACGCTAACATTGGGTTCGCATATCTCCAGATGGCAAAAACTGAGGAGGCTATCAGGGCACTTGAAAAGGCTATCGAGTTGAATCCGGAAATCGCCCAAGCGTGGAATAATCTGGCCAATGCCTACCTCCAGAAAGGGGATGTGGAAAAGGCTATAGCCACAGGAAAGAAATTGGTGGAAATGGCACCCACATTCGGGCTCGGTCAAAACAATCTCGCCTTTGCCTATTATTCAAACGGTGAATATGATAAGGCTGTAGAACATATTGATAAGGCGATAGAACTCGAATTCCGAGTCCATCCTGAATTCCTGAAAAAACTCGAACCCTACCGTAAAAGGTCGTAGTTTGGCGGAGGAGCAAAACCTTGACAACTAAAGAATTACCGTAATATAAGATATTTCAAAATTGCGATATGTGCTGGATACCGCATAGTTGGATAAGGAAAATGCGTGATCGGATACTTTGCCTGGGAAAAGGAAATTTTTGTGAAACCAATTCGTTGGAACCTCATGGTGAGGCCATGAGATCTTACTAAATCGGAGGTGTTCCTATGGCTGATTATTGTATTAATGTCTTTTTGGATGGTGAACAGGAGAAAAAGATCAGGGAGCTGGGCTTGGGCGAACATATACAAGAAATAGAGGGTAAAAAGGCCGTCCAGGTAGCGATGAGCCAAAAGGACCAGAAGAAGCTCAAAAAGGGCTTTCCCGACTTGGAATTCGATTCTTCAAATGTTTGTGTGCTTCCGGATGAAGCTCAGCTTACTTTGGTTGATGTCATATTAGAGACGAAGAGCCTTGAGGTTATGAAGTTTGCAATCAGCAAGCTGTATAACCCGCTCGCGGGCAAAGCCCCTCGGAGCAAGGTCTATTGAGAGTTAGGGCCTAAAGTCTTCTCGCAGTTAGGGAAGAACAAATTAGATCATTTATGAAGGGCGCTCCATGAGCATCGATGTTTAGACTCGGGCTCGATCGGCCGAAGACCTGAAAGTAAGATGATTATTGATTTCTGAAGGACAAAGGCTGATCTTACCGCAAGCATAAGGGAGTAGTTGCACACTATTTCCCTAAGCCTATTTATCTTGCGGTTTTGTGTTCTCAGCAATGCTGCCCGGTTTTGTGGGCAGCATTTTTTTATATTCATGCAACTAAGACCAGTTAGTCGAAAAGCCTTCAAGTCGTGATAAAAACACCCAGTGTCAGCTATGAAGCTAACCCAACTGTTTCAAAGTTATGAACTTCTGGTGGACAAGGCGGATACAGCCTTCCGGAAGATGGAGAAAGAGTATGGCACATGTATCAAGTGTGAGCGCCATTGCTCTGATTGCTGTCATGCCGTCTTTGGTCTGTTTCTCATCGAGGGGGCGTACATCAAGCAGCATTTTGACCAACTGGATAGCAAAGTAGGGCGCGAAGCTCTCCTGCGGTGCAATGATACGGAGCGGGCTCTTAAGAGGTTAGAAATAAGGCTGCAAAGATGCGAAGAGGATCCACAAATGCAGGCACTTGTTCTTGCAAGGGAAAGAATCCGTTGTCCCCTCTTGGACGGGAATCTGGACTGCATCCTTTATCCCTACCGACCCATCACGTGTCGGGTCTACGGAATACCGACAAGGATTCAGGGCAAGGCGCGCGTCTGCGGTAAGGCGGGGTTTAAAAAAGGTGAATCCTATCCCACTTTCGACCTTGACGGAGTCTATCGAGATCTACATGCCATGTCCAAAGAACTTTTGAACGGTACTGAAGGGGGTGATCCTGAGAAGGCCCCGTTTTTGATCTCTGTTCCAAAGGCTATCAACACGCCGTTTGACGAGCTTATTCACGAAATCTTTGGATAGCACGGTGAAGTTGCTTGGTATGGCCTTCATGGTACACCCCTCCGGGGTGTGATCAAAGCCAAGTCCTCTGGGCCTGGAGTGTTTACTCTTTAGAAATTCTTTGATGCCCTGGAAGTAATCTCCTAAGCTGAGGGAGGGATGATTTGCTGAAGGGGTAATTTTAAAGGCTTTGCAAGCGCATCGGGAACAATTAAAAATGTCCCCTCCCGGAGAAGAGAAAAGATATTGGACGATCATAGCTTCTCAAGGGCTTCGGATGCCAACTGACCTATGGTCTGTTTCTTTAATCGACCATCTCTGTAAACTTCCACGGCTGCAGAATCCTCTCCAAGT
>JASFEQ010000206.1:0-7980 GCA_050124735.1 Desulfobacteraceae bacterium | reverse complement strand
TGGCCTATTATTCGTCCCTATCACTGCCCCCGTGGGTATGGTTTATGGAGCCGTGAAGGCCGTGCCCGCCAAAGAGGTGGAGAAGGCTGAGGTGGCGATCGATCAAGCCGCTGACAGATTAGATGCATTTGATACTCGAGGCCTCTTCCAGGATGAGATTGTGCGATTGGGCTCCGAACGAACAGGATTGAAGTTTGTTGCGCTGCCAGGTATTGGTCCGAAAGACCTCAAAGAAGTTGTTGCGTACGATCAACTGGACATTCCAGGGATCGATACGGTTCTGGAACTCCGTTTGGAGGAAGGTGGCTTGTGGGGGCTTTACACCATTGATCCCTCTTCATCTGCGTTCCTTGAGATACGGGTGCGGTTAATCAGGAAGCAGGACAACGACATATTATTAGAAGACACGGTGGAATGTAAAAGCGAGGAAAGGAAATACACGGAATGGGCCGAAAATGAGGGTCAGGACTTTTACGATGATATGATCTCCTGTATCCCGCTTCTCGCCGAGAAGGTGATCGATGATTTTTTTCTGGTTTATCCCTTACCGAAAAAATGAGCATGACGAGATATCCAAAATACGAAAAAAAACGAATTCATGGGGTCCTAACAGATCGGGTAGCGAGCCGCTGCGTTAACAAGTCAAAACGCAAGATCTGTTGGCGAGGAATACTGACCCTGATACTTCTTGCCCTTGTAACAGGTTGCGGCACGCCGAAAGTGGGGCTTCAGCCGCAGTATCCCCTGGTTAAAAAGGGAATGTTCGCCCTCTGGGGCAAATTTGTCGAGGCGGACTCCCTCCAACCCACCCTTCGGTGGGAACCTTTTCCTCGACAGGAAGATCACGACGCGGACCAGGAGGGGTTTTTGAGTCGGATTGAAGATGTCAGGTATGAACTACGTATATGGAAAACGATAACAGCCAGCTCAGGTGAACTGGTTTATGTCCGCGAGCGTTTGACTTTGCCGTACCACAAACTGGAAAAACCTCTCGAACCTTCGACCAAATACCTTTGGAGCGTTCGCTCTCATTTTATGCGGGATGGCCAATCCCGAACCATTGAATGGGGCCTGGCAGGATTGTTGCTCCGCGGCGAAGTGGTTCCCAACCCGTCCTGCTTTCGGTTTAAAACGCCTCCTTAGGTGAGGGGGAAAAGTGCGCTTAAACCTATATGAAAGGAAAGGAGTTAGAGCTATGAAAAAATTTTTGGCAGTATCTGTATTCATTTTGTTCGCGGTTCCAGCAATGGGACACTCAGAAGAATTTGATTTCTACGGGCTGAAATTTGGCATGTCTAAGGGTGACGTAACCTCCGTGGTCAAAACGGAGAAGCGCCTTCTGCCTGGAACGGAAAAGGGGGTGTCGATAGATTTCGGTCGGCTTGTTGAGAAGTTAGAAGTATTCTTCGACCAAAAGCACCGATTGTACGCTATAAAGGCCTATTACCCGGGATTCGATATACCCGAGAAACGTGAAGCACTGATACTTGCCCTGGAGGAAAAATTTAAAAAGCCCATAGAGAGCTCTCACGAAGATGTGAAAATGGAGCTCAGTGAAATGCAAAACCAGGTCATTATGAGCCTCTATTCTATATCGACGCGAGAGGCCTACATCCTGAGTCTAAAGGCAGGCGTGTTGGGAAACATCAAATGATTACAATTTTGAGGATCAATCATTGACCGGGCTTCGGTCACGCTGTTTTGCATTGGAGCCCTGATGCCCACCATCTGGGCGAAAGGAGAGAGATCATGGATTACAAACCAGGCATATTAAAGTTTTTTTTGCGAGCCATAATGGTTAAAGGGATGATTCTTGTGATCGCCTTCGGATTCGCCATAGTTACGCTATCCTTCGAGGTGGTCGCACAGGACTTCAGCCGAGGCAAAAAAGCAAAGCAGAAAGAAGACCCTCGCATCACAGAGGCGGAACTGCAGTCCCAGGTGATGGGCTTTGCTGATCGGTTCTCTGTCATCCTGTCCCAGTCCTTTGAAGATCTTAAGAAGTATGCCCCAAGCCCAGAGGTGCAGCTCATTGCTCATGAAAATCTGACCTACTCTATGTCTTCGGTTTTTACGATTGCCGCCGGACCGAACCCGCAGGTGGCGATGCTGGACATGGCGGCTCTGGCGATGATGGGCCGAATGGTTTTCGAGGAACACTGGCTCAAGGAATGGGGAAAGCCAGCCGAACCATTTGTCAGGGGGTACCGGCAACTGGAGTCGGATATCTGGCGCATCGTTGCTCAGGTGCTCACACCTCGTCAGCAAGAGGAGCTTGGGGGAATGATTCGGGATTTTCGGAAAAGGCACCCGGAACAGCTTCTTTTCCACTATCTCCGATTCAGCGATTTGTCCGCTGGTCGACAGCAATCCACACTGGTAAAGGCGGTACAGTCTGGTGGTCTGTTTGGATCCGTTCGGCAGGTGACCCAACAGGTGGAAGAGACGCGACTGCTCGTGGAACGGGCCATGTATCTGGGGACCCGGTTGCCATTGCTGGGAGGCGATTTTGCGAACGTCTGGTTGAGCCAGCTACTCAGAAATCCGGATGTGGGAAGATTACTAGACAACATGGACCAGGTATCGGGCTCTGTTGAGCGTGTGTCCAAAGAGATGGAAAATCTGCCTGGTCTCATTTCTGGAGAGCGCGACAAGGCGATTAATCAAGCCATGGATAGGGTGGCTGTGCTTCGCAGAGAAATCGTCGAAGATGTGATGCAACGTGTAACCGTGGAGCGGACGGCGACCATTGATCAGGTGATGAATGGGTTGGCCACTGAACGGAAAAGCCTGATGCAAGATCTGGCGTCTCAAGAGGAGGGCGTACGCCCTTTGCTTGCAGACCTCAATCAGACGCTGACGACAGCGAACAATCTGGTCACTTCAGCCAATTCCTTAACGGACAAATTAGGCATGGGGCAGCCCAAGGAGCCTGCACCTGAGCCTTCGGAGCCGTTCGACATTAAAGACTACCAGGAGACCATGGTGCAGGCCTCAAGCATGATTGAACAAGTGGATGGCCTGCTCCGGACGATGGAGGAAGTTGTCTCTTCTGCGGGTTGGGAAAAAACAATGACTGTTTTCATGGATTCAATGGAACGGGCTGAAAAAACGGGTGAAAAGTTTGTGGATCACACCATTTGGAAGGTTATTCTGTTGATCGTGATCTTCTTGTTTGGCCTGCTTATTGTGCTCATTTGTCAACAATACTTTTCAAAGAGAGTGTTCGGGTCAGGACCTAAGTAAATTGGGAGCGCTTTTCATGATGAAAAATTGGAAAGTGGAAATCTGAAGGGCGTCCCCCATTTTTCCGAAAGGGGAGTTCTTTCCAAACTTGAGAGAAGCTAAGGAGAAAAAATGTTTAAGGAAGAACGAGACGAAAGCCAATTTGAATGGAGCATGTTGGGCGACATTGAAAAAGGGCGTCCCAATCTCGGCCCCATGGTTCACGTGGCCGTGTACCGCCTGATGCAATATACCCTTCGGGACGTTCTCATTCGGGATTATGGGGTGGAAGAGGCTGACAAGATCTTCTTCGAGGCTGGAAAGAAGGCCGGTGAAGAATACTGCGAGAACATCCTCACCGAGAAGAAGGATTTGAATGGCTTGTTTGCCGACCTGCAGCGCACCATGAAGGAGTTCGGTATCGGGATCTTCCGGGTGGAGTCCGCCGACTGGGAGAGAGGCTCTTTCGTGGTAACAGTGGCGGAGGACCTGGATTGCTCGGGCATCCCCATTTGCTCGGAGGAGATCTGCATCTATGACGAGGGGTTTATTGCGGGCCTGCTGCTCGCCTACACGGGAAAGGATTTCACTGTCAAGGAAGTTGATTGCTGGGGCACCGGGGATCGGGTCTGTCGTTTCACCGTGAACCCCAAATGAGGCGCCGTGATGATCTCCATTGAAGAAAAGCTCATCGACGAGATTACCGCTACTTTTCATTACCTTCGCACAGGTAGCGTCCCCCCACCGATCCCCATACCTGATGACCTCCCGGACAACGAAATGCACCAGCTCATCACATTCCTGAATCGCTTTCTCACCGAGTTCGCACCCTTCGTTGACGCCATGGATCAGATTGCTCAGGGAGAACTGGAGGTTCCCCCGCTGTTGGGCCGGATTGCGGTGGTCCAATCCTTTAAGGCCCTTCAATCGAATCTTAAGCACCTGACCTGGAAGACCCAACAGATCGCTGCAGGGGACCTGGAGCAGAAGGTTGATTTCATGGGGGACTTTTCTGTGGCGTTCAACAGTATGACCCAGCAACTCAAGGACTCTTACGAGCAACTGGAGCGTCGAAACCAGTTTATCCGCAAGACCTTTGGCCGTTACACGAGCGACGAAATCGTGGAAGCGCTTCTTGACATGCCAGACGGGCTCAAGCTCGGCGGAGAGAAACGGGAAGTCACGCTGCTCATGTCCGATCTTCGCGGCTTCACAGCCCTTGCCGAGCAGCTTGAGGCAGCCCAGGTCGTCTCCTTGCTGAACCATTATCTCTCGGCTATGGTCGGGCCAATCCAACGACATGGCGGAACCATCGATGAGATCATTGGAGACGCCATCCTGGTGCTTTTCGGTGCCCCCCTGGCCATGGAGGACGCCGCCCTGCGCGCTGTGCGATGCGCCCTCGAGATGCAGAAGGCGATGGGGGCCGTGAATGAACACAACATCCAGAAGCGTTGGCCCGAGATTGAGATGGGAATCGCTGTCCACACTGGAGAGGTGGTGGTGGGAAACATCGGATCCACAAAACGCTCAAAGTATGGCGTCGTGGGGGGGACCGTCAACCTGACGGCGCGGATCGAGAGCTTTACCGTAGGGGGGCAGGTGCTCGTCTCACCTGCCCTGATGGGCGCCGCCAAAGGCGGTCTCATCCTCGGTGATGAGATTGAGGTCCACGCCAAAGGCATGCAGGAGGCCATCACATGTCGTGAGTTACTGGGCCACGAAGCACACCCGGAGTTGGTGCTCGAGGAGGAAGAGACGCGCTTCACGGCCCTTGCCAGACCCCTGCCGGTTCACTACGTGCGGCTGACGGACAAGCATCTGGGCGAGAAGACGCAGCCCGCCACCCTGGTCAGCCTCTCCCAACGGCAGGCCGTGTTCGAGGCCGCAGACCCCCTTCCACGCTACGCCAACATCATGCTTCGGTTAAAGTTGGAGGCCGCGGAGGAAGAGACCTCAGATCTTTACGCCAAGGTGATCCGTCCTCTTGAGGGGTCATCTAAGCGCTATATTATCCATTTCACCTCAGTTCCGCCCCGCATGCGGGAGCGGCTGGACAGTCTCGCAAGAATGGGTTAAGTGCTTTATGGCTTTCTTCATGCTTAGCGTGCAGCACATCTTATGATTCAACACGTAGAAACTGGAAGACTAAGCGGAGGTATGATGAAGAATACTTACATATACTTTTTTACACTGCTCGCACTTTGCGTAAACACACCCAATTTAGCAGCCAATGAACGGTATCCGCTGGAGGCGCCTGATACGTCAAGCCCGCGGGCGACACTGAAGAGCTTTCAGACCATTATCCGAGATGCGTTGCCTATCGTGGCAAAGGTGAGAGAATTGGGGTTCTCCCGGGAGGTCACACGCGAATTACGGGACCTGCGTAATCAGGCCATACGCTGCCTCGATCTGAGTCAGATACCTAAAAGATTGAGAAAGGATGTGGGGCCGGAAGCGGTCGTGCTGCTGGCGGAGGTTCTGAGTAGAATCGAGTTACCGCCCTACCAGGCAATCCCCGACGCCGATGCGCTGGAATTCAAGGAAGTCTACCGATGGAGAATCCCACGTACTGATATCACAATTTCGCGGGTCGAGGAGGGTCCACGACAAGGCGAATATTTGTTTGCAGCGGAGACGATTGACCGCTTGAGAGAGTTCTTCTCCAGAGTAAGGCATCTTCCATATCGTCCGGGTGCGCCTATCAGGAAACTGGGACCCGCCGGAGGACTCTATGGATACTATAGTTCCTCACCCAGAGGATTGGTCCCGGTTAAATTGATCGATAGTCTCCCATCCTGGGCAAGAAGCGTTTATTTCGATTTCGCCGTGTGGCAGTGGATCGGCATGATACTTACCGTGGTCATGGGTGTTTTGGTCTTCGCACTGATCTATGTCCTAAACAGGAGGTGGACCAAAAACCGAGACGAGGCAGGTGTGTGGCGAGGCGCGATCAGGTTGATACTACCATTGAGCGCAGCGATCATCGTACAAATTGTCGGTAACATTATCGACGAACATATTGGCATGAGCGGAATCGTTTACGATGTCATTGAAAGCCTTACTTGGGTGCTTCTCATCATCTTTCTCATATGGTTGGTGATGGCCTTTGGAGGCTTTGTGGCGAACGTTATTATTGCTTCACCCAGGATAGATCCAAGGGGCATTCACGCCGGCCTGACCAAAGTGGCCTGCACGCTCATCGCCCTGGGCATCGCTGGCATTATCCTCTTTAAGGGGCTCTCCGAACTTGGTATCTCCCTAATCCCACTCGTCACGGGTCTGGGTGTTGGAGGTCTGGCGGTGGCCCTGGCCGCTAGGCCGACGATCGAGAATTTGATTGGTGGCCTTATGATCCTTGCTGACAGGCCGTACCGGGTGGGCCAACGTATCATCGTGAGAGAAAAGGATGGGATCGTACAACAAATTGGACTGCGGTCCACAAAAATTCGGCTGCTAAAGGGCCCTCAGGTCACGATTCCCAATGAGGAGATGGCAAAAGCAGAGATTGAAAATGTGGCTCGTCGGCAGTATCTTAGAAGGAGCACAAACATTACCGTTACATATGATACGCCGCCAGAAAAGGTGGAAAAGGCGGTTGAGATCATAAAAGAGATTCTTGATGATCATGAGGGGATGGATCCTAAGCGCAAACCTCGCGTGTATTTCACCGAGTTTAATCCGGATTCCCTTAATATTTCTGTGATGTACTGGTATCATCCTGCAAAATTTTGGAAGTTCCGGGCATTCAATCAGGGAGTCAATCTAAAGATTATGCAGGAATTCGGAAAAGAGGGAATCAAATTTGCCTTTCCCACAACGACCACTTACTTGGCCCAGGAGGGTGAGCAGCCCCTGCATATCACTCCCTTCAAGGATTCATCGTCTTCAGACGGAAGCGACAGTAAGACGGGCTGAGGCAGGGAAAGTTTTGGAAGATAATGGCTTGATAGACGCATATTATATTTGGTGGTAAAAAATAGACGGAAAGTTGGACGTGAAATATTGGCCAAAAGCTCATGAGAGATTGCTTCGTCGCCTGGCACTCAGCTGCCCTGAGTCCCAGACTCCTCGCAACGACATTTCAATGAATTCGTTTGTGTTACGACATCATAAGATATACGAAGGGAGGCGAATATGTCTGAGTTAAGGAAGGATCGTTGTTATCGGGTAATGCTGGTGGTTTTTGTCGTGTTGTGGGTTGGTTTGCAGATGGCTGGCTGTGCCAGTGACAGCTATACGGCAAAGGGGGCAAAAAAAGGGGCCACTTCAGGTGCCGTGGCAGGCGCCGTGGGTGGTCTCGTGAGTGCACTGGTTTTCGGTGGGGATCCCGTGGAAAGTGCCGCACGGGGCGCTGTGTACGCTGGTGCCGCTGGCGCCGCGACAGGGGCCATGGCGGGAAGCCAGGTGGATAAACAGGTGCAACAGCAGCGCGAGGCCCAGCTTGCCAAGGTGCGGCAGGAGATCGGCGATGATGCTTTCGAGGGCCTGGAGGCACTGGCAGATTGCAAACACGATGTAGCTTTGCGTCAGGCGGCCAAGGCGCAGCAGTCAAAAAATCCCAACTATGCGTTGGCCGGGCTGTGGCTGGAGGTGCTGAACTACGGCGACCAACGGGACGAGGTCAATGCTAGTAGCCTTTTCCCAAAGTTGGTGGAGAAGGACTGGGACATTAACAGCGAGTCACAGGCCGAAGATGTGATGCGGAAATCTCTGAATAGACTCATGGACATACGGCAGGAGTACAATATGCCG
>JASFEQ010000205.1:0-7996 GCA_050124735.1 Desulfobacteraceae bacterium | reverse complement strand
GTGAGACAAAAGGCTGCAATTCTGGAACGACCCATAGATCACCGTGGGGCATCGGAATATTGCAGGTCAAAGCACAGGAAAATCGCTGAGTGTCTCCTAGACCCATGGTTAATTCTAGTTTTTCAGGCTGCCATTCAATGCACTGTGATTTAGCAAAAGCCTAAATAGGCAGGATGAGTAATACGCATATACAGATCAGAAAGACTTTATCTTTCATTGGATCAGCCCTCCCTTCTAAGAACCTCCTAAGACAGCAACCAAAACCGTATCAATAATAGGGTATTTCTTGATATGGCGTATTAGGCCCCTTCTAGAACAAACGTTCCATCAGGAGTAAACTCAGCCCATTTTGAGGTGGTACTCCATGACTCAACCTCTGTTCCTGCCAAGAGGTTAATGGATGGAAGGAAAATCTTTGTTAAAACAATAACAAAAAGGTTCTAAAGTCAAGCAAAAAGGCCTTTTTGAAGTGGTAGATACTATTGCGATGAGAGTTTTGATTTCTACTTGTAAGCTTTAAAAACGCTGGATTATAGATTACCCAAATAAGTCGAAAGTTGAAGCTACTTATCGTAATCATAACAAAATCCAGTGCCCCCAAACTAACTAGAAGAGAGTTGACTATTATTGAATACCCAATGTCAATTCTGGAAGTTTTACAGAAAAAACTGTGGGATTTTTTGGATCTCCTGATACGTTTACGATCATGTCCTTTTGCAGGAATCTATCCCACCCGTTCGGCGATTCGCGCTCGTAGTAGACTACCTTGCGCGAGGTGTTCACAGCCCAACGATAGTTGCCTACCATCCGAACTTTGACTTTCGTTGCTATCCAGAAATAATAAGGTCTTAACCTTTGTATCTTCAGGTCCCAATTGCGATGGAGAATGCTATCGATCCATTTAACGCGTAGGGTCTTCTCGGTCACCTCATAGGTGGGCCTATCTTTATGAAAGGGCTTCCGGTTGAAGAACATGCCGGCCCCATGGGTATATCTCTCCCAACCGGTGTAGGAGTCGTAGCTTTTGCCAGAGACATACCCGGCAAGGGATATGCCGATAATCCCTAACAAGGCCCCTATGAGTCCACCTGCCTTGAGAAGGGATCTATAGATTCCATCATCAGCAAAGGCGACACCACTAAAACCGCCAATAAAAAGACCCAACATGAATAGAATAGCCACTGTCATCAAGAACTTCCTTCTCATTTTTCACCTCCTTTTAGAAGCCATGCTTCTGGATAAGGTTTTGTTTAAACTCCATCTTGTCGATCAACTCATTATGTATGAGTAGAAGTTCTCTCATGTCCTTTTCCGGAATATCGCCTTAGAACGCTGCCATCCTCCCAACCATTTGCTCGTAAAAACAGCTCAATTCTTCCTCGCCAGAAGGGGTTATGTTTTACCTTATTAATTTATAAGCGATAAAGTTTTTAACGTAAATTATCAAGAAGAAATGTATATAATCGTATGGCATAAGACTACATCAGCGTGTATATTAGAAGCAGGAGAAGGAAAATCAATGGACTGCGCAACAGAAAGCGAAGGCATGCATTATGAAGGCAACTGTATCCGACCACCCCCTGAGGCCGACAGCATCCTGCTTCAGGTAACATTGGGATGTTCCCACAACAAATGCGCCTTCTGCGGGACCTACAAGGATAAACGGTTTCAGATAAAGGACGATGACATCATCCTGAGCGATATACTCTTCGCCTCAAAGTACATGAAAAGGCAGGACCGGGTCTTCCTCATGGATGGGGACGCCCTGATTATCCCCCAAAAGAGATTGATGTGGATCCTTGAACGAATCAGGGAACATCTCCCCTGGGTCAAACGGGTGGGCTCCTATGCCAATACAAGAAGCATTGGGTCGAAATCCCCCAGAGAATTGACCGAACTAAAGGAGAACGGCCTGGGCATGCTCTACCTCGGTGTTGAGACCGGGCACGATGAGATCCGTAAGAAGATAAACAAGGGGTCAAGCGCGCAGCACTGCCTCGAGATGGGCAAAAGGGTGAAGGATGCAGGGATGCAACTTACGGTCACCCTGCTTCTGGGCATTGCCGGGAAGGAGAAATCCCTGGACCATGCCCGGGCGACCGGAAAACTCATCAGTGCGATGGATCCCGACTACGCAAGCGCCCTGACTCTCATACTGATTCCTGGCACGCCCCTCTGGGAAGAATATGAGAGGGGTAATTTCGAAATGCCCGATGAACGGGGGCTGCTGATCGAGATGAAGGAGATGCTCGCCCACACCCACCTGAGCTGCGGCCTCTTTTCTTCCACTCATGCATCCAATTATCTGTCGGTGAGGGCGTGGCTCCCAGAGGGCAAACAGGAACTGCTGGACTCGATCGATGCGGCCCTGCGGGGGGAGATCGGGCTCAAGCCGGAGTGGATGCGGTCATTTTAGGGCTTCAGCCTGAGCCTATTCAAGGGCTAAAACCCATGACTTCAGCACGCCAGTTCAGCCGCCGTAGCCATAGGCTACTATGGCCAAGTCGGCCACTCTATTTAATATGAGGCGGGTCCAATAGAAAACGGCCACCCCGCCTGGGTAGCCGTTCGATTCATTCGGGACATCTTATTTATCCAGTATGTAAGCGACGCCTAAATCCCCATCGATCTTTACTTTTTGACCGGTCTTGATCTTCTGGGTCGCTTCCAGGCACCCGGCCACACAAGGGATGCCATACTCCCTTGCCATGATCACGGGGTGAGACAGGGCACCCCCACCATCGGTTATGAGCCCCTTTATGAAGCTAAAGGCCACTGTCCATGCTGCGGAGGTCCCCGGGGCAACCAGAATTTCTCCCTCCTTGAGCTCGGACAGCTGATCCGCTCCCATGATGACGTTGGCCACGCCTTCTACCACACCGGGAGCTGCAGCAGCACCATAAAGGTCAGCCTTCAATTCTTCTCTCACGATAGGAAGCTGGGTAGATACGGAAAGGGTAGGATCACTTCTTAGCACTTCTTGGGCCTTCTCTATATTTCCGTAGAAAGGTGGCGGATCTAAGTTGTAACTCTCTTCCCAGGCCTTCTTTCTTCTCTCCACATAGGGGCGCAGGTTGACATCTGCCAAGGGTATGGCCGCCTTCCTGATCTCATGGGCATGCAAGAAATGGACGTCCTCAGGGGCATCGATGCATCCAGCCTCAGCAAAGCGCCTTCCGATTTCAGTCGCAATCCAATGGCCCATGGCTCCCACATAGAGATCGCAAAAATAGGTATGGTCTTCACTCCAATAACCCGATTTTTGCGCGGCCTTCATCAATGTGCCGAACCATTCTTTCTGGTCCGCGGGTAACTTGGACAGGACCTCCTTTTCCGCTCTCTCCCGTTCCTGAATAAGACGCTCTCGATCAGCGTCAAAGGCAAAGGACTCCTGGGACATGAGCACCTTGATCCGGCCGATAGCCAGACTGGGGTATTCGATCCACGCGGGGGTGTCATAGGAGTGCTGGCGTTCACATCGCCATCCGTGCTGCATGAGGAATTCCCTGTATTCCTTCAGCCATTTCTTGCCTTCATCGTCCTTTTCCAGTCCCTTCAATACGTCTTCACTATTCTCGCTCTTGAAGGCGTCCTGCAAACCCATGTCAACGGCCTTTCTTGCAAGTTGCCACATTTCCCTGACGACAATGGCATCCTGCGCCTCAAATCCGGTCATGAGTCTACTGAAATCCGGATCTATGGGGGCCTCCTTGCCGAATATTTCCTGCCACATCTGTTGGAACAGACCATTTATATAATTCGAAGCCACCAACATGAGCATATGGGTCTCCGCTTCCTTACGATTTATAACAAAGGCATAATCTAAGAAAAACTTAAGCAGGTCGATGTTGCTGAGCTTTTTAATATCATCCCACTCCTTCAGGCCACGTGATTCCTTGGCCTCTTTATACACGTCCATCAATTCGATTTTAAGCGGATTCCAGACCCCGTCAAAGTCCTCTATGAAGGGTCTAATTTTTTCCCTGAAGATGGGTTCCCGAGTCTTGGCCTCTTCTTCAGTTGTCCGCAGTGCGGTAAGGTACGGATACCCGTCCCTCACTCTGTAACCCCAGCCCTTGGTCGTTGGCAGCTGGAGGGTCTCTGCGGCATTCATGATCGCGTATACATACCAGTACCAACCAATGCCAAAATAAAGGGGTTTTAGTGGGGGTTTTCCGTGAACAAGGTCACACAAAAGGACATCGTAAATCTCGACATCCCTTTCATCATCGAATTCATAAAAAGTGAGATCATAAGCTGGATGTAACATCGTTGTTTCTCCTTTCACTTAGTTGAATCAATCTCTTCCAAAGATTGTTCAGGGTTCATTTTCTATAATGACATAAAAGTACTTCTTCTTCACCTCTTTATGAATCGCGTTAACATCAAATCAATCACCTGATCAACGGGCTTCTTTTGTTGAGCGATAACCTCGGGCCGAGTTTGTAATAATATAACGCTCTCCGGGAAATTGAGATCCTGGTCAATGGCCCATTCAGTATCCTGAGGTACAAGGAAGTGGGACTCCAAGACCTTCCCTAATCTCCCCACTTCCTTTGCCTCCTCATCACTCAGGCAAAAGGTGCAACTCTTTTCGGTGGGGGTAACCTCCTCCACAACGCCCACTTCCTTGAAGGTTACTCGTCTGCTCTTGGTTCCCAGCTTTCTGTCGATGATCTCCAAGCTCGCTTTGTCCAGAATGTACACGTCTGGCACGGCTTCACCACCCACAACACTCTCTCCTAAGCCCCAATTGGCCTCAATAATCATTCTCGAGGTATCTCCCGTATTGGGGTCAGCTGTGAACAGGACTCCTGCAGCACGCGCATTTACCATTTTCAGCACGGCCACGCCTATGGGATCCAATTCCAAGGACGCTCCGGCCTGTTTTCTGGCAGACAAGGATCTGGGATTAAAGGTGCTGGACCATACCTTTTTTATTTTTTCAATGACATCCAGATCTCCTCGCACATTCAAATGGGTTTCATATTGACCGGGGTGGCTCGCCGCACCGGCTGATCGGGTCGAGACGGCCATCTCCTCCACATGACACCCCTGGCACAATGCCTGGTAATGGGACAAGACCCCCTCTATCATCTCTTGAGGCATGTCTTTGGACTCCACAATCCTTCGTAACTCCTCACTCGCCTCATTAAAATGTTGGATGTTTTCGAAACCGTGGTCCACATTATCCAGATATTCCTTTATCTCCCTGTCTGCTCCCGTGAGGGACAGAAAATCCTTGTAGGCCTCCAATGAGAGGGCAAAGCCTGGAGGAACACGCAGCCCCATTTTGGTCATCTCACCCAGGTTGGCACACTTTTTCCCGACCTGATCATTACACTCCTGATCCAATTCCTCAAACCATAAAATCCACTTGTTGGACAATGGACAACTCCTTTTTCCTCTGATCCTCACTGTCACCTAAATGGGGATCAATCTTTGATGTGATCTATTGCCTTTATAACCCTTGTGCTATCCGATACCCAGCCAAAAGTTGACTGGACATTTATAATGGTTGCCTCCTGAGTGAGGTGGGAACCCTTTTGGCTCACCGCATCTGAAACAAGGATGGGAAAGTAGTCCAAGAAGAACGCGTGCCTGAGCGTAGACTCTACGCAGACATTTGTCGCTACCCCCAGAAACAAGAGATACTTGATGCCCAAAGTCCTCAAAACAATATCAAGATTTGTTCCGATAAACCCATCATACTTCTGTTTCTTGATGACCATATCTTCCTGTCGGGGCTTTAACGCCTCTATAATCTCGGCGCCCCAAGTGCCATAGAAATAGAGTTTGTCCTTCAATTCAGGGTGTTCCCTAAAAAATTTTAAACCCCCTGACTTATGAAAGATTGGGGAACCTGGTGGACCTGCTTCAGACAGGTCTAGGCTATATCCCATCTGGAAATAAATGATCTTGGCCCCCTTCTCCCTGGCCAATTGGATGATCTTTCTGCATGGCTCCACGATCTTCTGGGTGGCTGATGTGTCAATGCCGATTAAATCAAAGTAGCCCCCCTTGCTCATGAAGGCATTCTGCATATCCACCACAATAACGGCCGTCTTTATCAGATCTATCTCAATAGATTCAGGCTCTGCCTCAACAGTCATAACTTGTGATTCCATGCGGCTCACTCTATTTCCTTCCCATTTAGATCCAACCAAAAATTATTATCGTTTAAAATCCCGCTAGTGGATGAACACGATCCCAACGGACAATGCCCTTGGCACCTTTTCAGGATCCACACTCCTGTAGATAGGATAGATGTCCCAGCCCGCCTTGGTAACGAGACGAAAGACATCAATGCCCACAGCCTCCATCGAAGGACGTGCTTTAAGTGGGTATGGACACTTGTTTCCTTCAAGAACCAGGCAGCGTTCCTGGCCACATAACGCCTTTACGCAACTGGCTTGGGCAAATCCCGTAGCGAGATGGTAACCCTGGCTGAAGGCCAGAGTCTCAAGCTGGCAGGTGATCTCAAGGGTCTTCTTGGCCCATTGAGTACCTGGCCTACGCCCTTTAGAACGGTCTGCAAAATCCGCCACCGGTTTCACATCCTGGGCAAAAAGGATCGCCCATTCGTATTTGGCCAGTGCTTTTCTCATCAGCTCAGGGGCAGGTGTATGAGGCGGGCAGAAAAGGCATTTATCATAATAGGGACAAATAGGGATTGCGCATTTAAGCCTTACCCTCTCATCGATCTCGACCCAATCAGCGGGAATAATCTCAGCCATGGAGGCACCCAAGTCTAACGCCTTCTGTCTGAAATTTTCCAGGTCCTGTCGCAGGGTCTTGTCAGAGACCTCCAAGGTGATCAACCTTGAGGATCCCTTTTCATCCATTTGCATGTAAACTCCTTTAGGGCACTGGCTCAAGAACTAAGTGCGGGGCCTTCCTATCGAACCTCACGTTTGATCTCATCTATATCTCCTGTGCCCAAATAGGTCAACCACAGTAGATGCTGTTCACACTAAACATTGGTAGAAAATAATTGAATAAGTTTCTTAGTTCTTTATCAGCCTCCCCCTTTCCATACTATAAGTTACAGTCATAGTATCCGCGACATACATCAAAGCGACCCAGCTGGGCACCCCCTTCCCATAACTGAATAATTTTGCAGTCGCGCCAGTATTTCTCCACATCATAATCCCGCACGTAGCCGTAAGACCCCATCAGTTCCATGGCCCTGTTGGTTACCATCACAGCCACATCGGCGGCATAAACTTTAGCGATACTTGCTCTGGACAACATAAAATCCGATACTGGAGGACCATACGTTTCAGGGTGATCAAACATGTAGGCTGTCGCCAGATAGTAATTTCTAGCCGTTTCTATGCCGATCGCCATATCCGCCAACATACCGGCACAAATGGAATGCTGTCTGATGGGTTTATCTGCTACGATTCTTTCCCCCGTATAGTTCAAGACCGTTTCAAATGCCCCTCGAGCATTTCCCACAGCCAGCGCTCCGGTGAGAATGCGCGCCGCGATCACATTACCATGAAACAATTGGGCATCCGCACCTGGCCCGGCTGCCCGAAAATCTTTAGGGACCCTGACATTTTCGATAAAAATCGAACAGTTTTTGTCCCCCTGCATGCCCGCCTTGTTTTCAAATTTGCCAAAAGTAAGTCCCTCACAGGGTGAGGGCACATAAATCAGGGCAATACCTTCATCGCCCAAATCTGGATCGGTGGTGCAGACCATGCAATAGGCATCCGATACGCCGCCATTCGAGGCCCACGCCTTTTGTCCGTTGATCACCCATTCATCCCCTTCGAGTCGCGCAATGGTCCTAATCTTCTGCCCGTGCAACGCTGGATTTTCAATGTCGCATCCGCCGCCCCCGTGCGACCCGCCCGGCTCGGTGATAGCAAAGCAACCCATCTTCAGTTCATCACCGCAAAACATGGGAGCAAAATGATCCAGCACAGCTTTGTTGCCGGCCAACAATGCGGGCTTGAATGCCCATGTGGTAACGGTGGCAGAAGTG
>JASFEQ010000204.1:0-8012 GCA_050124735.1 Desulfobacteraceae bacterium | reverse complement strand
TGTGTTTGCGTCCTGCTCTCATGGGATGAGGAAAGACAGAAATTGATTCATCTTCTAAAGGCCTTGGGCTTACCTGTATTGGTCTTGCTGATCTCAGGTGATGAATCGACCCAACCATTGGATGCGGGTCCCATGAAGAGCGACCCTGCGAATCTCCACAGGCTCCAGGTGGGAAAAGTCAGGGAGGGACTGGCCCAATTATGAAAATTTCACCCTTTCTCCTGTCAGGATCCCTTCTGTTCTGGGGATGGCACACAGGGCTGCTGTATTTAGCCGTCTTCATGGCTCTTATCCTTGAAGGGTCACGACTTGTCAAATGGAAGTTGGACCTTTCTTCTTCTGATTTTAACCGAGTCTCAGACCTGTGCATGGTCCTCGTCCTTGGCCTGTTTATCTATCATTATGCATCTCACAGGTCACCCAAGGCCATCGTGGTCCTTGTCCAGTGGCTCCCTCTGGCCCTCCTTCCCCTACTGATTGCCCAAGTTTACAGCACGAGCGAAGGAATTGACGTGAGCGCACTTTTTCTGGTCTTCCGAAGGAAGAAAGCAAAAAAGCAAAAACCTGAGCGAGTGCGCATTAACCTGAGTTATCCCTATTTTGCACTTTGCATTCTCTCTAGTAGTGCTGCCAACCTAAAGACCCCATGGTTCTACGCAGGCCTATTAATCCTTTCTGCATGGGCCCTCTGGTCTGTGCGGTCCCGGAGGTTTTCGCCCATCCTATGGTTGACCTTTCTGGTTTTCATTGGTTTTGCAGGGTACGTGGGACATATAGGGCTTCATGGCCTACAAAAAACCCTTGAAAATAACGCACTGGGCTGGTTCAGCAGTCTCACCCGCGAGCCTGCAGACCCTTATCGAGCCAGAACCGCCATTGGAGAACTTGGAATCCTGAAACTATCGGATCGCATCCTGTTCAGGGTAAATATGGACCCATCACACGGGCATCTTCTTCTTCGAGAATCGAGTTATACCACGTATCACAGGTCTGTCTGGTTTGCCCGGCATTCCCATTTCAAAGCCGTTGAAGCGGAAAGGGATGGCACTACTTGGAAAATCCATTCCGCACGTGATGGAGGCAAAACCATCACCGTCTCTTCTCCTCTCAAAGGGGGCAAGGGCATGTTAAAGCTGCCTAATGGGACATACCAACTCTCGCAACTTCCCGTTCTGAAGATGAGTATGAATCAATTCGGAGATCTGAAGGTGGAAGATGGACCCGGCCTGGTAAATTATCAGGTACAGTTTCGCACGGGTTCCTATATGGATAGTTCCCCCAATGAAGCCGACCTGGTCCTTCCTGAAAAGCAGAAGCCACCCATCGAGAAAATCAAGCAGGGCCTCGAACTCGCTTCAAAGACACCTCAAGAGGTCTTGCGTATATTGGCAGCCTTCTTCCAGGAGCATTTCGCATATTCCCTGGACCTGAAGAGGGGAGAACATGATTCCACGCCAATAGGGGATTTCCTGCTCCACACCCGTTCGGGGCACTGCGAATATTTTGCAACGGCGGCAGTGCTTCTCCTGCGCGCCGCAGGTGTTCCGAGCCGTTATGCGACCGGCTACGCTGTTCAAGAATTCAGTCCACTGGAAAACCGATTTATTGTGCGCTCAAGACATGCCCATGCATGGGCACTCGTTTATGTGGATGGTGTCTGGCAGGATTTTGACACCACCCCTGCCGCTTGGATCACCCAAGAGGGGGAGGCCGCATCCATTCTGGAACCACTCTATGATCTCTTGTCATGGTGTACATTTAAATTCTCCTCGTGGCGCTGGAGTGAAAGGGAAGGGGGGATCTCAAAACATATGGGATGGCTTCTTATCCCGTTGGTCCTCCTCTTGGTAAGAAGACTCTATTCCCGAAATCGGGTCAAACACGGAGAGAAAGGAGAGCAGATCGGGGGCTTACAGAAATTAAGGCCCGGAATGGACTCTGAATTCTACCTGATTGAGAAGAGCTTGACCGAACTGGGATATCGCCGTCATACTGGCGAAACATTATCAGACTGGCTCGGGAGGATAGAAGGCGAATCCCCCGAGGATTCCACCCAACTTCTGCAATCCATCCTTTCGCTCCATTACCGCTATCGATTCGATCCCAAGGGGATCACTTCGGAGGAAAGGGCAGCCCTAAGATCATTCGCAGAATCCTGGTTGGATGAGAGGAAGGCCCTTTCTTCCTGACCACTACATGTTTCCTTGACAAACCCCAGCCTTTTTTCCTAACCTCCGTTCACAAAAAGGCTTGCTCTCTGCAAAAGCCTGGTATCGTTCAAAAGTGCTGGCAAGGGAATAATCCCTGTGTCACGTCTATAATGTTCAGAGTGAGGCCATGGACAGTTCTGATAGTTTTAGAAGGATCTTCAATCCGAGGGCCGTTGCGATCGTGGGGGCCTCGGAGGATACGAGGAAAATGGGTGGCTGGTGTATGAGTAGCTTCATACATGGCAGTTATCCAGGCAAGGTTTTTCCCATTAACCCAAAGAGCAGGGAGATACGTGGGATAAAGTCTTATGCATCCCTCAGTGAAGTGCCGGAACGAATTGATTTGGCCATCGTGGTGGTTCCCTCATCCGCCGTAGCCTCGGTCTTGGTTGAATGCGCTGATAGGGGGGCAAAAGGAGCAGTGATCATCAGCGCCGGATTCAGGGAAATGGATGATCCTAACGGTCAACTTATGCAAAAAGAGATCGCCAGCCTCGCACAAGACAAAGGGATTCGACTCATTGGGCCCAACACCTTCGGAATGATTCATACCCATGCCCATCTCAATGCCTCCTTCTCCCCAGCCCTCAACCTCCTAAAGAAAGGGGACATATCTATGATCGGGCAGAGCGGGGGCGTCTGCCACCTTTTCATGTACACGGCGATCCATGAAGGGATCGGGCTCAACAAGGTGGTGGGCCTGGGCAATCGCTCTGACGTGGATTTTTCAGACCTGGTTGAGTATCTGGACCAGGATCCAGATACCCGGTCCATTGCCCTCTATATCGAGGGTATTGAAGAGCCCGGTTCCCTCCTGAAAAGTGCCAAGTCTGTTGCTCAAAGAAAGCCTATTGTGGCCTTAAAGGGGGGCAAGTCTGAGGCCATTGCAAAGGCATCCATCGCTCATACCGGGGCCATGACAGGTCGTCACGCCCTGTATCAGGCCTCATTCTCTCAGTATGGGATTGTGGCCGTGCATGACCCCATAGAGCTTTTGGATGTGGCCAAGGCCTTGGCCACATTGCCCCCACCCAAAGGTGACAGGGTGGCGGTCCTCTCTGGTCAGGCCGGGCCTGGAATCCTGATGACCGATCTTTGCATAGAAAGAGGCCTCACACTGGCAAAATTTGACATTGAGACCCTGGAAAAGCTCAAGGTCCCTACGCGGAACCAGGTCCTTCGGAGCAATCCTGTAGACTTAGGCTTTGCCTTTACTCGGGAGCTTTTTGAAGACGCGGTGACCGCTGTGCTGAAAGACCCCAATGTGGATGCCATCGCCCTGTTCCTCGCCGATCCTGCTGACACGTTCAAGACATTCTTTTCTGATGGTTTGGCAGCGTTGGCTCGAGGGCTAGAAAAACCGGTTGTGCTCTGCTATTTCACCGGCGAGCAAAGCGTGAGCAGAAAGGTCAAAGAAGAGATGGAAGGCAAGGGACTCCTATTCTATCCCCAGCCCCTCAGAGCCGTTAATGCCCTTGCCGGTCTCGTGCGATATGGGAAGATCTGCAGGGAAGAGTAATATTAGACCACTTTCGTGAACAATAGAAGCCAGTGAAGAATATTTCGGAGAACAGGGAAGGGAGGGTAGGTCATGCTAATCGAGGCCAATGGTATCAAGATGAATTATGAGCTCTCGGGCAAAGAGGGGGCACATGTTGTGATGTTGAGTCATTCACTGGGGTCCAGTCTGGTCATGTGGAATCCCCAGCTGGAGGTCTTGGAGCTGCACTACCAGGTTCTGCGTTACGACACGAGAGGCCACGGGGACAGCGAGGCCCCAACAGGCGCATACAGCTTGGATATGCTGGGGGAGGACGCCCTCGGTTTGCTTGACGCCCTTGATATTGAGAAGGTCTATTTCGTGGGCCTGTCTATGGGCGGGATGATAGGCCAATACCTCGCCCTGAATCATGCGGATCGACTGGAAAATCTTGTGCTTTGCGATACGGCCGCCATCCTTCCAGAGGAGGCCCAACCTGTCTGGGAAGAGCGCATCGAAATGGCGCGTGAAAAAGGGTTAGAAGTCTTGGTGGATGGAACCCTTGAGCGTTGGTTTACCCCAGCTTTTCTTGGGCAGAACCCGCCAGAAGTGGAACTCGTCCGGCAGCAATTCCTGGCGACCCCGGTTGATGGATACGTTGGATGTAGCGAGGCGATCCGGGGGCTCAATTACCTGGGGCGGCTCCCGGAGATCAAGATGCCCACCCTGATCATGGTGGGTGAGGAGGATCCAGGAACGCCTGTGGCTGCAGCTGAGATCATGCAGCAGCGGATTGCGGGTTCCGCACTGGTGGCGTTGCCCTCTGCGGCCCATCTTTCCAATGTGGAGCAGGCTGAGGCCTTCAACAGTGCCTTGATCAGCTTTTTGTTACAGCACTAATGAACCAGATTCAGAGCAGATAATCCTACCGCGGGAAATCCCCCAAATACAGTCTTTAAATTTCCAGGGACTGTCTCAAGCATCTTCTGTCTCATGTATCTTTAGGGCCATTACCTGGATTTGGACTTTTATGACGATCATTTCAAGCCTGGGGTACTCTTCCGGACGCCTGCCAAGCACATAACCATCTGGCATCCAGAGGAGAAAGGGTAGGGTGAGGCTCAGAGAAAAGGGAAAGAAGAGTTAGAGAAATTAAAAGAAACCATAAAAAACTTGATTATTTTCTCTAATATTATAAAATATTAAAGATTAAGTATTTGTCGAATGATGATAGGTGCTTGTTGATAGCATTATTAGGCCATCATTCCATTTTTGGAGCCCAGGTTTGGGCGCTTATGATTATGATGTCAAAACCATCCGGCCAAGTTCTCCCGCCTCTCTGACCTGAGTCTGCACTCCTCACCTGATAAGGGCAGCGGAAAACTCTTAGCCACCATGCTTTTGCATCGGCCTTCTTAGCTATTTGTCCAGTGAAAGTCAGCACGTACCTTCCCATCTTTGACTCTCTTTAACGCCAACTAGAGATCATTGATGAGTGCAAATGCCTATGAAGGTGCGCCGATTTCTATTCGGTATTTAAGGGGAAGGCAGTAAACCCGGGGTGTAGAGCGGCTACCCTTGGGGGAGGGGTCTTTTGGACTAACCAGTATACCTAGAGGAGATATTCATGAGCAAAGTAAAAGATGGAGATACCGTGAAGGTGCACTACACAGGGAAACTGGAAAACGGAGACGTATTTGACTCGTCAAGGGAGCGAGAGCCGTTTGAATTCACAGTGGGGAATAAGGCTGTCATACCCGGTTTTGAAAAAGGGGTCATCGGCATGGGTGTGGGAGATACCAAGACCATTGAAATTCTTCCTGAAGAAGCATATGGGGCCAAGCAGGATGAACTGGTGGTGGAGGTTCAGAAGACTGAGCTTCCTGACGACATTACACCTACAATCGGGCAGAGGCTCCAGATTAAGCAGCAGGATGGCAATCCCATCGTCGTGACGATTACGGATCTGACAGAAGACAGTATCACGCTTGATGCCAACCATCCTCTGGCCGGATACACACTCTTTTTCGACGTGGAACTTGTTGACATCACATGATATTTTCGCTTTTTGTGTGCTGGGAAAATCCAAGGTCATGAAGCGCAGTTTTTGCAGGGCTTCTTTTATAGACCGGTCCTTTTGTGGTCACCTTGTTTTAAACCATATTCCGAGCAGGTGCTTTAGATTTGGGAGGAGATTTTGATGAATATCTACGTCGGCAATTTGTCATATGACCTCACCGAGGAGGAATTGCAGCAAGCGTTTGAGGCGTTTGGCCAGGTTGAATCTGCCAAAATTATCAAGGATGCCTATACGGGCAGATCAAGAGGTTTCGGATTCGTGGAGATGCCTTCCGGGGATGAAGGTGAGGCCGCGGTTAAGGGCCTGAATGGGGCGACGTTGAAGGGAAGAACGCTCAAAGTGAGTGAGGCTCGTCCTCGTCGCGAAAGTGGTCGAAGAGGAGGTAGAGGTGGTGGTGGCGGACGGCGTTTCTATTAGTTAAGGAGAAAATCGAACCGCATTCCATCTGAAGGCCTCCATTTGACCTGGCCTGATAATACACGTGTGAAGAGGGACGGACATTTCCTCTCAGCCCATAAGATCGTAAAGACGGATTAACAAAAGGAGGAGAAGCTGATTATGAGTATCATGCAGTTTGAAGTTGGGCAGAAGTACGAAAATATGAAGGGTGTTTATGAAGTCCTTTCGCTCGAGGGAAACGCCATGCGCATCCGCTGGGAGAGTGGAGAAGAGATCATGACCACTGTATCTCTGCAAAGACAGATAATTATGCGGATGAGAAAAGAACAAGGGAATCGCAAGGGTTAAATATAATGTTTAAGCCCATGCTCATATCTAAAGTGGCGGTTGATTCTTTAACGCAGAGTCCCATCGTGATTTTAAAGGAGGTTGACGGAGAACGATCGCTTCCCATATGGATCGGGTTTTTGGAGGCCAACGCTATTGCCAGTGAGTTGGAAGGTGTCAAGTTTGCAAGACCAATGACCCACGATCTCCTCAAAAATATTCTGGACTTGATAGATGTGGAGGTGAAGCGGGTGGAGATCTGTGACCTCAAGAACAATACCTATTTTGCCCTGATCCATGTCAACCATAATGGCAAAGAAATGTCCATTGATGCGAGGCCAAGTGATGCACTTGCCCTTTCTCTTAGATTTGAGGTGCCGATTTTTGCAGCGGAAGAGGTCCTCACCAAGTCGATGCTTATAGACATAGAGAGCGAGCCAGAGGATACCTCGGATGAGGGGAAAAAATGGCAGGAGATCTTGGAAAAGATGGACCCCGACGATTTTGGGAACAGCTAATCTGAATTTATGTTTGGGAACGGTTCCCTTCCTATCCATAGTTTGAAGGAGCAAATAAAATGAAAACAGGAATGAAAATATGGCTTTGGGTCATGGTAACGTCGACGGGTCTAGCGTGCATGGCTCTGCCAGAATTCGCTGCAGGAAAACCTGCCTCTCCAGACAAGGTTGCGATTGTCAACGGATCAGTGATCACCCAAGAAGAACTTGACAGGGAAGTGAATCTTGTCCGCCAACGGTTTGCTAATATGGGAAGGCCCATGGGCGAGGTCCAGCTAATTGCAATCAGAGGTCAGGTTCTTGAGACGCTTATTGGCCGGGAGTTGCTCTATCAGGAAGGTCAGAAGAAGGGGATCAAAATCAAAAAAGAGAGGTTGGAGGCGGAATATGAGGGGCTGAAGAAGCGATTCCCTAGTGAGGAAGAATTCAAAAGTAGGTTGAGCACCATGGAAATCTCTGAGACGGAGGTAAAATCTCAGATTGAAAGGGGGCTGCTCATTCAAGAATTGATCGATACGCAGATTATTGAGAAAGTTGTCGTTCCGGAAAAGGAAGTCAAGGGCTATTACGACAGCCACCCAGATTCGTTCAAGCAACCGGAGCAGGTGCGGGCCAGCCACATCTTGATGAAAGTTGATCCCAAGGCGGACGCATCACAGAAGGCCGCAGCACGTAAGAAGCTTGAGGAGCTCCGGCAGAGATTAGTGAAAGGTGAAGATTTTGTAACTTTGGCTCGAGAGTTTTCCGAGGGTCCCAGTAGCGTCAAGGGGGGAGACCTGGGCTATTTTGGACGTGGACAAATGGTGAAACCCTTTGAGGATGCGGCCTTTGCTTTAAATGAAGGTGAACTTAGCGATGTGGTGGAGACCCGCTTCGGCTACCACCTCATCAAAGTCACGGGGAAAAAACCTGAAACAATCGTTGCTTATGTGGACATAAAAGAGAGGCTTGGACAATATCTTAAGGAACAAAAAGTTCAGCAAGAAGTTACTGTGTAT
>JASFEQ010000203.1:0-8045 GCA_050124735.1 Desulfobacteraceae bacterium | reverse complement strand
GATCAGCAGCGGCTCGCAGAGCGGGTCTTGAGGCACTGGGCCATTGGATACGGTGCAACCTACAATCGGTATAGAAAGGAAGCCATAGAGCTCATAAGGGTTGTCCCGTCCCTTGAAGATTCTGTCGGAGAGATCATCGAGATGGAGGGAGAAACGCCTCTTCTCATCGCGACAGATGCATCCCGGCAGGCAGAGAGGTTATTAACGTACAGAGACGCTGTAAATATCATAAATTCTAAAAAGGTCGTTCACCTTCTCTTTGGTACCGCATGGGGTCTGGATGCCGATCTCATAAGCAATGCAGATTATATTTTGGACCCTATAGAAGGGGGTACTGACTACAATCACCTCTCCGTACGGACAGCTGCTGCCATAATTCTGGACCGACTGGCGGGCAGATATGAATAGATATGACTTGGGAGTTGTCTAATACACTACGCCTGAAACCTAGGCCCCGGCCCATTGGTTGAGGCGAACAGATGCTAGATCCTGGATACTCAATGCCAGATAAATTAGAAAAGAATTCCTTTATAAAGACATATACCGAGGTGGAGATATGGACGTTATAGAAACTATTGAAAAAGAGCAGATGAGACTTGATATCCCTGATTTCAAAGCGGGCGACACCATCAGGGTCCATGCCAGGATAAAAGAGGGAGAAAAGGAGAGAATCCAGATCTTTCAGGGTGTTGTATTGCGTAAAAGAAAAGGAAGAACTGGTGCGACTTTTACGGTTCGAAAGGTCTCTTATGGAATTGGTGTGGAAAGGATCTTCCCCCTTCACTCACCGAACATCGACAAAGTTGAAATCGTCTCCCGGGGCAAAGTGAGAAGGGGAAGACTCTATTATTTACGAAAATTGAGGGGAAAGGCTGCTCGTATCAAAGAAAAAAGAACGTAAATTCTCTTTTCTTGCCAGGGATTATTGAAGAATTCAACCAATAACCTACCTCTTTTCGCCGAGAGCGAAATCCGCTCGGTTACCGATCCGTTTTTCCATGAAACCATGGCCCGAAAGGCCGGGTATAATCTCATAGCCGGCGTTGATGAGGTGGGGCGGGGTCCTTTGGCCGGTCCGGTTGCTGCCGCTGCCGTTATTTTTCCAGAAGGGACCGTCCTGCAAGGGATTAAAGATTCCAAAGCGATGACAGAAAAGGCGAGGGATGAGGCCTTTCCTCTCATTATTCAAAAGGCTCTCGCCATCAGTGTCGGCGTCGTTTCCCACAGATTTATTGATGAAACCAACATTCTAAAGGCCTCTTTAGAGGCCATGAAACAGGCCGTCCTTTCTCTGGGCCCGGCTCCGGAGTATCTGTTTGTGGACGGGATTCATCCCGTTCCCGTCAATATCCCTCAGGGGTGCCTAAAAAAGGGGGATCAGAGATGTTTGAGTATCTCCGCCGCCTCTGTGGTTGCCAAGGTATATCGGGACAGGATCATGCGATCATATCATGAACGGTTTCCAGAGTACGGATTTCATCAAAACAAAGGTTATGGGACCAAGCGTCACCTCCATGCCATACAGAGGCATGGCCCTTGTCCCATTCACAGGCTATCCTTCAGGGGGGTCTGCTGAAGTGGAGCGCGTATGACCAGGGAACGACTTGATCTGGGAAGAGAGGGGGAAGAATTGGCCCTGAAAAAGATAAAGCGTCTGGGCTATAAGTGTATCACCCGTAACTACCGGTGTGCCTTGGGAGAGGTTGATCTTATCGCCTCACACGGGGATTGCCTGGTCTTCATCGAAATAAAGACGAGAAAGGGCAAATCACTTGGCTATGCCAAAGAGGCGATAGATGGCAGAAAACGTCGGCAGCTATCCAAGGTGGCGCTCGCTTATATGAAGTCTAACAACTGCTGTGATACGAAATCGAGATTTGATGTGGTGGCCATAAATCTGATTAACGGAGAAGAGGAGATTGAAGTGATTCAGAATGCCTTTGACCTGGAGTATCCATGAGGCATTAGGAGCAATGGATTCCCGCTGAAGTTTATCCCGCACGAGCTGGGGGGCGGGAATGACGGCTTAAGCCACCCATGGTCACACCTCCTTGCTAGTTTATACAGTTAGCTTTTCGGTGTGTCCACTAAATGGGGTAAAGACCAATCTAGTAGAATAGCCTAAATGGGAAATCAAAAATCAAAAATCAAAAATCAAAATCAGGAATTCTTTATGTGGTCTCCACACCCATCGGTAATCTTGAAGATATTACCCTGAGGGCGTTGCGAATTCTGAAAGAAGTGGATCTGATAGCCGCAGAGAGTGTGAGCCATTCCAGGAAACTTTGCCAGAACCAGGGCATCAAAACAAAATTGATTAGCTATAATCAACACAACCAAAGGAGGAAGGGACCCGAGCTCATCAGGAGATTGAAATCCGGATTAGATGTGGCCCTTGTCACCAACGCCGGGACACCCTGTGTTTCCGATCCGGGCGCTTTACTGATTAATCAAGCCGTTGAGGAGGGCATCAAGGTGTCTCCCATTCCAGGGCCTTCTGCCGTCATATCGGCCCTTTCCGTCTCAGGCCTTCGCGCCGAAAGATTTCTCTTTTTGGGATTTTTGTCCAACAGGTCGAGCAAAAGAAGAAAAGAACTGAAGAATTTGATATCCGAGCAGCGAACAATGGTCTTTTTTGAGGCGCCTCACCGCCTTAAGAGCATGTTAATGGATCTCAAAGATATCCTGGGAGACCGGCAGATTGTATTGCTGCGAGAGATGACCAAAGTCTTCGAGGAGATAAAGCGGGGTTTGGCGAGTGCTGTTTTGAAGCAGCTTGAGCCGGACAATATCAAGGGAGAAATCACCCTGGTGGTGGCTGGTGGCGAAAAGAATGTGGATGAAGGTTCCATTGATAGAGAGACCCAAAGAATAATTGAGAGACTTTTGAAAAAAAACAATATGAGGATAAAGGATATTGCCACCCGGATTTCTGAAGAAAAAGGCTTGAGCTACCGAAGGCTTTACAAGGAGTGTCTTTGCATAAAAAGGGAAATGGAGACAAAGCAAGTGAGCTAAAGTGCCTAAAGTTGATTTTGATGAGGGCTTGGCCTGTCCCAAGATCTCAGAAGGTCATGGCAAGCCTGAGGCTAGCGGTTCGACCTGAGCGCTTAGGCCGAGAGGCTCGGCCGATGCGTAGTCTAGCCCTTTTGGACGACGAGGCAGTCTTATGGCTTCTCTACTTTAGGCACTTACGAGAGGTATTTTGAAAATGTGCATCGCGTATTATAAATCTCGGTTGCGGAGTGAAGTGGGTCGAGTTATTCCATGGAGTTGATAAAAAAACTAAGAATTGATAATGATTTGGGATTGCATGCACGTGCGGCAGCCAAAATCGTGGAATTGTCCAAGCAGTATGAATCAAAGCTCTTCCTTCGGAGGGATGACGAAGAAGTGGATGGGGCCAGTATCCTGTCCATCCTCACCCTAGCCTGCCCCAAGGGCACTGAAGTGGAAGTCAGGGCTGAGGGTGATGACTCAGAAGAACTGCTGGAAAAACTGAGTGAGTTGTTCAAAGGAAAGTTTGGCGAGAAAAAATGAGGAAAGGTGCAGCCACAAAGATTAATAAACTGGAGGGTATAGCCGTCTCTCCCGGCATCATCGTTGGAAAAGCGCGTCTTGTAGATAGATCCAGGGTGAAAATCCTCTACCAGTATCTCATTGGTGATAAACAGGTCAGCCAGGAAGTGGAACGGTTCAAAGAGGCCCTAAATGCCACGAAACAACAGATTATCGCGCTCAAGAATGGGATGCCAGATCAGCTTAAGCAACATGCCTTTATACTTGATACGCAATTGATGATCATGGATGATGGCATGCTTTCCAAGTCCACCGTTGACACCATTACAAAGGAAAAGATGAACGCCGAGTGGGCCCTCAAGAAATCGATGCAGAAGATAAGACAGCTCTTTCAACAAATAGATGATGGATACATCAGAGAACGGATCAATGATGTGGAATATGTGGCCGAGAGGGTATTGAGAAACCTGGCCGGAAAAGAGCAGGAGCGCTTGTCTGAAATCACTGACCGCGTCATCATTGTGGCCCATGATTTGTCTCCGGCGGATACGAGCGAGATGAATATCGGGAAAGTCATGGGATTTATAACCGATGTGGGTGGCCCCACATCCCATACAGCCATCATGGCCCAGGCCCTGGAAATACCCGCTGTGGTGGGATTGGAATCCATAACCCAGCGGGTTCAGGATGGGGTCCTTCTCGTCGTGGACGGAAACTCGGGAGAGGTCATCATAGATCCTGATGACGAGGTCATCATTAGTTACCAGGAGAAACAGCTTGAACTAGAAAGGTACAGATCAAGTATTGACCGGATAAGTCATCTGCCGGCAGAAACGGTTGACGGGCATAGAATAGCGGTCCACGCCAATCTGGAACTGCTGGAAGAGGTGGTCTCAGCCAGGGACCACGGCGCCGAAGGGATCGGCCTATACAGGACGGAATTTCTCTATCTTCGAAGTAAAGGGGTTCCGAGTGAAAAGGAATTGTATGAGGATTACAAAGAATTGGCGGAAATTGTTGCCCCGGCCCCAGTGAACATAAGAACCCTGGATATAGGGGGGGACAAGTTCTCATCAGATCTGAATTTGACAAGGGAAATGAACCCAGCCCTTGGTCTGAGGGCCATTCGATTTTGTCTCAGGGAGCCAAAAATCTTCAAAAGCCAGTTGCGGGCCGTACTCAGAGCGAGTGCCTATGGTCAAGTTCGATTGCTGTTGCCAATGATCTCCGGGTTACAAGAAATCCTGGATACCAAGAGGATTCTAAAGGACGTAAAAAAAGAGCTTAACAAGAAAAAGATAAAGTATGCCCGAAATATCAAGGTGGGGATTATGATCGAGATCCCATCGGCCGTAACCATGGCCGACGCCCTGGCCAAGCATGTGGATTTCTTCAGTATCGGCACCAACGACCTCATTCAATATGCCCTGGCCATCGATAGGATTAACGAGCACGTGGCTTATATGTACCAGCCTTTTCATCCGGCTATTCTAAAAATGATCCAGCACGTGGTGATGGCGGCAAAGAATGCAGGAATAAAGGTGGCCCTTTGTGGGGAGATGGCTGGGGATCCTCTTTGCGTTTTTATCCTAGTAGGTCTGGGTCTGGATGAGTTGAGTATGAATGCGCAATCCATACCCATGATCAAGAAAATCATCAGATCAATTTCCATGAAAGAGGCCCAGGCCGACCTGGAGCATATCATGCAGCTGGAAACAGCCAAGGAAGTAAGGAAATTCATCGTCAAAAAAATGAAACCGTTGATATCGGAATTGGATGAAAAGGGGTATTACATAAAGGTATCGTAGGTGCCTCCCTAACTGCTCAGGCTGATTCGCGGGGTTTGACCCAAGGATCTTGCGCTACTCAACGACTAAACCACTCAACCATTCAACTAAATCTCCTTTAGGAATTTATATGGATAAGAAGATTGTCTGCCAGAACAGAAGGGCAGCTCACGATTATTTCATCGATGAAGTCTATGAAGCAGGCATGGTCCTTTTGGGGCCGGAGGCAAAGTCCCTGCGAGAAGGCAGGGCAAGTCTCGTGGATAGTTATGCCAGGGTTAAGAAGGGTGAAGTGTATCTCCACAACATGCGTATCACCCCCTATCCTCACACACACCACATAACCTTAGATCCCACAAGAACGAGGAAGCTTCTCCTGAATAAAATGGAGATCAAGCGTCTCATTGGGAAAACGGAACAGAAAGGGTATACGCTGATTCCTCTGAAGGTCTACTTTTCCGGAAGCTGGGCCAAGGTTGAGCTTGGGCTCGCAAAGGGAAAGAGGAAAGTGGATAAGAGGCGGGCGCTAAAAGAGAAGGACCTGAAGAGAGAGATGGAACAGGCTCGGAAAAAAGGAGAATATTGACCCTTCGACGGCTCTCTAACCCCGCTCTGGAGGGCGGGGTAACAAGAGCCGCCCCTCGATTTCCCTTGGGGCCGTGAGCCTGTCGAACGGCTCAGGGTCAACCCTGAGCATGCCCCGTGCGCCCGTCCTCCGTAGCAGTCCTACTGCGGAGGGTGGAGGAGCACGGAGTAGCCGAAGGGTTGACTATTACCGCAAACGTGTCTATTATGTAAAGGTATCCCTTATGGGGGCGAAACGGGTTCGACGGGGATAAAGAAGCTTGAGTGGCATACCGAGGTTCCATCGGCTCGTAAAACAGGTGGAGATAATGTAGACGCAGATGATTATGCGTATGCCCTAGCCGCCTAAAAGGCTAGCGCCCTGTCTTTCTATCCTGCGAGATTGATAAGGGCGTCGACATAGCGGGATAGCCCTTCCCTTTAACCTGTAGACTGGATGGGCGAAATTTTATACAGGTTAGTCCCTTGGCAACCTGGCCTGGTAGGGAACCATTGGGCGAAAATCTAATATCGGGCTATGTATGTAGAAGCTTAAGTGGAATATTTTCGGACGGGGGTTCGACTCCCCCCGCCTCCACCAGCCAGAAATCCAATAAAATCAAATAGTTAATTTTCAGGGCAACCCCAAAATAGGCGATTGTGACCAAAATTGTGACTATTTCGGTTGCCTTTTTTCATTATCTGTAAGCTTTAATTTGTGCCACTTTGGTTATTGAAATGAGCCAATTTTGGTCTCAGAGGAGCGCAAGCGGAACTTAGGCTTGGAGATGTACCACCGCATTCAACTTTAGTGCAATTCTTGGAGTAATTTTAATGTAATAACAAGAAGTTATATAAGGTTAGCCGAGTTATTTTTTTGTGACACTTTTCGTGAAAAAGGGGAGAATTGTTGGTGGCACAAGCTTTTTGGGAATTCCGAAGGGAAAAGACTAGTGAAAACGGATAGTTGCATGATGTCAAATAAGATAAATTATGTAAACCAAATAGCATAATATGATGTATTTATTGAATAATTCCTTATTTTCGTCGTTTATCTCCGCAAATAGACGCTAATGATTTGTGACACTTTAGACCCTGAAACGGCCTAATTTTGGACTTCACATGACACCTAAAACCCCCTTTATGAGATTATAACGCAAGTCCCCTTCAAAAACTGTCCATTCCGAACAGTATAATTGCAGAATATTATCTCTTCCTTTTTCCACAATTATAGCGGAATCCTCGATCCTAAAACATATTGGCCATGTTCAAGATATGGACATTGTGGCTAGAAACCGCTATTTTTCATAGCCAAGGTAAAGGGGTAAGATATTATGAATAAGCCACAGACGATTTTAAATGTTGATCTTAGCAATGAGGAGACAAGTGTGGAGCTGCTCGAGCAGTCTATTTCACGCCGCTTTATTGGAGGAAGAGGGGTGGGAGCCTATCTATTATACAATAGAGTGCCAAGAGGAGAAGATCCCAAATCACCAAAAAACGCGCTAATACTTTGTACAGGCGTTGGGGTAGGTACGGGAATTCCAGGAGCAAACAGAATATCGTTTCTGACTAAATCCTCGCATGGGACCTTTTCCTTTTCTCATTCGGGAGGGAAGTTTCCCACTGCGTTAAAGCGTGCTGGCTACGATTACGTTTTGATTTTCGGAAAGGCAAAACACCCCGTTTACTTGTTTATCGACAAAGAAAACGTATCCATCCGAGATGCCCGGCACCTGTGGGGCAAATTGGTTTGGGAAACAGAGGATTTGATTAAAGAGGAGGTGGGAAGTGATGTTTTAGTCGGAACTATTGGACCTGGTGGTGAAAACTTGGTTCCCTTCTCTTCCTTTGTAACTGAAGTACATCATGTTTCTGCTAAAGGCGGAGCTGGCTATATTGCGGGCTCGAAAAACTTGAAAGCCATTGTCGTAACTAAACCAAAGGGTAAAGGAGATATAGAGAAGAGCCGAGTTTCCCCAATCGTATCGTTTATTCGCCAGAGAATTCAAAAATCTCCTACCACTGAGGCATTTAAGAATTATGGTTCACTAAATTTTGTCGTAACTCATTACAATCTAGGCGCTATATCAGGCTATAACTTTAGGCACAACAATTCCAGTGAAGAGGGTATTAAGGCATACCATCATGACCTCTTTGATAAGTTCAGGGCCC
>JASFEQ010000202.1:0-8061 GCA_050124735.1 Desulfobacteraceae bacterium | reverse complement strand
GGGAGAGGAGCAGGCCCTGCTCACACCATTTCAGTTTGATCGATATGAGAAGGGAGAACTGCTCCCTGAGTCCAGTAGTCCCTTTCCATGGAGCTAGTTTCCGTTCAGAAACGGCTCTTTTCCGCAATCTCTGCGTCAATCTGCGGTATTGCTTGTGCGACGTACCTCACCAAGTACGTCTCCGTGCAATCCCTTGATTTTCTTGATCTTGCGAAAAACTTCTCGTTTCTGGTCCGGAAACTTACGGGGGCCGTAGACGAGATAAGATGGAGTTGACGATACTTGGATCAGGGGGATGTATGGTGATCCCCAAACCCTTATGCCAGTGTCGTGTGTGTAGGGAGGCAAGGGTGAAGGGGAGACCCTATGAGAGAACAGGTCCCTCAGCGTTCATCCATGACGAGAACATCCTCATAGATACCCCTGCAGAGATTGCCTACCAGCTAAACCGCTCTCGGATCGAACAGATCGATCACCTCATATTTACGCACCTGGACCCGGACCACGTGGAAGGATTCAGGGTCGTGGAGCAGATCACCCTAGATTTCCGCACATGGGAGGCCTATCCAGACAAGCATATCCGGTTGATCCTCCCTGAGCAATTAACGGACAGGCTGAGGGATATTCAATCTGTGTACGGCTCCCTGATCGATTTTTATGAAACTCAGGGTTTTGTTCAATGCGTCCCATTTCGAGAAACGGTAAAAGCAGGAAAGATCCAGATCACGGCCATTCCTGTGGATCGAGATTCTCACCTCTCTTTCATATACATCTTCGAAAAAGAGGGCAAAAGGATGGTATATGCGCCGTGCGACATCAGACCATTTCCTGAAGAAAGGGAGGAGGTTCAACGGGCAGATCTGCTGGTCATTCAGCCAGGGATCTTTGAGGACGGACTCAAGCATGGTTTCCAATATCCGAAGGAGCATATCTCCAGAGCAACCCTTTACACCTTCGAGGAGACCCTGGCCCTGGCCCGAAGGATTAAGGCTGGCCGGATCCTTTTTATACACCTGGAGGAATACTGGAACAGAGGTTATGATCAGTATGTGGAAATAGAGGAAAAATTCAATAATGTCCAATTTGCCTATGATGGCATGCGTATAAGTATCTAGTGGGAAAGGTGATCCATGAACCTTGTGACACAGGATTATTTGGAAAGGATACATGGGGATGCCCTGCAAGTCCTGGAAGAGGTGGGGGTCAAATGCGCATCCCCTGAAATACGGCAGATCTTCGAGGAGACGGGATTGGCCGCCTTTGACGATACCACCGGTCATATCCACGTTCTGGCACCCTTGGTGGAGCAGGCACTGAGCATGGCGCCAAAAAGAGATCAATACTGGATCCCAGAAAACGCCTTTGGTGTGGGGGGAACGGCCCCCTTTGTCTACGATGATCAAACGGGTGATCTGGTGGAGCCTACTTTCGATCATCTTATCAAGATAGCGAAGATCGTGAATGAGGCAGACGTGGTCCAGTTTATGGCCCGCGGGGTCCTGATAAAGAAGCAAGAAGTAAGGGTCATGAATACGATTATCGAAAACTGCCATAAACCCGTCTATGTGGCGGCGGTGACGGAGGAGGGTATGGCCCGGGCTGAGGAGATTCACAAGACAAGGGGGAATTTCACTGTCCAGTTCTCCATTATCAACAGTCCCCTGAATGTCATTGAAAGCATGTTGGATCCCTTCCTGTCCTGCGTTCGCAGGGGCATCCCCATCTATGTCTCCACCATGCCCATGGCGGGGCTTTCCGCGCCCTACTCGACGTCCGGACTGCTGACCTTGACCCATGCCGAGGGTTTATTTGGAATCACCCTGGCCCAACTGGTGAATCCGGGTATTACCGTTGTCCATGCCGGGCTCCCCTCCATTGCCAATATCAACAAGAATTACGCGGTAGATCTGGGACTTGTCTCTCACAATGTGGCCAACCTCCTTATGGAAAAGGTCAACAAAATGCTGAACATTGCCTCGATCCAAACGGCCTGCACCACCAGCGAGGACGCGCCTAATCAGCGGGCTGAAGAAGATGCCACCAAAGGCTATGCCCTAATGAAAAAGTATGGATTTCATCAGATGCGACATGCGTTTGGATTCTTAAGGGAACTCATATCTTTTTCGATCGCTAAATTGGAGAGACATGTAGAGCTGTGCTGGGAAACAGGCGTGGAGCAGGCCCCTAATTATGACTTGGAACCCTATGATCCAGAAGGGCTTGAAGCCATCAAGCGCAACGGCAGTCAGGCCAATTACATGCGGGATGATCACACCCTGAAGAATACGGGAAAGGTATTCTTGAACTAAAAGACCTCTGTATCCCCCTTTCGAAAAACCTACAGAATTCTACTTCAGGGATTTAACGTCTGGAAATCCCTTCATATTTCCTTTCTTTAATGAGATAATAGGTAGCTCTTGCCGTCATGGGTCTTTTTTGTAAGGGCTGTTTGTAACCCACATGATGGCCAGAAGCAAAACATAAGGAGAACGCATGTTCGGGAAGTATGAACGCCTTTGGGGAAAACCGGCTCTCAGGTCGAGGTACGATGCGGTGATCATCGGAGGCGGTCTACATGGATTGGCCACGGCCTACTACCTGGCTCGAGATCAGGGTATGAACAATGTGGCGGTTATTGAAAAACGGTATCTCGGGTTTGGCGGTGCCGGGAGAAATACGGCCATAGTCCGGGCAAATCAGAGGACTAAGGAAAATCTTCCCCTCTATAACGAAGGCCTTGAGCTCTGGCCTAAGTTGACAGACGATCTGGATTTTAACCTGATGTTTTTCAATTGCGGAAACCTCAATTTGGCCCACAGCGAGGCAGCAATAGGCGCCCTGCGTCTGCAAGTGGCTTCAGCACAATTCTTCGGCATCAAAAGTGAGTTGTTCGACGCCAAGCAATGCAAGGCACTGATACCGGCGCTTGATATCTCTGATCGCCTCTCCTTTCCCATCATGGGAGGCATGTACCACCCTCCAGGCGGGACCCTTCGTCACGATGCCGTGGTTTGGGGACTGGCAAAGGAGGCTGCAAAGCGGGGCATACGTATTCACGAAGGGACAGAGGTACTGGGAATTGGGGTTGAGAATGGGAAAGTCGTTTCTGTGGAAACGAACAGGGGAGAGGTTCGCACCCCTCGCGTCCTGAATGCCGCGGGTGGCTATTCCACCTTGATTTCTTCCATGGTAGGAATACGACTGCCTATTCACGTTCTGACCATCCAGGCCATGGTAACAGAGCCCCTGAAACCCCTCTTGAATCATGTGGTTTCATCCGGGGCCTATCACTGCTATGCAAATCAGACTCTCAAAGGAGAGATCGTCACGGGGGCCCACATGGACCCCTGGCCCAACTATACAACACAGACAACGGCTCACTACATCAAGCATCAGGCAGAGGCATTGACAGAGCTCCTTCCTTGCCTGAAAGGGGTCAAGTTCATGCGGGCATGGGGAGGTCTGGCTGACATGACCCCGGATATGGCCCCCATTATTGACGGAAACGATCCCATTGAAGGCTATTATATGGACTGTGGTTGGGGGTATTTCGGTTTTAAGGCAGGTCCAGTCACAGGAAAATACCTGGCCGAATTTATGGCTACCGGTCATTGTCCACAGATCCTGAGACCTTTCAGCCTGGGCCGCTATCAAGAGAATCGCTTCCTTGGAGAAATCGCTAACCCGGTCAACTATGGGCCGTGGAATTAATGTCGTTTCCCAGAAGTTCTTTGCATAAGGAAGGCCTGCATAAGAGGTCATTGCGAGCGACTAATGCGGAGGCGGGAGGAGCGCGGCAATCTCACTATTCAATTCGAGGTTGCGGAGCCTGTTCCGAGCCAGGTGTTTTCTAATAAAGTACACCGACAGAAGTTGAGATTGCTTCGCCCCAGACTCTATGGTGGGCTCGCAATGACGGGCGAGGAATCTTTCTCCTCGCAATGACACCTTAGTTATCGCGTCTGTATTAGAGAAGGAGAAAAGGGATGTCGCTCACCATTACTTGCCCCATTTGCGGAAAACGAAATGGTTACGAATTTCGTTTCGGAGGGGAGGAGCGAGGACCGAGACCCATTGAAAAGGATATGACACCTGCGGCGTGGTGCGACTACGTCCATAATCGTGCCAATGTGGCAGGGATTCAAAAGGAGTGGTGGTACCATCGGGACGGATGCGGTACCTGGTTTACCATCTGGAGGGACACCAGAACGAACCTGGAAGTGGATGGATCGGAACCGAACGATGCATAGACTCACGCGGTTGCCCACATTGCGAATCGACCCTACTGAAGCGTTTTCCTTCGCTTACAGGGGTAAGACATACGGAGGCCTTAGAGGTGATACAGTGGCCACCGCCCTCTACGCCAATGGAATCCGAATTTTTTCCAGAAGCATAAAGTACCATCGCCCTCGAGGGCTTTACAGTCTAGACGGTGAGTCCGCTAACTGCCTGATGGACATTGACGGCGTGCCCAATATGCGTGCTGAACTCACACCCTTGAGGGACGGTATGAGTGTGAGGCCACAGAACGTGGTAGGAAGTCCAGAGATAGACCTGAAAGGTTTCATGGACAAGCTGGACTGGGCTATGCCCGCCGGTTTCTATTACCGATATTTTCACAAGCCTTACAGATTGTGGCCGTTTTTTCTGAATCAGATCCGGAAGACTGCCGGGGTAGGAACGGTCAATGGGTCCTCTCGAATGGAAGGACATTTTGATGAACAGTATATCAACGCAGAGGTCTGTGTTATTGGCGGTGGGCCCGCGGGCATCATGGCCGCCCTGGCCGCGGCTGAACAAGGGCTTCGTGTGATCCTGTTGGAAGGTCGTCCCTGGTTGGGGGGTCTCTTTGATTACCGGGCAGCAGAATACAGCGCAGATGTCCCTCTGTACAGTAGAGCGCGAGAACTGGCCCATAAAATGGAGAGCCATCCTCATGTTCGTGTCTTCACACACACACCCATGATCGGTTTCTATGGCAATAATCATATCACCGCCTTTCGTGTGGGCAGCGAAAAAGATCCCTTTGATGAACGCTATATGGAGATTCGGGCGCAAAGCGTTGTGGTGGCGACGGGTTGCATAGAGAGAGCGCTGATTTTCGAAAACAATGAGCGGCCTGGGGTCATGCAGATTGGTTGTGCCCATCGGTTATCCCGAACCTATGGCGTTTTGCCAGGGGAATGTGTCGTATTCAGTGTGGGTCATGATCTGGGACTGGAGGCTGCCCTGGATCTTTTTGATTTGGGTCTTGATCTTTCATGTGTCGCTGATTCTCGGACGAGTGGTCAGGATGCGGGGCTCTTGGAGGCTCTCGCCGAGAGGAGAGTTCCTCTCCTGCGCGGATGGGTTGCCACAAAGGCTCACGGCAAAACGCTGAGGAAAGTCACCCTGGGGACAACGGATGGAACGAGAGCTCTGGACTTTGCCTGTGATACGCTTGTAACCTCTGCCGGGCTAACTCCAGCCTCTGGGCCTCTTTCTCTAGCACAGGCCAAAATGCCGTATAAAAAGGATACGGGTTTCTTTTTGCCTGAAGAGCTTCCGCCTGGAGTCCATGCCGCCGGACGGCTGCTCGGGCTTCACCACCCCTTGGCCATCGAAGCATCAGGACGTCTGGCAGGACTTGAGGCTGCAGCCGATTGCGGGGCCTCAGTGGATTCGGTGATTAAAGAGGTCCGGGAAAGGCTCGAGGATCTTTCAGGGCCCAGCAACGGATCCAAGCTGGTTCAGGCACCAGGCAACGGGGGAAAACGTTTTATCTGTTTTGATGAGGATGCGACTGTCAAGCACGTTTATCAGGCCTGTGAGATGGGCTTTGACAGGGTGGAGCTGACAAAACGATTCACAGCGGCCGGTACGGGACCGGGACAGGGCGGGATTCCCGGTCATAATCTTCCCCTTGTCCTTTCAGAGTATCACAGGGCTTCTTCAGGGCCTGAATTACCCAGTACGGTTCGCGCGCCTCTTGTCCCCACTCTGTTGGCAACGTACGCAGGGAGGCATTACGACATTTTTAAGAGAACCCCTGTTCACGAGAGCCAGGAGCAATCAGGAGCCGTTTATCGTAGAATTGGGGACTGGAAGCGGGCCAGATACTTTTCCTCTGATTTGAGTTCCCGGGAAGAAATCGAAAATGTACGGAAAAATGTGGGCATCATCGATGTAAGCACCTTGGGGAAGTTCCGGATTTTCGGCCCGGATGCTGTAAAGGCCTTACAACGGGTCTATGTGAGTGACATGAGCAAAATCCTCGAAGGGAAAGTCAAATACTCGGCCATGTGTAACGACGACGGCTGTCTTATTGACGACGGCGTGGTGGTCAAACGGCCTGAAAACGACTTTTATTTCACCACGTCCACAGCCCGTGCAGACGCTACGATTGAATGGATCCGGTATCATACCCGCTATGATGGATGGGATTTTCATATGGTTAACCTTACGGACGCGTTCGGAGCCATCAATCTGGCCGGCCCCAATGCTCGCGAGGTTCTCAGAAAACTCACTGATGTGGACCTGTCTCATGAGGCCTTCCCCTTTGCCGCATATCGTGAGTTTGACATAAATCATAGCATCCCGGTCAGGACGATGCGGCTGGGGTTCGTGGGTGAGCTTTCATATGAAATCCATGCACCAGCCTCTTTGACAGAGGCGGTGTGGGACCTGCTCCTGGAGGCGGGCAAGGAATTCGGTATTCGTCCATTCGGATTGGAAGCGCAAAATGTCTTGCGCTTAGAGAAGGGCCATATTATTACGGGCCAGGAATCTGAGATACGCGCCACATTGCACGATCTGGGCCTGGGTTTTCTCTGGCACCAAAACAAGCCTGAGGCAAAGACGGTCGGTGCCCCTGCACTCAAGTTCACAGAGCATCAGGAAGACCGCATGAAACTCGTGGGCATTGAAATGGAAAGACCCTCTAGACCGCCCAAGGATGGGGCTATTGTCGTAGACTCCGAGATAAGAGGTCATGTCTGCACAGGACGCTACAGTTGGGCGTTGAAAAAATCCATTGGTCTCGCCCTGGTGGAGGATCATCTTAGCGAATTGGGGACCCGGTTGGCCATTTTTGAGGAGGGCATGGGAAAGAACCGGCTATATGCTAGGGTGGTGCCGACACCTTTTTACGATCCTGAAGGAAATAGGTTGAAGATGTGAGATGGGAACCATGGAACTTTACCGAAGACGTTCTCCAGTAGTATTCCAAACTCCGCCCAGCAAAAAAGAGATACGTGACGGCTGGGAGGTGGTTCTTGAATACGAGGATCAGGGAAACGGGCCTTTCTTGATCGATCTGAGCCACGTACCCAAATGGGACGTACAAGATGCTGACCTTCCCCACATTCGTCCCATGGATGTGGCTATACCAGATCGTCCCGGGGATTGCATCCTGGAAAATGGGATATTGGTCAATCGCATGAATGCCACGCAAGCGGCCCTTTGGCATCTCTCGGAAGCGCACCCCGCTATCCCCCTCGAATTCACTTACACAGATGTCAGCGACGCCTACGCGCTTATGGCGGTTTTGGCCAAAGACGTCTTCTCTATCATGGAGAAGGTTACACCCCTTGATCTCTCTACTCCGAGCAAGGCGCCCCCCTTCTTACTTCAAGGGCCTGTCTTGCACGTGCGATGCCAGGTGGTGTTGTTATGTGAAAAGGGAGGGTATACGGCGGTGCTGATCGCCTGTTCAAGAGGATATGCACAGTCCATGTCCGAAGCCTTTTTAGAGGCCTGTGCTGAATGGGGACTGCGTCCTTCTGGTGAAACCGCTTTTCGCAATTGGTTAAAACAAGGATGAGTCTCAAAAAATCAAATAGAGGAGTTTGTGAGAAATGAAAGTTGCCGTTTATCAGACAAAGCCAAAGTTATTGGACCTCAATGCCAATTTGGACGAAGTCATTGCCAAAATCCACCAGGGCAAGGAGAAGGGAGTCGATCTGAGTGTTTTCCCAGAACTCGCCCTAACAGGATATTTCATGGGGCAAAGGTATCATGAAGTGGCCCTGAGGCTGGATTCCCAAGAGATCAGAAAATTGGTATCTGCCACAAAAGGGACGG
>JASFEQ010000201.1:0-8094 GCA_050124735.1 Desulfobacteraceae bacterium | reverse complement strand
CAAATTTTTGGAAGATCATGCAGAAGACTGGGTGGTCAGAGAGGCGGACCAGAAGCCTAATGGAGATATTGTGATACCTGTACGGTCCTTCATTGAACTCTCAGAGCCTGTTAGGAACCGAGTTACCAGACACCTATTGAAAAAGATAGGCAAGAACCTCCGCAGGATAGACCACGGTCATATTGAAGCTGTGTACGGACTGGCCAAAAGCAAGAAACCACAAGGCATTTTGAATCTGCCTCACGGGCTCACGGTCAAACAGATATATGACAAGTTGGCGTTCATGGCCAACGCTACGGACAAATCAGTTGCATTCCATTACCACCTGGATGGTGTTGGGACGTATTACCTTGAAGAGATTGGCCGATCCATAACCCTCGGAGAAATTGAACGGGATGCTGATTTGAACCTGCAGAGTCAGGAAAGGACGGCATATTTGGACGCTGACAAGCTTCAGTATCCGTTGATCTTGAGAAACTTCCGGCCAGGGGATAGATTTGTCCCCCTTGGTATGGCGGGACACAAAAAGATAAAGGATTTTTTCATAGACCTTAAAATTCCCTCTGAGATGCGGGTCTTGACACCCATATTGGTGAGTCAGGATACCCCGGTCTGGATTTGCGGGTACAGGATTGACGACAGATTCAAGGTCTCATCAGAGACAAAAAGAATCCTAAAAGTAGCTATACGCTAACTCCACCTCTTAAGGCTTTTTGTCAAGGCGGTATGGTATTCGCCTGTCCTGACGTATGGGAGTCGTGGTGTACTGGCCTACTGGATTTGTTAGGATTGAAGAAGGTTCTATTTCAATAGATTGTAAGCATTTCACAAGGTGAATCAGAGAGGCGAATTGAGGCAAAAACTAGGTATACAGATCCGTCCAGGTTCAGGCCGCAAGCCGTTCCTGAAGGGAGTAGGCAGGTAAAATCTCGGAGGGCAAATAAACAGAAGCCGCTTCGGTCAGTCAACCAGCCTCTTGTTTATAGTTTATCTCCCCTTCCAGGTAATCCATGAATCCTCTTTTCTGAAGCGTAATTTTGGGGTTCTTGGCACCAAAGAACTGGACCAGGTATTGATAGGCCTTTCGATGGTCCATGTGGTGACCACAGGTCTCAAAGGTCACCGCCGCGTAATTAAACTCTGGCCACGTGTGAACGGCGATGTGAGATTCCGCTATTGTAACGGTCCCGCTAACCCCCCACGGTTTAAAGGTATGAAATGAGTTCCCCATCACTTCGGCTCCCATGAGCTCAACCGCCTTCAGCATCCCCTCTTTAATTTCCTCTTCATAGGTAAGCCTCTCGCGATCACACTCATAGAGGTCTATGAGAACCAGGTCTAACAGGGCATACAATTTCCTCACCCCCTTACTATGTTGATTTACGTATTGAAGTTCCCAACTCCTTTCAAAACAATCCTCTCCGCACGATGGATTGCCCGGTAAGCCCGGAAGGTTTTAAGGGTTTGACCCCTGAGATGAGGGCGGAGTATATGCCAAACTTTGTGTCAGGTCAAGAACTTATCACCTCTTACTGAAAAACTTTCTTATTTGACTCCTGAACGGAGGTCTGATGACGCCTTTCTCCGTAATAATGGCTGACACATACCTGTTTGGCGTGACATCGAATGCCGGATTGACGGCCTTGACACCCGGCGGTCCAATCTCTTTTTTTCGGAAATGGCTTATCTCCTCAGAATTTCTCTCTTCAACCGGGATCTCATCACCCGACTTAATGTTCAAATCGATGGTGGAGAGGGGGGCGGCCACGTAGAAGGGAATCTTATTCTCCTTTGCCAATACGGCGACTTGATAGGTCCCAATCTTATTGGCCACATCTCCGTTTGCGGCTATTCTGTCCGCCCCGGTGATGACCAGATCCACCTTTTTTTGGCGCATGAACGATCCGGCCGCATTGTCGGTAATCACGGTGACTGGAATCCCATCCTGCATCAGTTCAAAGGCTGTTAAGCGAAGCCCCTGAAGCCAGGGTCTGGTTTCATCCGCCAACACGTCCACCAATTTGTTGGCTTCGCAGGCCGCCCTTACCACTCCCAGCGCTGTCCCGTAGCCGCCGGTAGCAAGCGATCCGGCATTGCAGTGGGTCAAAATGCTAGCCTTTCTCGGTACAAGTTGTTGCCCATGTTTACCTATGCTTCGGTTAATCTCTATATCTTCTTGGAGAATCTTTTCCGACTCCTGCCTAAGGGCCTGTTTGATCTCACCCACAGACCCTGTGGTCATTTTCTCCACCAACCGCCACATCCTGTCTACGGCCCATTTCAGGTTAACCGCAGTGGGTCGAGCCTTTTCCATCTGGTCTGCCATCTTTCTAAACTGTTTTCTGAAGGCATGGAACGAGTTAGTCCCTATGGTTTCAGCCCCTGATGCCAAACCCATGGCGGCTGCTACGCCTATGGCTGGAGCACCCCTGATGACCATCTTCTGAATCGCCTTTATAACATCCCTGTACCCCATGCAGGTATACCATTCGATCTTTCCAGGGATCTTTCTCTGGTCAATCATTCGAATACGCTTGCCATCCCATTCTATGGTCGGAATCATGAAAAGTCCCCCTGGCACAATCGAGCAATGGGGGGCGAGGGAGGCGGGAGTTTGAGAAACCGGGGACCCACCCATTGTGTGGGGAGTCCAAGGGCAGGGGGGACAAGAAAGGCCTTCTCAGGATGGAAACTAAGCGATTTTCTCTCGCCAACCATAAGGATCCTCTTTCTCCCCATACTGTATGGCTACAATCTCATTGTAAAGCCTCTGGGAGAGCTCGCCCATTTTGCCCCCAGCCACAACGTGGTCTTCTCCCCCGTAGGTTATCTGACCCACCGGGGATATGACGGCCGCTGTCCCCGTACCAAACGCCTCTTGGAGTCTTCCGTCTTTCGCCGCAGCGATGACCTCATCAATGGACAGGGATCTTTCGGACATCTTCATGCCCCAGTCCTTCACCATGTGGATAACCGAGTCCCTCGTGATCCCTGGCAAGATACTCCCGGTCAAGGGGGCTGTAATCACTTCATCGCCTATCACGAAAAACATGTTCATGGTGCCCACCTCTTCCACATATTTCCGCTCATTGGCATCGAGCCACAGCACCTGGGTAAACCCCTTTTTCTGTGCCTCCTTAGCGGCTAACAAGCTCCCAGCATAATTACCAGCGGCCTTGGCCTCGCCCGTACTCCCCACGGCTGTTCGAATGTACCTGTCCTCCACATAAATCTTCACCGGATTGAGGCCCTCTGGATAATAGGCGCCCACGGGTCCAATGATGACAAAACAGAGATACTCACTGGCCGATCGGACACCAAGGTGTGGCTCGCTGGCCAGCATGGTGGGCCTTATATAGAGGGAGGTGCCTTCGCTTTGAGGTATCCATTCTTTGTCCAGCAAAATGAGCTTTTTCATGCCCTCCATGACCAGATCAATATCCACCTCCGGCATGACGAGCCTGGTGGCAGAACGATTGAATCTCTTATAATTATCCCTCGCGCGGAATAGATAAATGGAGCCGTCCTGCCCCCTGTAAGCCTTGAGTCCTTCAAATATGAGCTGTCCATAGTGGAGGGCCATGGCAGCAGGATTGATATGCAAATCGCCAAAAGGCACTATCCTGGCATCATGCCATCCCTTTCCCTCCACATAGTCCACGAGGAACATATGGTCCGAATAGATATCGCCGAATCCCAGTTTGGATTCATCTTTGGGTTTTTCCTTTAACTGCTCAGGCTTCGCTGGAATCACTTTAATTTCCATGGCTCACTCCTCTTCTAATCAAGATCCTTGATACTATTACGAGCGCATTTACATTACATCTTTGTCACTTTCTTCGATGGCCCTGTCAATTTCTGCCTTTAACGGGGCGGGTAATCCGGGTATATCCACACTTAAGAATCCGCGGACAATGGTGGAAGTGGCCTCCTCTTCGCTAAGCCCTCTGGACATCAAATAGGCGATCTCGTCCTGGGCGATCTTGCCAACAGCTGCCTCGTGGGACAGTTCCACGCCATCCACGTCTCCCTCCAATTCGGGTATGGCGTGTATGAGTCCACCATTAAGAAGCAGTCCGCGACACTCCAGGTGGGCTTTTACGCCGGGCACTTTTCCTATCAAGTGTCCTCTCGCAATAATTTTCCCACCATTACTGATTGTCCTTGCCACAATTTCAGCGCGGGTCCTTTCTTCCTTAAGAAAGACCCTGCCTCCCATGTCATATTCAGATCCTGGACTCCCAACAATAATACTATAAAAACGGGCAACCGCATCTTTCCCCACCAGGTGGGTGGTGGGATACATCTGGAGACTGCGTAGGGGCTTCATGCAGATAAAGTTGCTTAAGAAAAGTCCTCCCTCCTCCACCTGCGCCACGGAGCGGGGTCGTACCTGCATCTCCTCTGCCCAATTATGAATCATGGTAAAAGAGACTTTGGCATTTTTCTTCACAAAGAATTCTGAGACCCCCACATGCAGGCCTCTTCTCATATGGAGCGATGTGGAACATCCCGTGATGATATGAACCTCAGAGTTCTCCTCTGCAATAATGATATTGTGAACATTTTGCTGCAGTCCATCCTTATCCAGATAAAGACAGGCCTGTATGGGATAAATGGACTTGGTCCCCGGTAGCGCCCGGATGACGTATCCGTCATGCAATTTGAGCTCTGCCGCAGAGGTGTATTTGTCCGTGTCCACGGCCACCAGTTTCCAGTAATAGTCTTCGATCCAGTCATATTCCTCTAAGGCCCTCTGGATGGGGATCACTTCAATCCCTTCTTGCTGGGTGTGACAATGGATCACCGATGTATCCTTCTGGAAGAAAGTTCCGCTCCTCTCCTTCTTGGTGACATCCAGTCCGGACATGAGGAGTCGCTCCTGCTCTGCCTCCGGCATTGTGCACAGCTCTTCATCCGCCAGATAAGAATGGGGCACAGGGGCCACGTCAAATTCATTCAAGTTGATGTCGGGGCCGATCGTTGCCTTCTTGTCTATGGCTTTGCTCGCCGTCTCCCTCAAATTATTCCTGTCATACATCGCACACACTCCTCATATCCTGATTCACCGATGCAGTGCAAGATCTCGCCAGGATTGCTGACGCAGCTTAATTTCCCATTATAGAGAACCTGGCCCTTATCAGCAGACACATAATCCAGTATGTAGCCCGTATGGGTAATGATCAGTCCCATCTTTGTCCGCTCAAGCTTCATCTGCATTTTTGATTTTGATCTATCGGGGGCACCGTCTCTCTCTAGAAGTGCAGCAATGGTTTCCCCTACCAAGGCAATGTTTTCCAAGTCCACCCCTGATTCGGGTTCATCAAAGAGCATCAGATCCGGGTTTTGTGCCATCAGTTGAAGCAATTCAGAACGTTTGATTTCACCCCCTGAAAAGCCCGCATTCAAGTCCCGATCCAAGAATTCCTCAAAATTCACGAGCTGTGCCAGGCTAGCTTCTTCAATGCCTCCCTTTGCACATAGCTGGAGCATCTGTCGGGTCTTTAGTCCATGTATGGTGGGAGGACGCTGATAAGACATCCCAATCCCTAACTCGGCCCGTTCGTTAATGGGAAGATAGGTGATATCTTTTCCTCTAAAACTCATTTTCCCGGAGACCACGTTGTATTGAGGATAGCCCATAATCGTCATCAGAAGGGACGTTTTTCCCGATCCATTGGGGCCAAAAAGGATGTGGGTTTCCCCTGGCTGAATTTCCAGGTCAATGTGCTCCAGGATCACCTTTCCGGCAATTTCCACCTGCAAGTCTTCTATGAGTAGCATAGCACCGCTCCTCTCATATGGTATTTCACTAAGAAGCTTTGTTGTTTTCTCAACAGCCCTACCTTCTCTAAGCCAACCCCTCTAATAAGTCAAGTGATTTATATAAGTTAGGCGGTGAAGGGAAGGCCGATGACCGCCAGCGAGACCTCATATCAGCTCAGATACATCTCCCATTGTCTCGCCGTTTGTAAGATATACCCCTCTGGTAGGTCTTTTACGATTCGATTGTGACCTGGTAAAAGGATTTCCACTTCCAGCTCAGCAAGCCGCATCAAAGAGTCTTTGAGTTCTGGCCCATTGGCGCCGTGGAGGTCAAAACGGCCGATGGCATAATCTGCGTAGACCACATCGCCCGGGATGAGGGTTTTGCTTGCACGATCATAGAGGCCGATACTGCCCGGGGAGTGCCCGGGGATGTGAAGTACCTCCCAGGTCATACCGCCCATTTCCAGATGTTCTCCGTCCTGGAGTTTTCGATCAACCTTGAATTTGAAGGCTCCTGGTTTGAGACCATACTGCATTTCACACATGCTCCGGAACATGTCCATACCATAGACCGCCCTCTCATCCCCTTCTTCCAAGGGTTCCGCTTCCATTGTATGCATCCACAGTTCTGCCCAGGGGATCTGCTCTTGGATCTCAGCCAGACACCCAATGTGATCCATGTGGGTATGGGTCATGATAATTCTCTTTATGTCATCAAGCGGGATCCCCAAATTCTTGATGGTGTTGATCTTGTAGTCTCCTTTACCTATTAGGCCCACGTCTATGATGGAAAGGTCCCGCGAGGCGGGGTTCCCGACCAGATAGATATGTGAATCCGGGATGAGTTCATCCTGTCCTTGGATAAAATAGACGCCTTCAATGACTTCAACCATAATCCACTCCTCCGATAAAATCCCTTGCAGGAATTTTATAAAGCGCCTCCCGAATGGTTTCGGGAGGCTTAAAAGCCCCCGGTTCCCGGGGGCGTTATCTAAAATCTTCCCAGAGGAAAATTTTAGTGCTGACCATAAACCATTAGGCTTTCCTATTCAAGAGGGATATGGTAGAAAACCTTCCATTATTTACTAGAAATGAGAACGACACAAGCAGAGGAAGGTCATGGAAAAAGAAAAACTTATCCAGATTATCCAGAAGAGGCTGGGGCTGAGTGACGGAGAGTTTCAGGTCATTAAGGACGCACCCAAATTCCAGCGCTTGTTTGACAATGCCCTTGCCGCTTCCCAGTACCGATTGGTGGCTGAAGTCAAGGAATCCACGGGGTGCCATTCAGGGCATGTGGTGGGACAAAAGCTTGTCTTTGACTCCTCAGGGAATCTTCTCACGCGTCAGTCGCCCGAGCGGGTCTGCACCTTTCTGATGCCCAATATTGCCATGCTGATCAATGCCTTTTTTGAGAATCTCATAAACGGCAGAGACCCCAATGAGGTGATATTCAACCGAACGGGTTGTTTTGACGTGGGTCCTGAATGTGGAGGGTGGGGTCACGTGGTGGTGGAGGTGCGTGCCGAACCCCGAGAATGAAACTCAGCCCATCGCGAACGACCAAAAAAATCCCCCATACTTTCACTGCCAAGCAAGCCCTGGCCCAGGCCCGGTTTTACCCGATCCTTTGATAGCTCCGTATGCACGCAAAACCAGATAGCACCGTGATAGATTTGAATCATGTGGCGACAGGGCGGGCTCATTTCTTTTCCAGCAGCAGCCAGAGTCCTCCTTGCTCCAGGATCTTGCTGTCTCTTTCCATCTCCGCCTCCCTGACCATCTCTTCCAGTTCTCCCCTTGAAATCCATTTCTTCCCCAACCTGTAATTCAACCGCTTCGACTCTTCAGCGATTTTCACCATCTCTTCAAGCGGCGTTAAGGGTCCATAGCCACCGCCCAGAAGGGCCCGGCCGGCTGGTTTGAGAACCCTGTATGTCTCCTTGATTATTTCTGGAGTAAGAAAAAAGAAGGCACCTCGATAGACGGCCAGGTCAAAGGAAGCTCTTAAAGGGAGCCTTTCTGGAGATCCAACAAGGACCTCCAAATTCCATCCAAATTGGTTTCTTATGCTACCAGCTACCTCGGCCTCAGACATCAAACATAGTGTTCTCACATTTTCGAAAAGGCCTTTGAAGCCCTTGCTTATCCCACCTGAAAAGGGGCCCAGCTCCAGAGTCAGACTCGGTTTTCCCGGATAATGCCTGCCTATCCATCGCGCCAGGTGAGGATATATGGGCTGCCACAATTCATTGAGCCGACTGATCAATTCGCTATCCATCTTCTTCGCCTTAAAACCCTCATGTGCCTCATTCTTATAGCATA
>JASFEQ010000200.1:0-8134 GCA_050124735.1 Desulfobacteraceae bacterium | reverse complement strand
TAATTGAAAAACCGGCAGATTTGAAAGCGCTGGCCGAAAAAATAAAGGGGGCTAAGGCCAAAAGAATGGATGAGGAGAGGTTGGGGAAACAAGCAAATAATTCGATAAAGGCAAAAGGTGGTTAGTTCTAGTTTTTCAGAAGGGAAGACTTTTTTGAGAGAAAAGCATGCAATCAACTCTACCAGAAAAAGCAAGGCTCTTGGAACAATTGAAAGAAGGCAAGTTTAATGTGCCAGATTTTATTTATGTCCCGGCATCCCACTTCAAGAATGAAAAATTTGAGGCGTTGGAAAATTTTCTTCGGAATCACGCAGAAGGCTTTAAGGTTATCGCGAGAAGTGCCCACCCAAAGGAGGAGTTTTTCAGGCCGGGGACTTTTGACTCATTAGAGACTTACGCTGATTTGGCCGGCATCAAGTTTGCGCGAAAACGGATCATCGATTTAGCGACGAGCGCTTGTAAACTCGCTGTGCTAAGACAGCAAAGATTTAATAACGCGCCTGAAATCGATCCGAATGACATGGGAATTGTGGTGATGCCCTTCATTGAGGGCACAAGCGTCATGGCAAAGAGGATAGGCGATCACTGGGAGTTCGGTTACAGTCGCGACAGGATACACAAGGTGCAAAGTGAACCCTATATCACCAATACGCCCCACGATAGGAAGTTGCTGCAATTATCAGAGGATATTCAGAAGTATTTTGGCTTCAGGTGTGAAATTGAGTATATCATTTCAGGAGATGGGGAGATTCATGTTGTGCAGGGCAAAGATATCTCTCACTTTGAGACCTTGATAGAAAGGCAAGAAGAGAGATCCATCACACTGGACGGCGTCCGCAGGATCAGAAAGAGGCGGAATTATCGTGAACGGCCCATTTACGTCATGGACAGCAGGGCATACTATCTGGGTATTATCGATAAATGCGAGGATATGGTTCACGGATGTGAAGGGCCACAACCAGGGATCGAAGGTATCATTGCGATGATCACATCCTATGAGGCAGAGCTTGAAGAATTTGCATTAAGGCATGAAAGGTTCGCTGTTCTTGGTTTATCCATAAGAGTGCCCGAAGAACTATACCAGATCGCTAATCATTATCTTGAAAAAACACCTGAATTACAAGAAAGACTCTCCAAGGTTCTCCACAACGATTTGTATAAAAGGGACTATTTTTTATCGGAGGCCGATACCATCATTGCCAAGGACAAGATCAGGGTAAATCTGGGCATTCACGACGCATACGGGATTGCCACGGTGCGGAATCCCCTATGGTCCGTGTATTGGTATATTGAGAGACATGATCAAATAGTCAATGAGTTCAAAAGGTTGGGATTTAAGACCGGGGATACGATCGGCATTGATATCGGATCTGAAGAAAGACCGACGGTATATCGTTTGTAGGAGTTACCTATAATTCAGCTTACTTAATTTCGTCTGAAGGCACTTCCCATCAAATCCTTTTTGCCCCCCCACTCTCACCTCTATCCCGCCTAAATGCTCCCACCAAAATCATTTGACATCGGAGCAATATTCATGTAGAAGACCTTGTGAATAATTGCACGAGACAGAAGTATTACAAAATGCTTGAAGGCATTTCAAAAGGAGGCTTGATGTGAAAACCATAGCCGTAAAAGATTTGATGTTGCCTCTTTCTGAGTATACAACTGTTTCCGAAGAGGCCACACTCTACGATGCAGTCCTGACTTTGGAAAAAGCGCAGCAGACTTTTGATCCGAAGAAGCATCGACACAAAGCAGTTCTCGTCTACGACAAGAATAATAAAGTTGTCGGGAAGTTGGGCCAGCTGGATATCCTAAAGACCCTTGAACCGAAATATGCTGAAATGGGGGATCTAGGCCCATTATCCCGTGCAGGCTTCAGCCCGGAATTCCTGAAGTCCATGATCGAAAAGTTTGCCCTCTGGGATAAATCTCTGAGCGATATCTGCAGCAAGGCAGCCGGATTGAAGGTAAAAGATATTATGTATACCCCTACTGAGGGTGAGTATGTTGAGGAAAGCGCTTCATTGGGCGAAGCCATACACCAACTGGTCATGGGCCACCATCAATCTCTAATTGTGACGAGGGGGGAACAGATTGTGGGCATACTCCGCCTGGTTGACGTGTTCAAACGAGTTTGTGAGGCGATGAAGAGTTGTGGGATTTGAGCCCAAGATGGTTCTTGGAAGGGGGAAACCGCAGCCCGGAAAAAGGTTTTGATGTCCCAAACGTGAGACCGCATCTCATATGATTTAATAAGGCGGAACCAGTGAAGGAGGACTTTACCCTATGAGCCACGAAATGGAACATGATGTGGGTGGAGGCGGAATCCTGGCCAACAAGCTCTTATGGATCTGTATTGGGGCCGGTATTTTTATCCTGGTTGGGTTTATTTTGCCCACGCCACAGAGCGTCGTCGATACGGTGGGAAATTACGGTTTTGCAGAGAAGATGATGGAGTGGGAGGTGGCCCATGACCCGACTGAAGCGGCTGACAAAACCATGGTCGTGCTTGGCATCATCCCCATGGCGGTCATCTTTTTTGCCACCGAGGCGATCCCGATCGGGTTGACCGGGGTCCTGATGCCCATCCTGGCATACTTTCTACACCTGCTTCCCCGCAATATGATCGGTAAGACCTTCGCAGGCGATGCCCCCATGTTCCTGCTGGGGGTTCTGGCCATGGGTGTGGCCGTGGTGGACGTGGGACTGCACAAGCGGCTGGCTAGTTGGCTTCTGGGTTGGACCAAGGGATTTTTTGTTCCCATCTTCGTGTTGTGTATAAGCATGGCGGTCGTAGGCTCATTTATCTCGGCCCATGCCATGTGTGCGTTCATGACCCCGGTGATGGCCGCGGTCTATTTTGGAGCAGTGGCGGCGAACAGCAAGGAGGGGAGGCTGGAACATGACCCAGCCCTGGCAAAATTCCTGCTTTTTGCCCTATGCTATGCCTTGAATGTGGGTGGTATTGGTTCGCCTGCTGCGGGTGGCCGTAACGTAATCATGATGGGATTCTGGAGTGAATATAAGGTACCCATGGACTTTTTCACATGGATGAAATACGGGCTCCCCATGGTTCCGGTCTTGGGCATTCTCGTCGCCATTTACATGCTGGTTTTATTTGGTCGAAAGATCAAGACCAAAGACCTCACTCCTGGACTGGCAGCCATTAAGGAAGAGACCCAAAAGATGGGCAAGATGACTTATCCAGAGTATGTCACGTTTGGCATGCTTCTCTTAATCCTTCTCCTCTGGATCGTGGGCGGGGAGGAGCTGGGGCTGGGCGGTGCCTCACTTCTGGCGCTTTTGATACCGGTTATATTCAAGACCACGGACTGGAAAAAGATTTTGGGGGGCATATCCTGGGACGCCTGGTTCATGTATTGTGGCGCCTTGACCCTGGGCGCTCTCTTGAAGGAAAGCGGTGCGGCACTCTGGCTGGCCCAAACATTCCTGCAAATTCTCGGATACGTGGGAATGAGTCAAGGTTTAGGCCTGTGGGTCGGCATGTCCGGTCTTTCCGGTTTGATGACCAATTTTATGTCTGATGCGGGTACCACTGCCCTGCTGGGTCCCATTGTCATTCCCATGGGGATCATGACCGGCGTGGCAGGCGAGCCCTGGGCGGTGGGTCTGGCCGTGGCCTTTGCCACCTCCTTTGCCCACTTCCTGATCGTGGGGACTCCCAATAATGCCATTGTGTACGGCCTGGGTGTCTACCCGGATACGGGTGAAAAGATGATTCATCCCATGGATTTCGTGAAGTATGGCTTTCTACTCTGGGTCCTTTCAATGGCCGTGGTCTGGATCCTCGGGTTCTTAGTCGTCTACAATATCGTGGGATTTCCTGAAGGGATTCTTGAGACGGCCAGAGCTGCCTTGGAGGCCGGCGCCAGATAAGTTTAACTTAATGTTGCGGAATCGTATTCTGCAAAAGGAGGTTATAATGCCCCAGTGTAGAAAGTGCGGGAAGAAAGGCCTTTTTCTGAAGATCGAAGAGGATACGGGGATGTGTCTTTCCTGTAATGAGGACTTTGCCAAGGAAGGAAAGATCCTCACAGAGAAGATCATAGAGGCTAAAAACAAGGCCAAGACAGCCAAAGATCCTGAAAGGGTCGTCAAATTTTCCAATTTAGTGGTGGATTATGGAAACGAGTTGCTCGCCCTGCACCAGGCTTATAACCTGGAGCCAAGTCAAGAGTTGGTAGATCTGATAGAGACCCATAGAAAAATAGGAGAACAGGCCTAAAAGTAGTCAAGTCATAGATGAGGCTTAAGGGATTTTTTAATGCCCGGTGACTTAGGAGGAGATATGGAAATGAGTAAGAAGGTAAAAGATCTGGTTATTCCCCTGAGCGAATACCCCCATATGCCGTATTGGGCGAGTCTGAAAGAGGCGATTGTCCAGCTTAATGTGGCCTATGAATCCGGTCACCATGCGGTACTGGTTTTTGACGAGGCGTACAAACTCGTGGGCATGTTGTTGCAGAAAGAAATCCTGAGAGGGCTGGAGCCCAAATTCGCACAGCATTACGAGGAGGGCGTGCCCATCGCTTGGGATGACCTGCTCAAGAGCGGGAGTGAAAAGCGGCTTGCCCAGCCTATCAAGGAATTCATGTCAGACGTAACGGCAAAGATTGATGCCCAAGACAGCATCTTAAAGGTTTCTCACATCATGTTACAGAAAGACGCCTATCTCCTGCCGGTCATAGAAGGGGAAAAACTCATTGGTGTTGTACGAATGGGAGATCTATTTCATGAGATAACGAAGATTATGTTGGAGCCGTAGCCACGATAGAGTAAAGGGGATGTTTTGAGAACCCATTGAAGAATTTCTCAAAGGCATTTATTCACACCTCTAAAAACCCTGCCTGTTTCGTACGCATTGAGAATCTGGCGGGGTTTTTGTGTTGGGGGCCCTTTAGGAACCTAATTAGGTTGATTTATGCCTTGGAAGGATTAAAATTGTTCTCTAAGTTACCGATGTGCTTTATAATGCCATAGAATAGAGATTATGCGAGGTGCCAAGATTCTAATACGCCATGTTTGATTTTTTCAGCAAAAGAAGGCAGAAGAAGGCCCTTAAGGATGCAGACGAAAAGGCGCTTTTTATAAGGCGGTATAAGGCCTTTCGGGAAGTCCTTAAGAGCAATAATGAAGTGCTGATGACCATGGGCGATATGCAGGAAAAGGCGAACGGTGCTTTTGTCTTTGATAGGGCCTATGTGGATTCTTCCTACCAGGCCGTGTCCGATGGGATTAAAAGGATTATTGATAACCTGAATGTCTTGGGGGATGAGAAATACAAGGACCTGAATATTCCATATCAGAGAACTGACGAGGCCATCCGCAAACAGCTTTCGGCTAAGATGGCCATCCCCAAGACAGAATATGTCCTGCCTCTGAATAAGGTCGGAAAGGAGAGCATAGCCGCAGCAGGCGGTAAGTTTGCTTACTTGGGTGAGCTTGCTGGCGTTTTGGGCCTCCCCGTTCCTTCCGGCTTCGTGGTGACAACCTATGCCTATAAGACCTTTGTCGAGCACAACCAAATACAGGATATCTTGAGTGAAAAAACGCGAAAACTCGACATCCGAAATTATGAAGAATTGAGAGACGTAAGCCAAAAAATGGGGCAACTGGTCAGGAACACACAGATACCAGCAGATTTAGAGCAGGCCATCCTGGATGCATATGGAGATTTGTGCCACGAGGCGGGGGAAGAGGAATTGAAAGTGTCTGTGCGAAGTAGTGAGGTCCATGAAGATATCATGGCCAGTTTTGCAGGCCAATATGAAACCGCCCTGAACGTTCCCCCCGGGGATCTGTTGGCCCAATATAAGAGCGTCTTGGCTAGCCAGTTCACCCCTCGAGCGCTTTTCTATTACAGGGAAAAGGAGTTCCGCATCGGAGAAATGGCCATGGCGGTGGGGGTGCTTGCCATGATCCCAGCCAGGGCTAGCGGCATTATATACTCTCGCGATCCAGGGAATCCTGAGGGAGACAGCGTACTTGTTAATGCCATATGGGGGCTTGGATCGTATGCGGTGGGGGGGATGGTGCCAACAAGTAACTACAGGGTCTCTGGAGAAAATGTAGAAAAGATCACAGATGCTGAAACGGGTCGCCAGGAAGTGATGCTTTCGGTGCGACCAGAATCAGGTACCAAAGAGGTGCCAGTCCCCAAAGAATGTCTCTCAGAAGCGTGCCTGGCCAATGAGCAAATTTCACAGCTTGCTTCTTACGCCCGGAAGGTGGAGGCCCATTTTGAGCAACCGCAGGACTTGGAGTGGGCCATGGATCAGGATGGCCAGCTCTATTTCTTACAGTCCAGACCGCTGCGTCTGACCTCTACAAAGATTCGATCTGATGAAAGAGGGCGAACGGTAGTCAAGGATCATGAGATTTTCCTGGATAAGGGAACCATTGCCTCTCGAGGCGTTGGTGCGGGCCCTGTCCACGTGGTGGAACGTGAAGAGGATTTGAAAGATTTTCCTGAGGGCGGTGTGTTGGTGCTGAGACATTCTCACCCCGAGTTTGCGGTGGTGCTCCAAAGGGCCTCTGCCGTTGTATCAGACATTGGGAACGTGATGGGGCATCTGGCCACCGTAGCTCGAGAATACAACGTGCCTGCCCTTTTTGGGACTCAGAGCGCCACCAAGATTCTCAGGAATGGCATGGTGGTCACTGTGGATGCGGTGTACGCCCATGTGTACGAAGGTGTGGTAGAGAAGGTGCTGAGGGAAAAAGAAAGCGATGAGGCCTTAAAAGCATCCCCTGTCCTGAAGCAGCTTCGAGAGATATTGCAGATGATGACCCCTTTGAATCTCACAGACCCAAGGAGCCCCAACTTTGCCCCTAGAGGATGCAAGACACTTCACGACATCACAAGATTTGCCCATGAAGTGGCGCTCACAACCATGTTCGACCTGAGCAAGGAGAGTCATTTTTCGGAGACATCGACCAAGCAATTGGTCTCCCAGGTTCCCATGCAGTGGTGGATAATTGATTTGGAAGACGGTATTGAAGAGAGTGTGAAAGGGGGAAAGGTCAAACCCGAGGAGATCATTTCGATCCCAATGCGAGCCCTTTGGGAGGGCATGACAGCCTTGCCCTGGAAAGGGCCGCCGCCGGTGGACACGAAAGGGTTTCTCTCTGTGATGTTTGGGGCCACAATGGATCCCAGTATTGATCCTTCTGTCAGAAAACGGTTTGCGGATAAGAATTATATCATAGTTTCAAAGAACTTCTGCAATTTGAGCAGTCGGCTTGGATTTCACTTTTCAACCACAGAGGCATATGTGGGCGATAATCCCAATGAAAACTATGCAAGTTTTATCTTTAAAGGTGGCGCAGCCGATTTGGATCGCAGGGTCAGAAGAGTCCAATTCGTAGGAAAACTCTTGGAGCGGTTTGATTTTCGCGTTGAGATCAGGGATGACTCCGTCTTTGCTCGCCTCGAAGGGCACGATCAAGATTATTTGAAAGAACGCCTCAAGGTGTTAGGTCATATCATCATTCATACGAGGCAGTTGGACATGGTTATGTATAACGAGAAGATGGTAAGTTGGTATTATAACGACATGTTGAAGGGGATCGAGTCTTTTGTGAAAATATCTCATTAACGAATGAACTAAAATGCCTAAAATGAACTAAAGTGCCTAAAGTTAAGGATATAATTAGTTTCTATCAAACGCTTTTTCGCACACTCCACTCTAGCTCAATTTAGGTGTTCTTAAGTGAACGTTGAAAGAATATCGTCATTGCGAGGAACGCAGTGACGACGCAATCCCATGAGAGTGCCCCTCGGCCATGAGCTCAAGGCCGAACGGCTTCGCGGAGTTTACCCCTTCGGCAGGCTCAGGGCAGGCCCTGAGGAACTCGAAGGGCTCGCAAAGACCAATTGTAGCATGCATACTTATGGTGTCGTTCACTTTAGTCATTTTAGACACTTTAGCTCACTTTAGGCACTTCATAGCTTTGGGAGATAGCCCTTGAAGACGTATTACGAATTTTTTGCAAGCAAGAGGGGCCTGCGGGTCATAAGCATCATCATCTTTGTTCTGCTGTCGAGTGCCTTTTATCTCAGCGCAATCTCAGCACGCGACATGAAAAGGATTATTAGAGAAGACTTTAA
>JASFEQ010000199.1:0-8157 GCA_050124735.1 Desulfobacteraceae bacterium | reverse complement strand
TTCAGCTCATTGAAGTGGTAGCTGGACACGATCAAATAGGCCAAGAAAGTCGATGCGCCGATCAGGAACAAGGCACCCTTTAAGATCAATTTCCAGGGCACGACACGCCCTCCATGAAACTGAATCCTGTGGCTCCACGGGCTGCAAGATTATCGGTCAAAGGAACCCTTCCCCCTTTGCAATGTTTTGCATGGAAATTCTGCCTCCATAAAAATATGGACTGCAGAAAGGCCCATAAAAAAGCCGACGTGAGTCGGTCGTTAGTGCACTATATATTTGAAATTATAACAGAAAATAGATTCTCGGTCAATCGAAAAGAAGATGTGTACGGGGAGAGGACTGTGGATATCTAACCCGATTTCTTGGTGACAAATCTTCTGTATCTCAGATTTTCGAATTCTCCGGAGAGGCCTTCTTCCAACTCATTCACCAGAAACCGCAAGTAGGGGTAACTGTCTTTCACACCGTGAATATCCAATTTATCTATAGACTTTCCCATTTCATCCAAAGTTTTATTCAATTCCTTTATAACATCAAACTCCACATCCACTTCAGTGCTGGAACTGAAGGAGGACACCATGTCACTCTTATTTTCCTTTTTTGTCATAAGACAGTCTCCCTATTTAAAACCCATATAGCGCATTCGGAGATAATCTCATGTGCCTTCTTGCAATGACAAGGGTAGCGGATTAAACACCTTTAATCAAGAGCTCGTTGGACTGCTTCGTTGAAGCTCCGAGTTCTCACATTGCGCTCAGTGTTCTTTCTCTACTGTGAAACTGACGAGATTAGGTGGGAGAAAACTTGACCTTCCTGGCGCGCCACGACTCTGTGTCACGGTGAACATGGAAATGAAAAGGGGTTGCAACCCATTGAATTGCAACCCCTTAATATTATTGTGGAGGCGGCAACCGGATTCGAACCGGTGAATAACGGTTTTGCAGACCGCTGCCTTAGCCACTTGGCTATGCCGCCTGAAGTATTTCAAATTCTGGAGCGGGAAACGGGATTCGAACCCGCGACAACCACGTTGGCAACGTGGGGCTCTACCAGCTGAGCTATTCCCGCATAAGTCTTTTCATTTTATAGGGTGAAAATCATTTGTCAACGAAAAATCAGGACCTTCCCCCTTCCGAGTCTGCTCTCGCAACGGCGTTTTTTTTTTGCCCCTATTTTCCTCCTTTTTGAGGAAAAATGACCCGATGAAAATGCCGAAAATATGCCCATCCTGACCAGAGGGTAAAAACGAGCGCAACCCAGAGGAAGATCATACCCACCTTATGGAAATCAATGTTGAAATACTCATAATGGAGACAGAGACCTATGGTGGCAGTCACTTGAAGCGCGGTCTTATATTTTCCCAGTGCGCTTGCCTGGATGACCACGCCCCTGTTGACCGCAATACTTCTCAATCCCGTCACAGCTATCTCTCTGGCGATGATGAGCATCACTATCCAGGCGGGAATTCGGTCCAAAGGGATCAGCATAACCATTGTCACGGAGACAAGGATTTTGTCTGCCAGTGGATCAAGGAGTTTACCCAGTGTGGTGATTTCGCCATATCTTCTCGCAAAGAAACCATCTAAGAAATCTGTTACAAAGCCTAAGGCAAAAAACAGGGCTGCAAGAGAACTGCCCAACCTTCCTGGATCTCTCAAGCATACAACCACGATAGGAATGCAGAGCAACCTGAGGATGGTCAGGGTGTTGGGCAAATTGAATATCACCTCGCCCTCACGATCCTTTCTCATAGACCCTCCGTTCTGAAACCAGGCTCCGATGCGCTCCGTTATGGAAATTGGCAATAGGCGCAGCGCGTTGTGATCTACTTCAGAGGCTAAAGGCGACCTGCCCACCTAAATCTACCAGCCCAGTCTATCTCAACCCGCTTGAGCAACGAGCGCTTCGCAAGCAGATCTTCCTCATTACCCATATGGATATGGCAAGGGGGACGAAAGCAATCCATAATTTCTGAAAAAACCAAAACCCACTTCTATCGGCTCAAACTGAGACGCTTGTCTCCGTTACGCAGCTCACTATTTTGTGCCAGACTTATACTTTTCATAATACTCCAACACTTTTGCAACGAAAAATTCTGTTTCAGGAAACGGAGGAAGTCCTCCATAGCTCTCCACCGCTTCGGGGCCAGCATTGTAAGCAGCAAGGGCCAAGATTTTGTCGTTCTTGAAGCGTTCCAGGAGAAGACTAAAATAACGGGTTCCCCCAAAGATATTCTCTTCCGGGCTAAAAGGGTTGGCCACTTCCATAGCATTGGCCGTTTCGGGCATGAGTTGCATCAAACCCTGAGCGCCTTTGTTTGATAACGCTCTATTGTCAAAATCCGATTCAGCCTTGATCAGCGCCTTGACCAGCGATGGATCCACCTTGAATCTCCGACTGGCCTGCACAATAATCCCCTCGTATTCTTCTATATATTGGGATGCCCTTTTTTTGGGAGTCCTGAGGTAGAGTTTGTAGCCCGTGTCCTTCTTGATATCAGCGAAGTGCCAGACGCCGTTCTTATCCTGATAACGATAAATATCTGCTAGAGATGAACTGCAAATACCTAAAGTAAGGGATAACCCGATGGCACAGAAGATCGCTTGCCTCATGGCAGACATGCTTAACCCATCTTTTTCCAATCGGCCAGGAATTTCTCAAGACCAATATCCGTCAGCGGATGCTTTATCAACTGCTGAATGACCTTGTAGGGAATTGTGGCAATATCCGCTCCCATAAGGGCAGCGTCAACCACATGTGTGGGATTTCGGATACTGGCCACGATAATCTCGGTATCAAAACCGTAATTGTCATATATGGTGATGATCTGCTCCACCAAATCCATACCCGTGCTACTGATATCATCCAACCTGCCCACAAAAGGGCTTATATAGGCAGCACCCGCCTTGGCGGCCATCAAGGCTTGAGTGGGAGAGAAACAGAGGGTCACGTTGGTTTTTATGCCCTCTGCAGCCAGGATCTTAACCGCCTTCAAGCCTTCTTCGATCAGAGGTATTTTGACCACAATGTTATCGGCCAGCTTTACCAGATCCTTCGCCTCATTGATCATTCCTTCCCCATCCGTGCTTACAACCTCAGCGTTCACCGGACCATCCACAATACTGCAAATCTCTTTGATTAACCCTTCGAACTCCCTCCCTTCTTTAGAGACCAGCGTAGGATTCGTCGTCACGCCGTCCAATAACCCTAAATCGTTCGTCTTTCTGATCTCTTCCACGTTCGCTGTATCAATAAAAAATTTCATAAGACCTCCGTTCCTTTCAAGTGCCTAAAGTGTTCTAAAGTGAACTAAAGTGCCTAAAGTAACGCTCAAGAATCGCCTTTGATTATCCGCTTGGCGGTTGCTACTAAAAATGTCAGATTGACCAGGACGCCCCTTTCCTGCTCACTCCTTTCTCTCTGAGTCCTTCATTTCCAACGCAAACTTATCAGCGCATTCTTCGCTGCAGAATAGATACTCCTCTCCTTCCATGACCCTCCTAATTGATTCCCGCCTCGGTATATAGGTCCCGCAAAAAGGATCCTGCACCATCTCATCAATGACACCTCCAGCCTTGCGTCTGTCGATCTTGGTCCGCGGAGAGAAGACCCCTTTGACTAGACGGTACAGAATGTATGCAACAACCGCGAGAAATATTATTTTTATCATCTAAATATCCTTCAAACCTCTAATGGGACCACCTCTTGGCCATTGTTCTGCATCCTCCCCAACAGTTCAACCATGGTCACACCAAGGGAGGGATGAATCAGATCCGGGGCCAATTGGACCAAGGGCACAAGAACAAATTTCCTGAGATGCATCAGTGGGTGTGGAACTGTGAGATCCTCCTCATTAATAACCTCACGACCATAAAGCAGGATATCCAGGTCAATAATCCGGGGTTCCCATCGCTTTGTTCTAACCCTGCCCATGTCCGACTCGATGCTCAGGAGTCTTCTCATTAGGTCCCGGGGAAGTACCTTTGTGGATATGGAGACGACCCCATTCACATACCACTCCTGTCCCTTCACGCCTACAGGCTTTGTCAGGTACCAATCGGAACACCCGGTGAGTTGGCATCCGGGGATTTGCTCTATCATCTCAGTGGCCATTATGCAGTTGTGGCGTTTATCTTCTAAATTGGAACCTATTCCAATGTAAGCGGTTGTCATAGAGTGTCGGAGTATTGGAGTGTTGGCCCGCCCTGGCGCGACTTGCTGCGGATGTTCTCAAGCCCGTCTGATATTTTAGGACCCGAAGCGATACAACCCAGGGCTCGCAAACCAGGTCTGGGCCAGGGAGTATTGGAGTGTTGAGTTCCAGTTATGATGTTATTATGCGTTGATTGGTCAGAGTAGTTCAACCAGTACTCCGCTACTCCATCTTAGAATGCCATGGACTTGATTTTTTCAATGGCTTCTTCAAGTCGATCCTGTTTTTGCGTCAGGGCAATTCGGAAATACCCTTCTCCGGGTTCTCCAAAGCCGTTACCAGGGGTCACCACCACGCCCTTCTCCAGTAATTGGGTCGTCAATTGAGCCGATGTGTACCCTTGAGGAACCCTGATCCAGAGGTAGAAAGTAGCCCTGGGAGACTCCAGTTCAAAGCCAGCTTCTCTCAAACCCTTCACCATCAAGTCTCTTCGGCGAGTGTAAACCTCCACCATTTCCTGCACACAAGATTGGTCATCGCGCAGGGCCTTGATGCCCGCGATTTGCACGGCCTGAAAGACACCGGAGTCGATATTGCTCTTGATGGCACCAAGCCCATCCACCATGGCCCTGTTCCCGACTGCAAACCCGATCCGCCATCCCGTCATATTGTAGGTTTTGGAGAGCGAGTGAAACTCCAGGGCCACCTCCTTTGCGCCATCCGCTTCCATAAAGCTGGGTGGTCGGTAGCCGTCGTAGGCCATCTCCGTGTATGCTGCATCATGGCATACCAATATTTCGTTTTTGTTTGCAAATTCAACCACTTTATTGAAAAAATCAAGGTCAGCCACTGCGGCCGTGGGGTTATTAGGATAGTTGATAAATATCAACTTGGCTCGCTCAGCAACGTGGGAGGGAACAGAACCAAGATCCGGCAAAAACGTATTCTCCCTCACCAACGGCATGACATAAGATTCGCCGCCTGCAAACATGGTGGCAATGTGGTAAACAGGGTAAGCTGGGGACGGTACGAGGGCCACATCTCCAGGGTTGATATAGGCGAGTGGAAGGTGTGCGATGCCCTCTTTACTGCCTATCAGTGAGACCACTTCACTTTCTGGGTCCAGATCAACCCCGAACCTCCGTTCATACCATTCTGCGACCGCGTACTTAAAATCGTGCATTCCCGAGTAGGAAGGGTACTGATGGTTAGCAGGGTCTTCCACTGCGCTCTTCATAGCCTCTATGATATGCGTCGGTGTTGGGAGATCCGGATCACCCACCCCCAAATCGATGATATCCACGCCACGGGCCATGACCTCCGCTTTCTTCCTGTCTATTTCTTTGAACAGATAAGGGGGGAGTTTCCCCAGCCGCTCTGCTTTCTCAAAATTACCCATGCCAGCCTCTCTTGTTAAGTCCCTAAAGTAAACTAAGATAATTCCTGATCATTAACCTTAGTCACTTCAACCCAAGCACATCCTGCATATCATATAGACCCACGGGTTGGCTCACGACCCATGCGGCTGCCCTCACCGCGCCTTTTGCAAAATTGTCCCTGTTGTGGGCCCGATGGATTAGCTCCAGTCTCTCACCGATTCCCCCAAACATCACCGTGTGCTCACCCGTGATATCCCCGGCTCGCCACGTCTGGATGCCTATCTCTTCATCACTGCGCTGACCTATCATACCTTTTCTCTCGTATACGGCCACCTTTTCCAGATCGCGCCTAACTGAACCAGCCAGGATCTGGGCGAGACGCATGGCTGTTCCACTGGGTGCATCCTTTTTCAGCCTATGATGTGTCTCTAGGATCTCCATGTCATAATCCTCGCCCAGAATTTTGGCCATCTCCGCGGCAATGCGGAACATGACATTGACCCCCACACTCATATTGGGTGCCATGACGCACCGGGTGGTGTTTGCCAGTTTTTCCAATTCTGTCAGGTTGTCTCCGGTTACCCCCGTGGTACCGATGACCATGGCAAGTCCGTTGGCCGAGGCCATCCTCATGTTTTCCAGTGTGGCCTCCGGGGCAGTGAAATCAATGAGAACCTCGCCCAGATCAATGACCTCCTTCAGGGATCCCGCAACTTTAATACCCATATCCCCGAGGCCCACGACCTGTCCCACATCCATATTCACACCCGCATGGTCCGGGTGCTCAAAGGCTGCCACCAAGGTGACATTTTGACTCTGATGGATCATATGAATGATCCGCCCACCCATACGACCCCCAACACCGGCTACGATAGCTTTAACCATAATCCCCCCCCATTAGTTAGTTTCCATCCAGAAATGGCCCTTTTTTGCAATCTCCCGCCCGCCTCGCCTGAGCGAGTTCAGGCTCGCGATGGCGGGCAGGCTGCGTCAATCAGCGGGATTCCTTGTGCGACCTACCATATGTACGTCTCCGCGCAATCCCTTGATTTCTTCGCGCTCGCCTTGCTCCGCTCAGTCCCACGCCTACGGCGCGGGTTCCCAGAAGCCTTGACCTTGCAGAAAAACGTCTCATTTCTGATCTGGAAACTGCTAGTACCTTTTTAATCATTTCCTGATGGGCACTATTTAACAAGTAACTCAAACGAAGGACTATTCTTTACACGGTCATTGTGAGCCTGCTGCGGAGGATGGAACGGTGGGCAGGTCGCAATGACATTCTCATAAAAGCGTTTGTCTCAATTCGCGATTAGCAGCCACAAAGAACAAGGTGGGAAGGCATTTCTAGGTGCCACTCCCAAGACCACCTTGTCATCTCCAGTCTCGTTTATATGAGACCATAATCTTTGAGCGCTTTTTTAAGCTTTTCTTCATTCGCCGCAGAGATGGGAACCATAGGCAGTCTTAGCTCCCCACTGATCTTTCCCATAAGAGCCAATGAGGTCTTCACGGGGATGGGATTGGTCTCATAAAACATGGCCTGACACAACGGCAGCAGCTTGAGGAAAAGCTCCCTTGCCCGATTCACATTCCCCTCTTCCCAGGCCGTGACCATGTCGGCCGTATCTTTTGGAACGATATTGGCCACCACGGAGATCACTCCCGTACCCCCAATTGCCAGCACGGGCAAGGTCACATTGTCATCCCCAGAGAGCAGCGTGATGTTGTCACCCGCCAATTTAACGATCTCGGCCATTTGGCCCAGATTCGCTGAGGCCTCTTTGATAGCCACCACCTCGGGTAATTCGGCCAGACGGGCCACTGTCTCAGGGAGCATGTTCACACTGGTTCTCCCAGGCACGTTGTAAAGGACCTGGGGCAGAGGCACAGCGTCGGCAATGGCCTTGAAGTGCTGATAGAGACCTTCCGGGGTCGGCTTGTTATAATAAGGTGTCACCTGCAAAGTGGCATCGGCCCCCACCTTCTTTGCATGCGCTGTCAATTCGATCGCCTCGCTGGTGCTGTTACCACCGGTCCCTGCAATGACGGGCACCCTTTTATTTACTGCCTCCACGGCGATATCGATGACCCTGGCATGCTCTTCCATGTTCAGGGTAGCGGATTCCCCCGTGGTTCCACTTGGAACTATCGCACTGGTGCCATTCTCGATCTGAAACTCAATCAGCTCGCGATAGGCCTCCTCATCTATTTTGCCTCCTTTGAAAGGCGTAGCAATCGCTACAATGGATCCTCTAAACATAACAACCTCCCCACATAGTAGTTATTGGTTATTGGTTTTTTGTGATCGGCCGATTCCCCCATCTAGTCATTTTTGCTGTAAGATTACTGAGTCACTGGTTTCACTCGTCTCGATGGTAAGTCCTTAATATTCCCCGTCCTACAACGCTTCCTCATTGAGTTGGGCTTGATAAACAATAGATGTACTCCCCTCTAGCCATACCTGTGTAAATGTGTCGCCCTGTTTGCGAAAATGTATTATTAACTCCTCTCCCCCCTTTGTTCTCACATTTACGGGAGAGGTAACCATATCTCTGGCAGAGGCTACGAGCGCCGATGCAATGGCACCGGTTCCGCAGGCGAGGGTCTCATCCTCAACACCCCGTT
>JASFEQ010000198.1:0-8159 GCA_050124735.1 Desulfobacteraceae bacterium | reverse complement strand
CGGCTCTAATTATGCTCCCCATAGGGGGGCATCACTGCCAAATCCCAGGGTACTTTGACCAGGGAAAATCCCCCTTGCCCCCCTTTACAAAGGGGGGTGCTAGGGGCTTCCTTCATCCTTGAAACAAGGCAAACCATTCCTCCCCCTTTCATAAAGGGGGATCGAGGGGGATTTGAGGGTATGGGTTTCTAAGTCCCACTAAAAGAGGAGTCCATAAAATATTATTGTTGAGGGCGGCAGTAATCACTATGCCAAGGTCTTCCATCCTCACCTGTATTGCCCAGCACTGACGGAATGGAAAAAGCAGAAAAATGACGCCTACGCCTCAGGCCTTCACCGCTAAGGAGTGGAAAATCATCTGCCAGAACAGGACCCCTTATCAGGTGCAGCAGTTCCTCAATAAGCTCCCCTACAACCATGAGAGGAACCGGGAGACCCTACACACCTTTAGATGGGTGCTCAGACACCAATCGGCCCACTGCCTAGAGGCCGCGTTGTCCGCTGCCGTGATCCTAGAGCAACATGGTTACCCCACCCTGCTGCTCGATCTTGAGTCACAAGACGACCTGGATCACGTCCTTTTTCTTTACCGAGAAGGGGGCAAGTGGGGCACAGTCGCACGCTCTCGCGATCCGGGCTTGCACGGCAGGAAGCCGGTTTTCCACACCCTTCGGGAACTCGTTGGCAGTTACGCCGACCCCTACATTGACTTCTCGGGGCGTATCGTCGGCTTCGGCGTCGGCAATCTGGCCGATCTTGGCAACTACGATTGGCGGTTGTCTGAGCGAAACGTCTGGAAGGTGGAGCGCTTCCTCATCGAGATGCCCCATCGGCCCTTCCACATGTCCAATCAACGGTATCGATATTGGCACAAGCGCTACGTGAATTACAGGAAGCGATATCCGCATCGCAAGCCCCTTTACTATCCCAACCGGCGTTGCTGGACGCCAGGTTACCCAAAGAATATCTGACGTGCGTCCAACGAATCACTGAAAAGGATTTAACGGATTAGTAACGGTTAAAAATGTTGGCACAATCTTTTCACCCAGAAAGTTTTGGTCGGATAGTCGATTCTCCGGCAGTGCCAACCTCCTCACAGATCTTGAAGAGCCCGGAGGGGAGACGAACGAAAAATAGGATTTTCCCGCTAGCTTGAGAACCCACCCATCTCTATTTGAAGGACTGATTTTATAGCCCACCAAACATCATCAGATACTTGGAAGCCACGTAAATAAAAACCGTACCGAATAATACCTTTAAGAGAGGGGAATTGAGCTTACCATTCATTGTTGCACCCATTCGAGCCCCAATGAGAGTGCCAAGGCAGAGCGGGATAAGCATATTTAATTGTACAAATCCTTGGGACAGCTTCAACAGGGAACTGGTGAAGGCATTAAGGCTAAAACAAGCCAACGAGGAACCAATAGCTATTTTAATGGGCGCATTCAAGGCAAAGGCAAAGGCCGGGACCAGAACAGCCCCAGTTCCAATTCCCAAAAGACCCGGCAATATGCCGGCCACGGCCCCAATGGTTGTCTTCGCAAAAATTGAACCTTCGATTCTTGCCTCAGTATCCGTGCTCCGCCTCTTTTTCAAATACTCGGCGATCCCTTCCCAAATCATGCGCAAAGCCACGAATGAAAAAACCACTCCGGTGGCCACGTCAAGCCAAACATCTTTATTGGAAAGATAGAAAAAAAGGAGGGAGAAAATCAGTGTAGAGAGCAAGCCAGAAATGATGACCGGGAGAATGGACCGAAAATCAATATGCCCAAGCTTGAAATGTTTAAAGCTACCACTCAGGGTGGTGAAAAAGACAGCAACAACACATGTCCCAGCAGCGTAAGCGGGCTCAAGACCCATCACAAACCGCAGGAGAGGCATGATCAAAATCCCACCGCCGATCCCCAGCAGACCGCCGAGCATCCCAGCCGTGATGCCACCAAAGCTGAGCAGCAAAAAAGTCATTATTCCCTATGTGCTCTTGTAGCAGAACCGATCCCACTTCATGAGATGAGCGGCTCCAGCGATGGTGGTTCCATAAAAAAGCATGGGCTTCCTCCCGAAAAATTCCCCTATAGTTCCGTTTACAAGGGTCGTGCCCGTCACCAATAAAAGATCAGCCCAATCAATGGCATCTTCGGTGTTCTCCGGGCCTTCAATGGTAACCTGAAATTTCTGGGTGCCGATATTGTCCGGGTCCAAATCGAGAACACGCAATGGAAAATTTGCGGCCAAAGATTCCACCATCCGAGGTTGGAAGCCTATCTGGGCTACCTTTACAAGACCATGCGTGGATTTTAGATAACGAACCAGTTCAGTGGCGCACTCACTGGGACCCCTATCGTGACAGTGAACCGTTTTCTCAATCTGCTTCATATGATGCAGTACGGCATTTAATGTGGCTACAAAGACAGCCCTTCGAAAGTTATTCCCTAGATTCATTTGTAAGACATTCTCCAAAACCCCATCAAAATCCCCATAACGATCCGTAAAGGCCTGACCCACGGAATCAAGAAATTCGGCCTGCATGAGTTTCTCTTTACCCTTTTGCAGAGGAAAATCATCGCCTTCAGGATTTCCTATCGCTTCCTCGGTGCTCAGCGCACGTGCACGTACCCGTACCGGCTGGTCAAGGAGGTTTTGAGATTCACATAATTCGTGCACCTTGAGCCTGATCTCATCATATACATCAATCATGTGTCCGGACCTTTCTCATAAAAGGTTTTGCCTTTTTATGGAGCCATTCTTGCCAAGTCTCAATAGTCATCAATTTAATTTCCAAAACAAGTTTTCTAAAAGCCTCAGATTCTGTTTTATTCTTCTTCTGCAGCTTTTCCTTAATATCCCTTAAAGAGGTAACCTGGGCCTTTATCAGTTCGTCCCCTCCCTTCAGTGAAAAGCTTTGGAAAAAAAAGAGCTTGGCGAGAAATTCGATACGGAGATCACGGATATGTTCAACCGGGATCCGCAACCACGCCAAAAAGGCCTTTTTACCCTTAGAGGTCAAAGAAAAAACACGTTTCGAAGGACGCGTTTCCTGCGTTTCCAAATTGGATTCTAAAAGACCATCATGCTCAAGCCGTTTTAGCAGTACATATAGTTGGCTTGTACTCACCTGCCAAGTGGATTCTAGGGCAGATTCTAAAAACTGCATAATCTCGTAACCATGTTTAGGGCCCAAGAAAAGGGCTCCCAGCAGTACGTATTCGGTGGACGGTTTCGTTTTCATACTAGTTGTATGGATACAAATTAATCTAAAATGGAATATTACATATTAGAATATCTGTCAACAAGAAATTCTTCCTTATCACCTACACCTGGTCACCACAAGGAGAAAAACACCCTGCCGCCCACCTCCTTCTGATCTTCCCCTGCCTTCATCGCTTCTAACGCGATGTCCAGGCATTGGCGCGCCTGATCTATGCCCAATTGGATGATCTTGGCTGCTTCTCTGGTCCAGGTACCATGTGAAAAGAACACTAATTCTGGGTTGAGTTTCTGCAGTTTCTCTATGCTCTGCAGGGTCAAAAACAGGGCAACCTGCCTCAATCAGCGCCTTTTTGTCATTCACCACAAGATAGACTGTGCCTAGAGGAAAACAATCAAGCCCCCTTCCTCCGGGCTTGACCTCATAGACTTTATCCGCCACCTCTGTAATTAGAGGCATTACTTCATCTCGCTTTGAAGATTTACGAACGCAATTGCAGAACTATAAACGTTTGGAGGCTTAGGTTAATCTTTATTAAACACCAAGAGGAAACAGAATGACCCTCTTTAGCCACTGAGAAAATCCTTATCTTATTTGACCCACTCAATTTTTTCCTGTATACATCACTTAATCCAAGTCATTTTTCCTCAACGGTCTAAGCGATATCAGGCTCATGATCGACTAGGGTAATTTGCTCATTTGGTCGCCCTGTTCTCATGGGGTATCTACTCAAGTGTAGGATGAAACCCTTGAGGGTATAACCTCAAATTCCATTCAATCTATTTTCGAGGCAACTCGGTAGGGTCGAACGGATAGGTGCGCTGCGGGAGAACGGTGAATCCCATATGAAGAAGCCCGAACACGCGATAGAGGAACATTACCAGATCATACTGGACAGTATTGGGGACGGGGTCTTTACGGTGGATCTGGACTTGAACATAACGTCCTTTAACCGGGCGGCAGAGGAAATCACCATGATTTCGAGGGAAGAGGCGATTGGCCGACCATGCTTCGAGGTCCTCAGGGCCAACGTTTGCGAAACTGGGTGCCTTCTTCGTCAGACCATCAAAACGCGAAGACCCATTGTGAACATGCCCCTGTATATTATCCGCGCTGACAAAAAATTTATCCCGATCGGGGTAAGCACGAGTCTCTTGAAGGATTCGAAAGGACAACTGATCGGGGGAGTGGAAACCTTCAGGGATTTGACGGTCGTTAATAAATTGCGGAAGGCCCTTCTTAAACAGCATTCCTTTGAAGATATTGTCAGTAAGAATGAAAAGATGCTCCGCCTCTTCTCAATTCTTCCCCTCATTGCTGAAAGCGACAGCACTGTTTTGATTGAAGGGGCTAGTGGCACAGGAAAGGAGCTGTTTGCAAGAGCTATTCATAATAATAGTGCTAAAAAGGGAGGACCCTTTGTTGCGGTCAACTGCGGAGCCCTGCCCGACACCCTCTGCGAGTCAGAGCTCTTCGGATACAAGGCCGGTGCCTTTACGGATGCCAAGAAGGACAAACCGGGTCGCTTTGCCCTAGCTCAGAACGGCACCATATTTTTGGATGAAATTGGCGATATCTCAGAGGCCGTACAGGTCCGGCTCCTGCGGGTTTTGGAACAACGGGTTTACGAACCTTTAGGATCGACAGAAGCGGCCAGGACCAATGCCAGGGTGATTGCTGCGACCCATCGAAACCTGAAAGAAATGGTTCAGGAAGGTAAGTTCCGAGACGACTTCTATTTCCGCATCAATGTTATAAAGCTTTCTCTGCCTCCACTTAAGGAACGCGACGAAGACATTCCCCTGTTGGTCGATCGCTTTATTGAACGATACAACTATTTAACCGGAAAGAAGATCATGGGTATGTCTCAAAGGGCGGTAGCCGCACTCATGCTTTATGATTGGCCGGGAAACGTGCGCGAGCTTGAAAATGCAATAGGACACGCCTTTGTTCTCTGCCAGGGGGAATTGATCCGCCTGCAACACCTCCCCGATCATCTCCTCCCAAAAACTGATTCCATGCTCGTACCGACGGGCCTAACCCTCAAAGAAGTTGAAATACGTGCCATAGAGCAAGCCCTCGAGAGAAACCACTGGAAAAAAATGGCAACGGCTCGGGAACTTGGGATCGACAAAAACACCCTCCGCCGCAAAATAAAACGCCTCGGTATTGAAGCGCCGATCTAAAAAAGTGAAGCCTCTCAGAGGTTTGCCGCGGGAAAGCTTCACTGATCAACCGCCTGCCTTATTCAACCGGGTATCCCGCTTTTTCCCAGGCCTTCCAACCGCCCGCCATGTTGGCCACCTTCTTGTATCCCATTCGGCAGAGGGTGCAGGCGCTCAGGCAGCCGCGCCCCCCAACTTTGCAGTACACGACAATGTCGGCATTTTTATCCGGCACTTTCTTGTCAATCGCGAACTCCAAGAGGCCCCTTGGTATGTTCATGGCGCCAGGGACATGGCCCATCTTGAATTCTTTCGGTTCCCGGCAATCCAAGAACAAATACCCGCCTTTATCAAGTCTCGCCTTGGCCTCAGAGACCGAGATCTCACAGATATTTTTCTTTGCTTCGGCGACCAGCTCCTTGGCGGTCATCGCTTCAGGGGCCGCTTGTGGGGCCTTCTCAGGCGTTGTTGCACACCCACCAAAGGTCAAACCAAGCCCCAGCATTAGGGCAAGTGCAAATAGGACATATCTTTTCATTGAATTCCCTCCTTCTTTAGTAGTTTTACAACTGATCTATCCTTGAAGGGTAAACTCCCTTCCGAAACGGGACCATAATCGATGGACCTATTCCCCTTGCTTTTTGGGGACCAAGCCTGGTGCTATGATAACTTTTTCGTTTGCCTTCAGATAAGCGGGCTTTACATCTTTTTCAAGCAAGAACAGATCTGCATTTCCGTGACAGGCATTACAGGTCTTGTTTTGGGGGGTCTGACGCCTGATATTGTGTGGTGTGGCCAACTTCCACGTGGGGAGTTTGTCAAAATTGGTTAGTGTGTTGCTGGCGTAGAAATCGAAAATGTGCTTGTCTGTCGGATTATGACGAACCGTGACAAATTTTTCAGGCCTCTTATCGGATTGCAGGGGATTAAGGCCGATCTTGAATTCCATGAACGCCCCTTTGGTCTTATAGAATGGAAGGCCGTTCTTGTCCTTGCCCACGTGACAACTATAGCAGTTCTTGTACGGCATGGAGTGACAGACTTGACAACTGACCCTGTCTTTATGAACAGTGTGTTGCTCGGCGTTTTTGGATTTTTCATCATAGATATTCTGGTGACAGTCTGTACATTTTGGACCGTTTTCCACCTCATATCGGTTGGCATAATCCTTGCCATCTCCATGCATCTCATCCGCCTTGTGACATTTGGTGCACTTAAAGTACTTTTCTTTGTGGATATCAGGCGGGATCCCCTTGTTCTTTCCAAGGTACTCTTTTTCAATACGGCTCCCGTGGCATGCCGTACAGACCAGATGCATGGGCGGCCTTCTTTGGAAAAGATGCATGTCCAGGAGCCCGCCGTCGACGGATTCCGGACGGCTAATATGGCATTGACCGCAACTGCTGTGGCAATGAAGACAGTGGTTCTCCATGGCCTTATCTATCTTTGCAAGCACGGCCTTGTCGGAACTGGCCCGCGTGTGGATAATCTTCTTATAGGGGGCCAAGCTCACATGAAGGCTACTCTGATAATGCTCGGCAATCTCCTCGTGGCAGTCTCCACAGGATTCTGAAGGATCAGGGTAGGATGGGTCCTTCACAACACCCTTGTGAGCCGTTTTCCAGTCTGGATCGTTTGGATTTCCACCGTGGCATTCGTGACAGCCGAGTTCGCCATGATTTTCATCTGATGCGAATTCACTATCCACATACACCTTTTCATGCGGAGCCAACGGCTCCACTTCCCCGCCTCACCCCTCTCCCACAACTTCGGATGAGGCCTTTGGTTTGCCTTTTTGCGCCTCGGCAATCTCCCTCGTGATCTTTATCAGCTTCCGGGCGTTCGTGTGGCATGTGAAACAGTAATTTTCGCCCTCAGCGGAGCTGGCTGCTCGGTCCCCATAAACTAAAAACAGGGAAACGCCTAAAGCCAACAAGGTACTAATCGTTAAACTGGTGAGTCTCATTCTTTTGCTCCTTCGGTCTTGGTATGAGTGTAGGCTCCGCTCTCATTTAGCCCTAAGAATCGTCTCTGGCTGTATCAACCCCTTTGCTCCATAAGATCAAGACTTCCTACCCTCGCTTTTTGTATCCAGGCATATAAAAACGCGGCTCGTTGAGGCGGTGTGCCATAAAAGCAGCCACCACTTCTTCCGCCTCTCCAGCTATTCCGGTTATAACGGAGATGTTTTCGCTATTGAACATATTATGAAGCACATCACTGATACCGCCGCAGATGACGGTTGCCACATGGGCCTTTTTGAGGGTATTCACCCGTTCAGATAGTGAGAATTCCTCCTGATAGATTTCTCTTCTCTCGATTTCCCGCTTTTCCTCGATATCCACAACCAAGATGCGCGTACACGTATCGAGGACCGGTGAAACCCTCGATTTGAATATGGGTATCGCAATTCTGGTCATGCGAATTTATATGATTCGAAAAAGCTATGCGTTCCAGATCTGATTTGACAGTCCACTGACCAATAGAGAGGACGTTGTTAGAAGGTTTTCATTGATGGAGGTCCCGCAGCGGGATAACGAAGCGATCTAGGGCAACATCCTGAGGAGGAAACCGGAACCCGGTCGTTTTACTATAATGAATATCATTGAGCAATATGCGTGCCAAAATCATACAAATTCCAGGGCATCCATATAAGCATTTGAAATTGCGGTAAATTCGTGTCAAAATGGGGCGCGAATTTTGCGGTTGGAAATGTGAGAAGGGAACAATATGTATCATTTGGAGATGTGAGAATGGAACAATATGAACCCAGGCGGGGTCGG
>JASFEQ010000197.1:0-8181 GCA_050124735.1 Desulfobacteraceae bacterium | reverse complement strand
TTATGTTGAATAACAGAGGTAATGGTGACCGGTCCCTCAAAGACCCCAAGAAGCTTAGCGTTTTTGTTGGGTTTTATGTATACCAGCGGAAGATCGGCGGGTAAAAGCAGGGAAAACAACAGAACGCCCACCAAAGCAAGAGTCAGTATTTTTGATTTCCTGTACTCGCCACTAAGAAAGAAGATGGTGGCAAGCCCTGCGATCACATACGCGAGACAGACCAGTTTGGTACTCCACCATAGCCCTAGTTGGCCAAGAAAGATAAACCCTGCCGCCAAAGAGCCCAAAATCGCTCCCACCGTGTTGATCCCCATGAGATGCCCGATAATCCTACCAGGCATTGCTCTTGGTGATTCGGCCGCTTTTAGAAGATAGGGGAAAACACTTCCCAGAGCCATTCCGGGTATGAGGATTATCAAAATGGCCATACCCAAAACGGCCAGCAGGTAAAGATGCCACGGCGCAGCCCCAAAGAATATGAGCCCTTTGGTACCTTCGGTAACTTTTGTGAATAGCCATGGTGTTAAACCGCAGGTCAATCCGGCAGTCGCCAGCAAAGTAACCGTGGTCTGGGCTGGGGCTAGTTTCCGATGGCTTAGGCGATTCGCCAAAACGGCGCCCAGTGTCAGGGCGGACAAAAACACCGCAAGAATCACGGAAAATGAGTAAACCGTATTTTGAAGGACCTGGCTAAACATCCGTGTCCAAAGGATTTGCATGGCCAGAGCCAGGAATCCCGAGACAAACGCTAACACGTACAGAGCGAAGGGACGAAAAGGGGCATCAGTCGTCTGCATGGTGTGCCCATTGGCCGGAGGCAATTCAGCATCAATTTCACGGCGTTCATCTTTACTAAGCCTAATGGCCCCAAAGCCCACCAGGACGCTTGCGAGCATGGCCACCAAATAAGACCGCGTGTATCCCAAGACAGGCGGAAGTATGAAGCCAGCTAGCCAGACACCCAAAACAGCCCCGGCTGTGTTGACGGCATACAAAAAGGTCCCCTTTTCAGCAAGTCTATTGGGGTGGCGGATGAAAAACTGCCCCAAGACCGGCAGCGTACCCCCCATGAAAAACGCCGGCAAGAATAGCATCGTCATGGCCAATGTGAGCTTGGTTAAAACCAAAAGGAGCGGAAACTCGCCGCCGAACTGAAAAATCAGATTGTAGATGGATTGATAGACCCGCAACATGAAGAAATAGAGTCCGGCCGTTAGACCAATACCGACCTCCAGTAAGCCGTATGCCCGCAACAAATGGGCTATTTTAGGAGCCCTGCTCCCCCAGAAAAAGCCACCCGCGCTCAAACCCAGAAAAAATGCAGCTACGGTGACCGAAGCCGCTTGGATTGTACTGCCAAAAAGCAGTTTTAATTCTTTTAGCCATAGAATCTCATAAACAAGCGCAAGGCATCCGGATAGAAATAAAAGCCCGATTACCAAATGCGTGATTTTCTTATTTACCATTGACGGTCTCGTGAAAAGTCAGTCGGAACGTGTCGAAAAACAGGGAAGGGCAAAAAAATATTAAGTTAAGGCCGTTTGAGAATTGAGGGTGCGTGGTACCTCTTTAGCAAACCCTTTTGGAAATGGGAAGGGGTTAAGGTAAGTGGAAATCTTCAAGGGTGTCATCTAATTTGACTCCAATTACATAGGAACCTTCGTATTCCGGCTCCTCCAACTTCGTTTTATGCCTCACGCTCCCGGTTACTTTCACCACAGCGGTTGGCGCATACAATTCCAGATCCTGCAGTTCATCTCCCTCTTTTACTATTCCAAGCAGCTCAAAGTCCTTCTTCGTCACCAACATCCCGACCCCGTGAGCCGAACGGTTAATGATCTCCAGTTCGTAAGTCGCAGTGCTTTCTGCTCCTTTCCGTAATCCAAGAATGGCGTAAAGGAAAACGGGTATTTTCCCGCTGTCCCTTTCATAACTGCGTCTATCTGCCAATTTCACAGATTCCGGGAAACTCACAATCTGGCCGAGATGAGGATACTCGCTGCTTTCGCCAAGATATCTTGAGTTGAATTGACAGGATTTTTCTCCGAGCAGGAATTGTATCTCTACTTTAGGAGACAGTTTGAGAAGGGTGTTTCCTGTATCAGGGACCAGCATTTCTATGATTAATTTAGATTCCTCATTCATCTTTGAAAGAAGATCGCCATAGTCTGCGCTGATGATCCTTGAGGTGTATAAGGTTCTGTTCCCCTCAATTTGAACGGTGATTTCTCTCTTATGAGAAATGAGGAAGTCAATTAGTTTTCTCAGGTTTTGCTTGGTCTCAGCGATATAAGGTGGCACAGTCGCTTCTCCAGTGGTAATCTTGAAAGGTAAGGCGATTGAGATTATCCTCAATCGCCTCTTTTCGTACTAAAGGGTGGCGGTTAGGTATCGGCCACCACTTCTTCTTGATCTGTCTTTGGTGAAGCTTTGGTATGCCTTCCAAGGAAGTACATACACACCAGGCAGATCAGCGGGACAATCAAATACTCGTTGGGAAGATCATAGACTATTGCGTACGCGGCAAAAATGCCCAAGAAAAGCTGAAATAGCATTAAGGTTATCCGTCTCATGGTATCCTCCTTTGGTCGTTCAGGAAAAAATGATTTTGGCGCAAAAAATGTGTCGTACTCCTCAGCAAAAACCTCTTTTCTAATCTCTTTGCATGATCACATGGGCATAAAGATGTTTGAAATCGAGGTCAAACCCGGACCGGCCCTTGCCAAAATAAGCCTTGTCAACGCAATATGTTACCATTAAATCCATGGCAAACTCAATATTCATGAATTTTTTTGCCCTGATGGGGCGTAAACCTGAGTCGCGATACAATCAAAAGAAACCATTTTAAGAAACGAAAAATCTTGAGGGTGACGAGGGACATTCATTTTCAAACTCTGGCCAGGAGGACTAAACAGTTGAGGTTTGCCACTGATTCCTCTTTCCCAAACGGATAAAGGCGTTGACGCCTATTCCCTATTCCTGTATTCTATATTTTTGATAAGCGGAAACTTCCCTTGTGCAAATCCCCCGCTTATCATCAGCCCCGGGTCGCACACTGTTTCGACTTTGGGGCTTTCTTTTGCCCATATCCAATGCTTCCGTTGTTATCCTAAAGTATACCAGATTACATTTTCCATACACGCTGTTGTATGGAGTGGCTATCTCTCAGCCCCCAAGAAATCTCTAATGTGGGCTGCAAGATACATGCTCTTTCCTCCCTTTTGGCACGGAAGCTGCTTCCTCATAAAACGATTCTTCAAACTGTCCTTCTGAGAAAACTCCAAAAACATTTGGATCAAATTGCCGATCGTTCAATGCAGTTGAACGGGGTCATACTACTGCGCTGGACGTCTGCATGAAGGACTACCTGAAAGGAGGTGAGGGAGAGAGCTTTTCTTTTCTAATAGGGGGAAATTTACACTTTGCACAAGGGAGGTAAAAAAATGAAAAAAGTTATTAATTTAAGTTTATTAGTATTGGCAGCTATTGTGCTGCTGGCTGCTTCTGTAGATGCAGAAAAGCCTGCACGGGTGGACGACACTCTGCCCAATGGTTTCATCAGTGGAGACCATTATAATTTGAACATAATTGGCAAGAAAGAAGGTTTCAACTGCCAGAAAGAGCAGGTTGATGCCGATGGGAATCCTGTCTACGGTAAGGTGGTCTTCATACCAGAGGAGGGGAACGCCCAGATTTACATGCAGTCCGGTAAAGGCAGCAAATTTGAGGCCTTTACCACACTTCAGGTCCTTGATCCATGTGCTGGCGATGGCGATGGAGCCACCCTAAGGTTGCCTAAGAACGACCTGGGCTATCGAGTCTTTGCACGGGCTCTGGGCAAACCTGTGGGCCTTGACAGGATAAGCTTGACGCCCTGGCTAAACATTGTAGAAGATGAAAATGGGAATGATCTCCTTTATCTTGGGTTGGTGACGAACAATGGTTTTCAACCGTCATCGCAGCCCTTCACACGTATCAAAGGCAAGTCTAAGGCCATCGAGATAAGTGATCTTTTCAAGTGGTATGGGTCTATTTGCTACTTTTCCATACCTGACGGAACCTATGATACCCAATATGTATGTTGTGACACGACTGACTCAGTCACAGGGGAATGTACGGCTTATATTTATGTGGGCGAAGGTGATACTTGTGGTGACGGATCTGCTATCCCCGTATATTGCAGTGACTACACGACCGACCCAGCGCCCTGGGTATTTAACATAGCAGAATTTGTTGAATACCTTTGGACCACTGATAACAAAGGCACCAAGCTGCTCCAGGTCAGGTTTTATCCGAACTAGAAATAGGTTAGTGGGGAGAAATTAGTAGGCTGCAAAAAATGGAAGGCAGGGTCATTATTGGCCCTGCCTTTCCTCTTTAGCGTCTTATCCTTTTTTATTGGCAGGGTAAATTAATCGTTGTGAAATTTGCCTTCCCCTGCGATAATATTTATCTTTCTTGCCGATGCAGACCGATTCTTGGAATGTTGAATGAAACAAGATAGCACTTTTGGAAAGAAAGGCTCACGCGATGGACGACATAGGTTTCTACAACGTTGCTTCTGAACAAAAGTATGATGACGGTGAGATCATTTTCGAGGAGGGGAAAGCTGGAGACTGGGTCTGTATCGTCCTTGAAGGCTCAGTGGAAGTCTCCAAGACCGTCAGCGGGGGAAAATTCGTCCTGGGGAAACTCGGGCGAGGCGAGATCTTTGGCGAGCTTGCCCTTCTAGGGGCGGTCAAGCGAACGGCCACGGTTCGCGCCATCGGTGAAACCACCGTCGGCATCATTGATCGAGAGTTTCTGGATAAAGAGCTCAACAAAATGTCTTCAGACCTGAGGGGCATTGTTGTCACCACTGCACAGAGATTCAAAAAGGTGATTGACAGGATCCAGGGTTTTTCCCGGTGAGAATATAGCTGTCCTGGACAACTGGCATTGACTTCGAACGAAAGGCGATTGAGATTACCACTCGATCGCCTTTTTCCGTTTTGGCCCTGTGCCCGTGACCGGTGAACGGATGAGATTTGACCCTGATTGGCTTTATGAAGAGAATGATTTAATCTTTTCTTGCTTCATGTTATTGATTTTTGGTATAATTTTAGAAGTTGTAAAACGAATTAGCGTCATATCAAAATTCTCTTCTTCTATTCATGCTCGCCAGGAATTTTCTTCTGGCTCCCAGCTGATCTGCGCCTGCCCGGTGTCAACTGGGAGTCTCCAGATGCAAAACCGGATCAAACGTTAAATGTCCGCCACGTAATTCTGCCGATCAGAGAGTGGCATAGGATGCGGAGAGTATTCCCCGATACAAGAGAAAGGAGTTATCAATGATTATGAGGAAGTATCTTGTTTTGTTCGGTATTGTTTTAATGGGAGCTTTGCTGTTTGCGTGCAAAGACACCAAATCGCAGGCCATAGATTACAACGATAAAATTGTTGGTCTCCAATCTAAAATTGGAAGAAGCATGATTGCGTTTTCACGAACCTTTTCCTCTAACAACATGACATTGATGGAAAAAAAGTATACCGAACTGCTGGATTCAATCGACTTGGCGATCAGTAGGGCAGAGGCTATGGAACCTTTTAACGGAAGCAGTGAGTTTCGGGATACGGCCATTAGACTTTTTGAATTTTACCAAGATATCAGCGAAAACGAGTACGATGAAATCCTCGACATTTTCAGTCAAGATGAAATCACGCAGGATGATGCGGAAAGAATTGAAGATCTTGCCGAGGGAATAAGCGAGCGGGAAAAGGCCCTTGACTATGAATTCGCCACAGTACAGAAGGCCTTTGCACAAAAACATGGCATACGACTCAGAGATAACAAACTTCAACGTCAGATCGATAGGATTTAGCTTTCCCTTTCTCTAGTGGCGTTATCTCTACCTAGAATTCTTTTCAGCGTGGGCAAGTTCTGACCAGACACTGGACCACTTCGTCACTCTGACCCAATCTCTTCTTCTTTCATTGCCTGCTCTTCGTTCTTTCCCACCCCTTCTTTCGTCACCTCCATTACGAAAGTATCCCCGATTGACTATTCTGCGTCGATCTCCACCGGAGCGTCTGTCAAATGGGAATCGGATCCTTACCGTCATTTCAAATCTCCTGAGTACAATGCAATGGTGTCAAACCTAACCCTCGGCAGCCCATTGGACCTCGAGAGGCCAGAGAAAGGAAACGGCTGAAGAAATTAAGAAAAAATCAGCCGAAAAATGTGATGGCCTCCCGACATGCCGTAAATATTTACGCACACACGAGAGGCCGTTTTAAGTGCCACCTTAACCCCCTTTTGGCTTAAACCGCTGAAAGCTTTCGCCCCCATTGGTTTATCTTATAATGTTGAGATTCAGCAGCACTTAATAGGGCATCTCCAATGCCCAGAAGAAGAGATTATAGCTAGTAGTTGATAAATAGCAAAGGTTGTGCCAGATGGGGCCCCAAAAACTTTACATTAATTTCAAATAGTTAGCTCGCATCTCTTCAGGCTGAACCCAGAAAAAAGGAAATTGAATGCCCAAGGATGAGAAATCAGATTCCACTTATTGGCAGGACTTTACACAGAAAGAACGTTCATTGGTAAATCATTTGATAGTATAGTATTAAAATTATATTAAGGTTGTTCTAGAACACCACCCTCTTTAGGGGCTTCGCAGCACACATGGACTTTCTGAGTTTATACAAAAAATGCCAACTATGCCCGAGAGGGTGCAGCGTGAACCGATTGAAGGAGGGGGAATCTGCTCACTCGGGCTTTTGCAGAGAGAGCCAGCAGCTTCGTGTGGCCTACGTGGGGCCCCATTTCGGCGAAGAACCGCCCATTTCAGGCCAAAATGGGTCAGGAACCATCTTTTTCACAGGGTGTTCTCTGCAGTGTTCCTACTGTCAGAATTATCAGATTTCAAGGGACGGCCTGGGAAGACCCATGGAAACGGATGCGCTATCTGGCCTGGTCATGGAGCTGATGGAGAAAAACCGGGTGCACAATGTCAATCTCGTCACCCCCGATCATTTTTTCCCCCACGTCTTCCAGTTGGTCTCTTTACTCCGCCGCAGCGGGTTCAATCTCCCCGTGGTCTATAACCTCTCCGGTTACCAATCTCTCGCCATGTTGGAAATTGCAGGGGAATTTGCAGATATATACCTGCCCGATTTTAAATATGCGGATCCAGCCCTTTCCATGAGACTCTCAAAATGCAAGGACTACCCCACGCTGGCCCTTGAGGCCATTGTGGAGATGGTCAGACAAAAGGGATTCCTTGATGTCATTGATAACGGCTCTAAATTGGCGGAGAAAGGGGTCCTTGTCCGGCACCTCATACTTCCGGGGCAGATTGAGAATTCCTTGAATGCTTTGACCACCCTCTTTTTAGAATTTGGCGGCCGTCTGCCACTCAGTCTCATGTCCCAATACTACCCTGCTCTCCTCCCCCAGCGGCATGGGGAACTTAATCGCTCCATCACCCGAGAAGAGTTTGAGAGGGTCTATTCTCACGCCATGGATCTGGGCTTTGAACATCTATACGTTCAATTCCCCGATCAAAACCCCCCTGACCGATCCCATCACTCCCCTTTCTTGCCCGATTTCCGACAAGAACGGCCTTTTTCAAAGCAAAGCACCGACTTTTGAAGCAGGAAATGGGGATTGCCAAAGATCCTTCAGTCTGCTAATTTGACAAATCGTCGCATTTTCAACAGGTTGTTTCTGACTTTACAAATTTGTTTCTGGGTGATGAGGTCCTCTCTGAAGTGAATAGTGGAATGAAGATAGCTTACCTGGATTGTTTTTCCGGTATCAGTGGCGACATGCTTCTGGGTGCCCTGCTGGATGCTGGGCTGGACTTCGAGGCGCTGAGGAAAGCCCTTGGTACCCTTCCCCTCGATGGGTACGACCTTGAGATGAGGCGGGAAGAGCGTGGAGGTCTTTTTGGCACCCTTTTCCTGGTCAGGGTAGAAAAGGAAAGGCAGGAACACCGAGGATTGAGAGATATCGCTAGAATCATTCAGGCAGGCGGACTCAGCAAGGAGGTGCAAAATAGGAGTATCCAGATATTTGAATCCATCGCCCAGGAGGAGGGTAAGATTCACAATCGCCCACCAGATGACGTGCATTTCCATGAGGTGGGGGCTGTGGACTCCATCATGGATATTGTGGGGAGTGTCTTCGGCATAGAATAC
>JASFEQ010000196.1:0-8208 GCA_050124735.1 Desulfobacteraceae bacterium | reverse complement strand
CACATTTGTCCCAGTTGTTGCCCAAAAATAACCTCACCATGGACGACATTGATCTTCTCATCGAACATCAAGCAAATTTTGCCATGATACCTATGACCCTGGAGAGGGTATTTAAGGGTGTAAAGCGGGATGTAAAGAAAAGAGTGACTGAATACATCGCAAACAAGATGGTGACCAATATTCATGAGCGAGGCAATTGTTCTGTTGTCTGTATGCAAAGACTCCCATATGATCTCCAGCGAGGGGTACTGAAAGAAGACGCCATTCAAGACTATCCTGTAAACAGAAACCTCAAGAATCTGAGATACGCAAAAACCATATTGTACGATTCTGTGGGCTCCGGTATGACCCGAAGTGCCGTTTTGGAAAGACGACTCTAGAGAAAAAGGAGGTCCCTGCAAATCCATCTGATAAGTTGAGACCTTCGAAAAATGTTCAATTTTGTTCAAGGTCAAGCCTCCGGCCCGTAGGGCCTACGCCCCTGAGGGGAAGGCAAAGATTTTAACCGCAGGAATACACGACAAGTATTTCGAGGATTTACCCGCCATAGCTCTTTGGCGGGTTAAAATCTGAGTCTGACGCCGAGATTGGGCAAAAGGGAACGTTTTTCGAAGGTCTCAAGTTCTCTTACCAATATCTCATGGATTCCCGGGCAATTTGCGTCAACTCCTTTTCCCCCACCTGCCGAGGACATCCCACCAGAAGCCGTTGCTGTTTCAAGGTCCCCTCAACGATCTGAGGGATATCGGCCTCGGTAAAACCCATTTCACCTAAACCATTGGGAAAGCCGATATCTTTCATCAATTCTATGACCTCATCGGAGAGGGCCATTGCGGCCTCTTTGACCGACATGCCTTTGTCGTTCAGCCCGAGAAGTTGGGCGCCATAGGCGTGTTTTTCCGGCCATACCGGTGCAGTGAACCGGAAAGCAGCAGGAGCGGTTATGGTAACGGCCTGACCATGGGGGATCATGACTTCTTCCACCTGATATCCCAAAGGTTTATAGTCCCGCACCATCCCGCCAATGGGATAGGCCATGGAATGGGGGATGTGTACGCCTGCATTCCCAAATCCGATCCCTGCCAGGGTGGAACCCATCATCATATGCCATCTTGCCTCAAGATCATATGGATCAGCCACGGCCCGTCTTAAGTATTTGCCCACGATTTCAATGGCTTTCACACAGAAGATATCACAGAGGATGTTGGACCCAATATAGGCGGCCCTTTGGCCAGGATGATCCGGTTTTTTCCGTTTATCAAAGGGCAGGTTCGTGTAAGATTCCAGGGCATGGGTCAACACGTCCATACCCGTTGAGGCGGTTATCTGAGGGGACATGGTTACGGTGAGCAGGGGATCAAGCAAAGCCATGGTAGGTCTCAAGAGGGGGTGTGCGATCCCGGTTTTCACCTTCATGTCCAGAATATCCAGGACTGACACAGATGTGGTTTCACTCCCTGTGCCGGATGTGGTGGGCAGGACTAGCAGGGGTTTGAGCGGACCGGGTACGGGTTTGGCATGACCAATCGGTTTATTCACATATTCCATGACCGGGGCGGGATATGTGATCAGAAGGCTGATGGCCTTGGTCGTGTCAATAGTGCTTCCCCCACCTACGGCCACAAAAAGGTCAAATTCATTCCCTTTTAGGTCATTGGCCACTTTGTCGATAGACTTGTCTGTGGGTTCCACATGGATATCGTCATAGATCTCCGCACCAATCCCTTGCTTCTCAATAATCTTCTGTATCCTGTCCGGATGACCGGTCGCCCTCAGATTCTTGTCTGTGCAGATAAGGGCCCTTTTTGCCTCTAGTCGCTTCGCTTCATAGCCAACCTCATCTGCCGCCCCGAAGCCAAGTTTGAGGGGAACCGTTGTGAATGTCAGGATGGTCTCTGCGGGATATTCTGGAACCTGCATCTGTTATACTCCTTTTTTCCAAAATTGGGGTCACATCTTAAATATTAAGTGTTGAATGCCACGACATCGATAACACCTTTTTGTGCCAGGGCATCGATAACACTCATGTTTTTGAGACAGTGATCATGTATTCACGCAGTCTGCACTTGGACTAATTGAGCCGGCAGTGAGTTAGGAGGAACTTGACTTTCCGATGTTTTCGATATTCACTGTTTCATGTTTCGAACCTAATCGCTAATTGACTCTGAAAAAACCATGTTATCGATGTTGTGGCACTTCGTGCTGTTATCGATGTACTGTCACTTGGCAATTAAGTTTTAAGCCAAAACTTAATATTTAAGATGTGACCCCTTCTATATTAAAGTCTCGTCAGGTATCGTTTCTGCTCAAGGACCTCACGATATCTGGTATCCTTTTGGAGATCATCCAGGGCCTTGTCGATGGTTTGAAGCATGGATGACTTATCATCAGGTAGCTTTCCATACACCGGAACATAATTGGAAATATGATCGCTCAGATACTGGGATGTGACGTTGAGCAATTCAACCAGGCGTCGCTGCTCCCGGAGGATCGTCTCGACTGATGCCGGTTGGAAAGAACCATTCTGGACGCTGTCCCAGAGAGGAGAATAAGGGGTGGGAACAAAGGTGCGAATCCTGATGAAGTGGGGGTCCACCTGGTTGAGCACGGCTGCGGTGCCATCCGCATGCTGTTGCCACTTCTCTTCTCCACCGATCCCTGCCAAAACATAGAGGCTAACTTCAAAACCCGCCTCCTTCGCCCGCAGGCATCCTCGCACCATTTGCTCAGGTGTTGCCCCTTTTTTGATCTCCTTGAGAAGCTCAGGGTCGCCCGTCTCTAAACCCACATGCAGTCGTGTGAGTCCTGCCTGGCGAATCAGACGGAGTTCGTCGATGGATTTTTTGCAGAGGGTTCGGGCGCGGGCATAACTTGTGACCCGCTCTGTGGCGGGAAAGTGCTCGTAAAGATGCCCAAGGATCTTTGCAAGCGTATCGGGGTTAAGCACGAGGCTGTTGGAATCCCCGATGAAAACGGTATGGTGCCGAGTCCCGTAAATCCTGTGGGCCGTCTCGATGTCTTGGAATATTTCATCCAGAGGCCGTTTCTCAAAAGATGTATCCTTGTACATGGAGCAGAAGGTACACTGGTTCCATGGGCACCCGCGGGTGACTCGTAGCAAAAGACTCCCCGCCTCACTCGGGGGACGATAGGGAGGATGATCATAATCCGCATACAACATCTTCCACGTTAGCTCCTTCCTTCTTATCTTCGGTAGAAAAGAATATAGGGCTTTAGCCCTTCAGTGTCAAATTTGCCCGTACGCACCGTTTTATTGTCAATTCCAACTCAAGGGAGAAAGAAATGGGCTATTTGAGTTCGCGAACGGGCCTAAAGCGAGTGAGAGAAAATGAAAGAGGTTTTACCTTGATGGAATTGCTCGTCACACATAGGGGACAAGGCTACTTCAAAAAGGGGAAACATGAGGATGATTAGGGTGAAGATCGTGTGACGAACAATCTACCCCTCCCACTGCCCTCATTTAAGGACCCTCATTATAAAAATGTTTGATTTTTTATGCCACTTCGTGGTATTCGTTGATTTGTGCCCTTTGATGTGAACCAGAGGGTTTCCTAGATAAAATGGCCCTGCACTGGGTGCAGGCCAAGGAGGAAGCAAATGAAATATCTGTTCGTCTCCTTTATTCTCTTGCTGGGGGTGGGCTCACTGTTTACAGCGTGCGGCCTCCTGGCGGATGAGAACGAAGCTGCATTGAAAAACGTGGATGCCTTTAGGGCCATGGAAATCGCCAACCAATGGAAGTGGTCCAAAGAAGAGATCAAGAGTCACGTTACCACCAGGGAGGTGGTATTTGAGTTTCCTAACGGAAGGGTCAAAAAGATTCCCCTTCCGGAGGAGAAAATGCTGGTGGCGGTGGCGCCCTATGTAAACCGGACGCATCGGTGAACAGTCCACTATATGTCCTCCTGTCAGGGGGAATTGCCCGAGAAAGAGTTTTATGTGAAAGCGACAGACAAAGATGGGAATGTCCTGTTCAGTGATAACATACCCACACTGCGGAATGGTTTCTTCGAACTATGGCTGCCTAGAGAGCGTGGTGTGGTGCTGACAATCCAGGGGATGGGTCGACAGGTCAGAGGGAGGATTGGGACCTTCGAAGGCAGCAAGACCTGTATAACCACGTTGCGATTGAGATAAAAGGGCGCCCTCTCTTTCCTTCCAATTTCTTGACATAGACCCACCTCTTTCCTATACTGCTTCGGTTCAAAGGATTTGTGGCTCTAATTGTCTCTTATCCGCTTACTTTCCCCCTCACCCCGACCCAATACGACTCGACCGGGCTACTCGACCTGATCGCTTCGGCCTTTATTTCACAGCCAAAAGGCTTGCCAGCAGATCTCGTCGCGGGCCGCCGGGGAGGAGGGGACTCTAATGAATTCAGAAGGAGGGTTCGATGGGTTTTAATGCGAATGATTTCAGAGATATTGATCCTGGTACGCGGGTGCTCATGGGGCCGGGGCCAAGCGATGTGCCCCCACGCGTGCTTCAAGCCATGTCCGCCCCGTGCATTGGCCACCTTGATCCCTATTTCTTGTCCGTGATGGATGAGACCCAGCGCCTGCTCAGATTTCTCTTCCAGACAGAGAATGCCCTGACCATACCGGTGTCCGGTACAGGCAGCTCTGGAATGGAGACCTGTTTTGTCAATCTGGTGGAACCAGGCGATGAGGTGGTGGTTTGCGTAAATGGCGTGTTCGGTACGCGAATGTCTGACATTGTAAACCGCATAGGTGGTCAGCTGACCCGCATAGATGGCCAATGGGGAAAGGCCATCGATCCTGATGCGGTGGAGAAGGCGGTAAAGGGCAAAAGCCCCAAGGTCCTTGCCGTTGTCCACGCAGAAACCTCCACAGGTGTCTGCCAGCCCCTGGAGGACCTGGCAAAGATCGCCAAGGCCTGCGGTGCCCTGTTTCTGGTAGACATGGTGACCTCGTTGGGCGGCATGGAGGTCTCATTGGACAAGATGGGTGTGGATGCCGCCTACAGCGGGACCCAGAAGTGCATCTCTTGTCCACCCGGGCTCTCCCCCATCTCTATCAGCCCAAAGGGCATGGAGGTCCTGGAGAACAGAAAAACCCCTGTGGTGAGCTGGTACCTGGACATGACCATGGTGCAGAGCTATTGGGGAGCTGAGAGAAAGTACCATCACACGGCCCCCATTAACATGATCTATGGGCTTCGTGAGGCATTACGCATCATTGCTGAAGAGGGCTTGGAGGCCCGTTTTGCCCGCCATCAAGTGAATCACAGGGCACTGGTTGCAGGGGTGGAGGCCATGGGCCTATCCATGCTGGTGCCAGAGAAGCAGCGGCTGCCCATGTTAAATGCCGTCCGGATTCCGGACGGGGCTGATGATCTTAAGGTCCGCAAGGCCTTGCTGAGCGAGTTCGGCATAGAGATCGGCGGAGGTCTGGGGGACTTTGCCGGGAAGATCTGGCGGGTAGGGCTCATGGGTCACGCATCACGCCAAGGGAATGTGTTTCTCTTCCTCTCCGCCCTCGAGACCGTGCTGAAAGGGCAGGGTGTGAAAGTAAATCCAGGGGCCCTCGAGGCAGCTTCCGGAGTTTATGCGGAAGGTTAGCCTGACTAGTGGCCGCAATGGGAACGATTCATCTGCGAACTGAAGTGTGGAGTTTGGGTTTGCATGAGCATAAACCGGAAATCCCAGGCAATTAATCCGAATGACCAAAGAAATTCAAAATGCCAAATGCACTAATGACCCAAACAGGGATTATGGAACATGGAGGAATAGAGCTGGATAACGTTTCTAATTTTAAATTTGGACATTTGACATTGTTTGGTGTTTGGGAATTGGGATTTAGGATTTCTTCTCCCGTAAAAAACACGGACTCCCCGTGAAAGAACGGTGACTTCTAATGAATAGAGAAACGCTAATCGCCAGACTCAAGGATATCGTGGGAGGGGACAACGTTCTCTTCTCCGAGATGGACCTCACCCTTTACGGATACGACGCATCCATGGAGAAAGGACGCCCCGATGCGGTGGTCCTGCCCGGTTCAACAGAAGAGGTTTCTCAGATCATGGCTTTGGCCTATGAGGACAAGATTCCCATTGTCGGCCGGGGATCAGGGACCAATTTGAGTGGTGGAACCATTCCCACCAGAGGGGGTATCGTGGTCCACTTTTCCCGAATGAACCAGATCCTGGAGATCGACATTCCCAATCGTACCGTCACGGTGGAACCGGGTGTCATCACCCTCGACCTGCAGAACCGCCTCCTTACAGAAGGATTTGTCTATGTGCCAGATCCCGCGAGTCAGAAGGTCTCCACCCTGGGAGGCAATCTGGGGGAGAATTCCGGGGGGCCCCATTGCCTGAAGTACGGGGTCACAACCAACCACGTGCTGGGAGCAGAACTGGTCCTCTTTGACGGCAGCGTGGTCTGGACCGGTGGCAAGTCTCAAGATAATCCGGGGTATGATCTCACGGGCCTCCTGGTAGGCAGTGAAGGCACTTTGGGTCTTGTCACAAGAATGATTCTGAAGATCATTCGTGCACCAGAGAAGGTGAAGACCCTGTTGGCCATCTTTGACGCCATCGAGGATGCCAGTAACACCGTGTCTGCCATTATCTCAGAGGGCATTCTGCCGGCCACTCTGGAGATGATGGACAATGTGGTCATGCAGGCTGTAGAGGCCTCTGTCCAGGCCGGGTATCCACTGGATGCGGCAGCTGTGCTTATTATTGAGCTAGATGGCATGGAAGATGGCATGGAGCGCCAGGCGGAAAAGATTTTAGATATCTGCAAAAGACACCATGTCAGGGATGTCCAGCTTGCCAAGGATGATGCCCAGAGGGCCAAGCTTTGGGCCGGGAGAAAGGGCGCCTTTGGGGCCATCACCCGATTAAAACCCAGTTACATGGTTGGCGATGGCACGGTCCCAAGAACAAAACTCCCTGAAGTGTTGAGCAGGGTCCTGGAAACGGGAAAGAAGTACGACCTGCTGATAGGTAACGTTTTTCACGCCGGAGATGGCAATTTGCACCCTTTGATCCTTTTTGATGAAAGAGATGAGGAAGAGCGTAAGAAGGCGAGAAAGGCGGCTGTTGAAATCCTGAAGATCTGTGCCGATGCTGGGGGTACCATCAGTGGAGAACATGGGATCGGCCTGGAGAAGAAGAAAGAGATGTTTTATATCTTTTCCGAGAGTGACCTTGAGTCCATGCGGCAGGTGAAACGGGCATTTGATCCAGAGGACATTCTAAATCCGGGGAAGGTGATCCCAGCCTAAGACGAAACTTTTGGACAGGATTATTAATCACGAAAACACCCGCCGCCGCTAAAGCTATGGCGGGCGAGAGGCTATGGCGAGGCAAGCGAAATTTTTTTTTAGACACGGGTTTCGCGTTGCGAAACACACGGATTGCACGGATAAGAATAGGGGAAATGTTTTAGCAAGTAGGTTACTCTAGTAAGAGTCAAGGTGGATTGGAAGGAAATGGAGGCGCGCAAAGACACGCTTAAGGTGGAGTGGATCAAGGGTGATCCGGAGACCCTCTCGGCTCACTCAGTTGACGATTTGACGCCAAAAGCCGTGGCCTTCCCAGAGAGCCTGGAGCAGGTATCGCAAGTTGTAAAGATGGCACAGAAAGAGAAGTGGGCGGTATTACCCTGGGGAAGCGGTTCCAAGATAGGGGTAGGGAATCCGCCTTCTCACATCGACCTGGTGATCTCCACGAACCGCCTCAACAAGATCATCGACATGGATACGGCCAACCTGACCGTTACTGCCCAGGCAGGTGTAAAATTTCGGGATCTACAGACTTCCTTGGCCGGTGAAGAAAACCGTTGCTATCTTCCCTACGAAAGCCCCACCACCGTTTCGGATGAGCCAGTCTGCTCTGACAGAGATCACATGGGTTGCTTCATTCCCATGATGCCTCCCTTTAGCCATTCCGCCACGCTGGGGGGAATCATTGCAGCCAATTCCAGCGGTCCGGTAAGACTTCTGTACGGACTGCCCAGAGACATGGTTTTGGGTGTTAGGTATGTGGCTGCCGATGGTGAGATTGTTGGACTGGGAGGCAAGACGGTAAAGAATGTCTCCGGTTATGACATGTGCAAGCTCATGATCGGTTCTCGAGGCAGTCTGGGCATCTTGGGTGAAATGACACTCAGGCTGCTTCCCCTACCAGAACGGTTTGGCACCTGCCTTTCAGGCTTTT
>JASFEQ010000195.1:0-8213 GCA_050124735.1 Desulfobacteraceae bacterium | reverse complement strand
CTGTTCCTTCACTCGTGCTGACTGCCACGTCAAAGTGAACATTACGCATTTCAACAATTGCGCCGCCACGCGGATTGATTTTAGCTCCCAATTCAATGGCACTCTCCTGAGCGCGCCTTACTCCACTAATGATCTGCTTGAGAGTCTCGGCTATAAAATCTTGCAGCTCCATAGATGAACTCCTTTCCTTCTTACCTTTTTGTCCATAAAATGCCTCTATAAATACCAATCATGAAATTTCTTTTCGTCTCTCGTGCTATCAATATCTAATGAAGCGCCTGCACCTCTCAGGCCAACCATCTTTATCGTCAAGCCCTCATAATTGAAAAACATTTTTTCTAATTGTGACATTTTTAGGCCTTGCCTATATTTTCTAATCAAATTTTTTCCAAATATTTCCTTTAGCCTATCCCTTGAACTCTTCCTATAAAATTTTCTAAGATTGTATGCTTCATCAATTTTTTCCACCGGAAAACCCTTTAAATTTGCATAAGCCATGCTTGTTATCCTAAATCCAGCCCTTCCATCTTCTTGAACATCTTCTTCATCGATGTAATCAGCAGGAAATATAGTATCTGGTATCATTCTGAAAAATGGTCTAGGGAATAAGTTATAATATTTTTTCAACAAAGACTCTTTCACAAGTGGATATATTAAATCATATTCATCATACAACTCTCTGCATATTTCTATGAACTCGGATACATCTTTTTCTTCTGTTGTCGGGGAATCTGAAGTGACAAACAAAACATATTTTTCTCCGGCGCGGTCATAACCTTCTTTCACGTTGCGTCCATAGCTCTCTTTTTGTTGGACGAGCTCAATATTACTGCCCTCCGATAATAGATCGGGATCAATTTTTTCTCTTATCTCTTTTTCAGGGCCAACAACCAAAATTTTATCTATGCATTCTGTGCTTCTTAGTGTGTTTAGTATGTATTCTAGCATGGGCCTTGACTTTCCAGCTGCACCCCTGTTTACCTTTATCCTTTTTAGTGATTTATATCCTCTCCTGAAATACCATTCTCTGTATGAAAATAGATCTTCCAATTGGTGATAAAACTCTCTAAAAGAAAATCTTTTGACACCACCCGCTAAAACTACTGCAACTATTTTTTCAAGAGCCATCTCTTAAGGGAAACTGTGTTTTCGGTATAGTGAAAAGAAACCTTCTTATCCCAACAGAACTGACATTCTGTCAAGAGTTAGGTGTACACATTTTGAGGGGATGCTCCATAGGTAACCTCCAGGACAGAGGTTCAAGGTTCATAGAGAATGGTTCTAACGCAAATGAATCATATTTACAATCTGACAAAAGTCAAGAAAATTGATGGGTGGTTTTGCGCTTTGCTTCTTGCCGCGCCATAGCCCCAGCGACGGCGAGTATTGTCTGCCTGCCCCCCCGCCTGCCCCTTAGGTCCGAAAGATCCTACTGGGGTGAAATTCGCGGTTTATCGCGATTATTTCACCGGGGTCGTCTGTTCTCTTGCCCCGAGCTTGTCGAAGGGCTGGCGGCTGCCTTCTGTCCTCTGGAATCCACGCCTCCCTTTTCACACCCGTTCAAATGCCAATGATCCAAGGCAGTGGGTAATTACTCTAGTTTTAAGTCGATACCGCGATTGGCAGCTCGCTTCACAGCCCATTCGACAAGATCCTCAGGAGGCAGGTTCTGTTCCGACTCAGGCTTTCGAACTAACTGAATCGATTCTGTGGGACAAGTAACGGTACAGACACCACATCCGATGCAAATATCAGATTGAACCGTGTAACCGCCATCTTCCTCTACAATTGCCTCAACGGGGCACCGCTCCTCTGCACAGACCCCGCATTCACTGCATGTTTCTTGGTCTATCGAAGCCACAAAATTGCTTTTGGCTAATACATAGGGTGCCTTAAATTCCTTTAGACCTCTGAAAACCCCACAGCAGCAAGGGCAGCAATTACAGACCGCAAAATGTCCCTGCTTCGTGTTGTAGAATGTGTTGTGAACCAAACCTTCTTTTTCCGCGTTTTCGAGAACTTCAAGCGCCTCCTCTTTTGAGATTCTTCTGCCACCCAATGAGAAGTAATCGTATGCGTTCTCCTCACGGGAAAACGTGAGACAAGTTTCCAAGGGGTGCTCGCAAGGGTGGCCTTCAAGTGCGCGTTCCTGCCGGCAGATACATTCCATAAGATTAAATGATTTGGCGTCCTCAATCATTTTAACGATATCTTCATACAGATGAATCTGCCCTTTAGCCTCAACCTGTATGTTGACAGGCACTGTACGGGCCATTGCAGGTTCATGGCCGCCCAGGGTTTTGAAAAGAGTGGGTGCATATTCTTCAAACAATTCAACCAGTTCCTTGTCCAATCGGTACACCTGAAACTCGTAGATTCCCACGACAAAAGGGGCAAGCGAATACATTTGCGCTCCGAACATCTTGAAAGACGCGATTTGTCTATTTTTGGCCATATTATCGAGAACAGCCCGTATCTCAGATACAGGCTTTCCGAGTCGTTCTGCCACAGCTTCAGCTGTCTCAGGAATGGGCTTCAATTTCAGAGCCATCTCCGCATCTTCAGGTGTGAATATTTTCTGAAGAATCTTAAGCTCCACACCGCTATCTGTGGCGGGATAGCCATGTGGCAGTTCGTCCAACCGTTTGGCAAGTCGCTCATAAACATCAGACATAGTTGTTCTCCTTTCGACAACGAAATTTTTTACTAGAGCTGGATAAAAAGGATACCAGCATTTCACCAAGCGCTCGAGTGCAGGTTGCGGGGCCCGCGGCACTGGGGCTTAAGCCCCTTTCTATTTCTTTCTAAATTGCCAGTTATCGGGGTTTAGGTTGTCCTTTTTGAGATAACCTTTCAGGTCCCCATTCTTGTCGTATATGTTTACCCTGTTTTTATCTAAGGTATCCTGCTTTAACCAGCCTTTAGTCTCCCCTGTCTTACTCTTGATATTGGTGCGCCCAGGATCAAGGGTGTCCTTGGTTAGCACATCAGCATCAGAGAGTAAAGACATAAGCAATATGATCAAAAGCCACTTTTTCATCCCTGTTCAGCCCTCATTAATTGAAGTCCATCACCAATAATTTCTCACGGAGCCCTCAAAGCCGCTGAGATATGAGACTGCCTGCCCGCCGTAGCCCCAGCGACGGCGGTTGGCGCCCGTCCTCTCCATCCTCCGTAGCGGTGCTACTGCGGAGGATGGAAAGGCGGGTCAAAATAGTTTCAAAAGCGCTTCCCGGATTCGCACCATGGCCAGGGTGTCGTGCCCGCAGTACTTGAGCAGATCTTCCTTGATCTTTTGTTTCTCCTCAGCCGGTGTGGGGGGATCGATCATTCGCGTGTATTCGATGCCAGCCTCCTGGCCTTCCTGAACAGTAAGGCTGTCATAACTCATTTCTGGTATAATTGCTGGGAGTACGGATTTGAGTGAAAAGGAACCGTGAAATTCCGGATGATAGTAGTTGTTCCTGATTATCTTATACAGATCCACTAATCGATCTAGGGTCAGCAAAAGCGGCTTGCGGTGTTTAGGCAGGTCTTCAGCAAGCGCTTCGATGATTCTCTTCTCATAGTTCGTGTAGGTCACTATGGACCCCCTGCTTCCCAAAACATCCAAAAGTGTGAGCGTAAATTCCTCTCTCGGGTCCTTGTCTTCCTCACATAGATATTCCCGGTGCTCGATTTTCCCGTTTTTGTGCAGAATGTGATCTGACCATTGGAAGGGAATACCCTGATAGGGCCGTGTTCCGGCGTAGCGTGGAATGGCGAGCGCCAATGTTTCGAAATCAAGAAAGTGGATAGGGGACTCCACATCTTGCAATTCGTCCTTGAGCTCCCCTGCAATGTACGCTTCGTCATTCACCACGCAATTCCTGATACGCTCCTGAAGCGCGGTTAGGCTGAACTCGTCAGGGATCTCACCGATGTCATATATGCCCATTCCCTCCAATTCATCCAATTTGTTCTGTCCAATGCCTGAAAGTTGTATGACCCAGTGATCGGGCATACCCTTCATGCAGTACTCCCAGAATTCACAACCATAAGGCCTGTTGCAATGCTTTGAGGGGGCCATCTCAGGCGACTCAGAGGCTGCCAGCATTTCCTTCAATCCGGCCAGCAACTCGGGAATCTCTTCCTGATACGCGATTGCTCCTTCGGTCAGGTCAGAAGACGAAAACAGGCCCTCAAGATCTAGCGCCTTTCCGTCATACACATACTGATTGTTCAGGTGCATAAGGAAAACCCGGTCAATGTCCAAACCTGCGCCTTTCAGGACATAATACTGAATCCCCACATCCGGATAATACTCCTTTTTCACTCTTGTGGACGACTTCACCTCAATCAAATTCCACTTACCGTTTTCCAGCCTTTGGAGAACGTCCACCCGAACGCGGACGTCATCATACAGAAAGCCGGCCTCGTAGATCGCTTTCACTTTTGGATCCTCCATGGCTAACAAGGTGCTCTTAACGGCCTCCTGGTGATGCAAATGATCCTCCTCGATAAGAATGCCTCCAGAATAGAGTTCCGTAGCCAGCTCTCCAACCTTATGGCCCATGTGGAAAATTGCCTGTTGCACACGGGATATTTCTTTTGCCAGCTCTCGGTTATAACACGTGTACCACAACCGCAAAGGACACTGTAATCCGGCCTGGTAGCGCGTTTTTGAAAGCATGGGAATCTTTTCTGAGTTCTTTTTCATCCAATTTCCTCTATTTCTTCTGGGCTATATTATACCAGGAGTGTTTGACAGATGCGGTCAAAAAGAAAAAATTCTCTCGAATATCCCCAGAAGGCAGGAGGGCTTGAAGTGACAATGGATAACTCAATCTGAATGAGTTCATTGATCCCGATCTTTCTGCACTTATTCCTTGACATCGGGGCATTCTTAAACATATTCACTCAGAAATGCCAAAATTTTCTGTTTGAAAATTCCAGCAAAAAATAGGGGGGTGCACATGGATATCCAGGAAATCAGGTTAGAGCAACTAGATCCCGACAAATTTATCGCCGAAAAGACTGAGGAAATTTCCTCAATGGTTGGGGATGGCTTGGCCATTAATGCCCTATCTGGGGGCGTTGATTCATCGGTGGTTACTCTACTCGGACACAAGGCGTTGGGTGAGCGGTTGAAGACATATTTTATCGACAGCGGCCTGATGAGAGATGGAGAACCTGAGCATATTGTTTCGTTGTTCAAGGATCTAGGCGTCAAGGTGGAACTCTTCGATGCCCAGCAGACTTTTTTCGGGGCGCTGAAAGGCCGCACAGACCCGGAAGAGAAAAGAGAGGCCATTACCCGCTCATTTTATCGTGATGTGTTTGGTGATTTGGTCAAGGAGACCGGAGCCAAGTATCTCTTCCAAGGGACAAACTATACCGATATCGAAGAGACTGTGGCTGGCATCAAGAGGCAGCACAATATCCTTGAGCAGCTTGGCATTGACCCCGAGAAAATGTACGGGTACAAGGTCATGGAACCTTTAATCCAGCTCCGCAAATCATCTATCAGGCAAGTAGGTAAAGTCCTCGGTCTTCCAGAGGAGATTTACAACCGGCCCCCTTTTCCTGGGCCAGCCCTAGCAGCAAGAGTCATCGGGGAGACCACACCGGAACGAGTGCAGACCGTAAGAAGTGCTACCAAAATTGTTGAGGAAGAATTATCTGACTCCGGGGCATTTCAGTATTTGGCCATTCTGCACGAAGACCGGGTTGTTGGGATAAGAGAAGGGAAACGGGATTTCGGATTGCAGATTGAGGTCAGATGTTGGGAGAGCACGGACGCTATAATAGGTTCCCCTACCAGACTCTCTTATGATGTTTTGGACCGTTTGGCTGAGAGAATCACAACAGAAGTGCCCGGCGTTGTCAGCGTCACTTATAACATCTCCAAGAAACCGCCCTCCACCATTGAGGCGCTCTAGCGCCACGGAGGATCCCATTTTGAGGTGATGCACCATGGGATATTCTCCTACACCAGACGACGGACGACTGACAATAGACGACTAGCCCATATTCAAAAAAATTTGGCGGGTGCTTTTACGCTTTGCTATTCCCGTTAAGTTTGCCCCCCGCTGTCCTGTTAAATACAGCCCTGGCAGGACTATTCAACTGGGGTCGTCTGTCTTCTGTCCTCTGTTCTCTGTCATCTGGACTTGCTGCTCCCCTTTTCTCTTTTCACCCACCTTCATGACCCCCAGGATCATGTATCTTCTCTTATAATGTGTGTCTTCGGATATACGGATATGGTGCCACAAACATAAGACATCATGCTTTTGCAATGACTGAATTGTATCGATGTAATCTCCTTTCAGGGAATTATATCTTATCGGATTTAAGGGTGATTTTTGCTTTCTTGATATTCTATCCCCTTAAATAGGGCACTGGTTGGCATCTCTATTGCATTAAATCCGCTTCCATGTCATCAGTATTGTGACAACCTGCTTTGCTCTAAGGGCTCTTAGCGATCATCAAATTCTTGCGTGTTTCTAAACGCACGGAGGCTTACTTAGACGATGAAGATCATTTTCAGATTGGGTTTATTAGTGATCATTCTTCTGGCCATGACCTTTGCTTTCGTCCATGTCACCAGGGGAAAGGAAGAAAAATTAAGAGAAGAAATCAATGAGCTCAATTCCCTCATGGGGCCTCAGATAAGGACCATTTCGGAATTAGATGCCCAAATAGAAAGATTATATGTAAAGGTGGAATCGATCGCTGATGCCAAAGGAGGACACGTTACACGGCAGGATATGCTGGAGATCATGGATTATAACGTTGAGAGCTACAAACTCATCGAAGAACGTCAGAGGGCTGAGTGCCAGAAAATCGTCTACGAAAATGAGTTGCGGAATAGACAGAAAAAGATTGAATCGTTGAGGAGTAGTTTTATTGCTAAAATATTCTTCAAATAGGCCAATTTCTTGCCAGCTCGCCCCTTCATGCCGTAATCTTATTTACCTGTTCGCAGTCTTTTACTTAAGTCGTCCAGCTTCCCACTTCAAAAAAATCTTTTGTTTCTTCATCATAAACCCAGCACTGAGAAGTCGTATTGTTTATGAATCCACAAATGATGTCTTTTTTGAGGTCAGTACGTATGCGTCCATGAACTATATCATTTTCATTTCTTTACTAACCTCTATAAAACCAAAAAATGACCGCACAAAACACGACACCAAGAAATATGACGAAATAGGCGCCCGGGTTGCCAAGTATGATAGCGTGGTAAGAACCTACTGCAATGAGTACGAAACCAATTGCTACACCCACGATGCTAGACGGGGTCAACCTCTTATTCTTTGTGTTTCTCTCAGATTTCTTCATTTCTCGCGGACAGAACGCCGGGGCTTAGACAATCAATGATAAATAGGCCGGACGTCTCCCTCTTTTTAATTACACGTTTAGGGCTGAACAGGATTCAACCATGGCCAGGCTTTCAAGTTCTTCCCTCTTCGGGCGATACAAGAATATCGCCAGAGCCGAAATGCCAATGAAGATATAGAGTGTTCGAAAGCTCTCCCCAAGGAAAAAGAGCACCAACCCATAGACCCCTATGCTTTCTGAAAGTGCTAGGGAGACAACCATAGCTACCGCATACTTACCAATAGATGAAGATTGGGCGGAGGGAGTTGGAGGGTTTAAGGACATTGACTCAGAACCGCTGGAGCGACCAGCAAGCAGAAATTTTCGTAAAAAACGGGTCAGGATTAGTGTGGAGATGGCCACACCGTAAAGAACATTTCTCACGAGATCTAAAGGGATATCTAGATTCGCATTTCGTCGTATCTCATCTCCAAACTGATGACAAATGAAGACATAAATAAGTAGGGATCCGAAGATTGCACCCCAAATAATCCATAGGATCAGGAGCCTGTTCTCATTCTCTTTTCTTTCAGATACTTTTTCCATTTTTTCCTCCTAGCATTTTTGCTCTGTTTGTCTTTAACTTCATCATCATATGGCGTCCCATACGGGTTTCTCCAGAAATTGTGAAAGGGTCTGGGCATCTTCACGGAGTTTCTCGTAGTCACCGTGATCCATAACATTGGTACGTTTGCTGTCCCTCAGAACGAGGTTCAACTCATAACTGTAATAGGATCTCTTGCTCCCAATGGAACAAAGAACGTTCTGCCAAGGGGAAGGGGTGCATCTCGAGGGGCGGGTCTTTTGGAAATGATATGAAGAAGAGATTGCCGTAATGATATGACAGAATAACT
>JASFEQ010000194.1:0-8248 GCA_050124735.1 Desulfobacteraceae bacterium | reverse complement strand
CTCCTCCAGGATTTCAGTTCTGCGCTCATCACCATATTTCCCCCTAATTTCCTGCGTTTCATCTTTGATGATCTGCATGACCATGGCTGGGCTTTCCAAAATGGCCTTAAATCGCGCAATACTCTTGATCAGATCCTGGTATTCGGCGTCCAGCTTCTCCCTTTCCAATCCTGTCAACCGCTGCAACCTCATATCCAGAATGGCCTGAGCTTGGATATCAGAAAACTCAAACTCGGCCATCAATCTGGCCTTTGCCTCCTGAGGGTCTGAGGAGGATCTGATCAACTCGATCACATCATCCAGGAAGTCCATGGCCTTCTTTAGTCCCTCAAGGATATGGGCACGCTCTTCTGCCTTCCTCAGGTCATATATCGTCCGACGAATGATAATCTCACGACGGTGATCGATGAAGAGCTGGAGGATCTCTTTGAGCGTTAGGGTCTGGGGTTGTCCATTCACAATGGCCAACAGGATGATTCCAAATGAGACCTCCATTTGCGTGAATTTGTATAGGCGGTTAAGTATCACCAGGGGTTTTCCATCCCTCCTTACGTCTATGACAATTCGCATCCCATCTTTGTCCGATTCATCCCTGATATCAGAGACCCCCTCTACCTTTTTCTCTCTGACCAGCTCCGCTATCTTTTCCAAGAGCTTTGTCTTATTCACCTGGTAAGGTATCTCCGAGATCACGATCCTTTCTCGGCGCTTGCCCACCTTCTCCACAAAGGCCCTAGCCCTTATCTTGATGATTCCCTTTCCCGTCTTGTAGGCCTCGTAAGTCCCTTTTTTCCCAAGGATAAATCCCGCCGTCGGGAAGTCTGGAGCCGGAACGAGGCCAATCAATTCCTCCAGGCCCACATCGGGCTGATCAATCACCCGTATGATGGCATCACACACCTCGGAAAGATTGTGAGGCGGGATGTTGGTCGCCATACCGACGGCGATTCCCGAGCTGCCGTTGATGAGTAGGTTGGGAATGGTTGTGGGCAGGATGGACGGTTCTGAGAGGGAGTCGTCATAATTGGTATTGAAGTCCACCGTCTCTTTCTCAATGTCAGAGAGGAAATCCTGTGCCAACCGTGTCATCCTCACTTCTGTATATCGCATGGCTGCAGGGGGGTCCCCATCTACGGATCCGAAATTGCCCTGGCCATCTACCAGGCGATACCTCATGGAAAAATCTTGTGCCAGGCGTACGATGGTGTCATAGACAGCCGCATCTCCATGTGGGTGGTATTTCCCAATCACATTCCCAACGACCCTTGCTGACTTCTTAAAGGGCCTGTTATAGTAGTTTTTCATCTCGTACATGCTGTAGAGCACGCGTCGGTGAACAGGCTTGAGACCATCTCGAATATCGGGCAGGGCCCTGCCCACGATCACACTCATGGAGTATTCGAGATAGGATTTTTTCATCTCATCTTCAATGTTCACAATGTCAGCACTTACATTGGCCACCATATTTTTCTCCTCATCAATTTTTTCTCCTCAATGAAAACAAGCCCTTATTTTCTTCACACATCCGGAGGACGGACCGTCCGCAAGTGATCCCGTGGGAGTCAAACCTGGCAATCCGTTGTGTGGGTGATTCCCGGTTTCAGTGATTCGTGGATGGGTGCTGTTCAATGGAGGATGTTAGGGATTTAAAGAATAAAGGGGTTAGACGATCATATATCCAGTTCCGTCACTTCAAGTGCGTTATTCTGAATAAATTCCCTCCTTGGTTCCACCTTATCCCCCATAAGGACGGTGAAGATATCATCCGCCTCCAAGGCGTCCTCTATTCGTATCCTAAGCAAAGTTCTTTTCTCAGGATCCATGGTTGTGGTCCAGAGTTGCCCAGGATTCATTTCCCCGAGTCCCTTGTACCTCTGGATCGTTAAACCCTTCTTCGACCCTTCCATGAGTTGCGTGAGGAGATGCTGCGGATCATCAATCTCCCTTTTTTCAGCCTCGCCAACCATGATGTGGCACCCTTTGTTGACCTTCTCAATCTCCGGAGAGAGCCCCATCAGTAGCCTCAATTCAGGGGAGGAGAAGAACTCCCAGTTCACGGCCGAGGTCTGCCCACCGTTTTGCATTTCGCTCACAAGAAATTCGTAATAACCGTCTTCTTCACTTAATTGAATGTCACTCACCCCAAACTCGTTTTCCTCGAGCCTCTGGAAGAGATTCTCCATGAACATCTTGTTCTTAAACTGTTTTTTGTTTTTCACGCCCTGTGATACGAGAAACTCAATAAATCTGGGGCTGTAGCCCCTCTTGGAGAGTTTTTTCACGTTTTCATAGAATGTGATCACCCCGCTGAGTAGCTTCACGAGCCTATGGCCTGATATCACCTCTCCGCCCTCCAGAAGGACCTTCTCCTTCTGTGAAATCCTTTTCAACAGGAATGCGTTAAACCCCTCTTCGTCCTTGATATATCGCTCTTTTTTTCCTGCCAGCACCCGGTAAAGGGGAGGCTGGGCCACATAGAGGTGCCCCCGCTCAATGAGCTCCGGCATCTGTCTGTAAAAAAAGGTGAGAAGAAGGGTCCGAATGTGGGATCCATCCACATCCGCATCGGTCATGATGATCACTTTATGGTATCTGAGGGAATTGATATCGTACTCCTCATCCCCAATTCCTGTGCCCAGGGCAGCGATCATGGTCCGGATCTCTTCGCTTGAGATCATCTTATCGAACCGGGCCTTTTCCACATTAAGGATCTTTCCCTTTAGGGGTAAGATGGCCTGAAACCTTCTATCCCGGCCCTGTTTTGCTGAACCGCCCGCCGAATCCCCCTCCACGATGAATATCTCGCTACGACTCGCATCCCTTTCCTGACAGTCGGCCAGCTTTCCCGGTAGCGAGTGGTCTGAAAGCACACCCTTACGCCGCGCAAGCTCCCTCGCCTTTCTCGCAGCCTCCCTGGCTCGGGCCGCATCAATGACCTTAGAGAGGACGGACTTTATAATAGATGGATTTTCCTCAAAAAAACTGCCCAGCCCCTCATTTAATAGATTTTCAACGAGTCCCTTTACCTCACTATTTCCCAATTTTGTCTTCGTCTGACCCTCAAATTGCGGGTTTGGCAGCTTCACGCTGACCACACCCGTCAAGCCCTCCCGTACATCTTCTCCAGAGAGCTTATCCTTAAAATTTCTGGAAAGATTGGAATTTTGCAGGTATTGATTGATGCTCCTTGTAAGGGCTGCCCTAAACCCACTGAGGTGGCTGCCACCTTCTCTCGTATTGATGTTGTTTGCAAATGTGAAAAGGGTCTCTTTGTAGGAATTATTATATTGTAGGGCGATGTCAATCAGTACCTCGTTTTTCTCACCTGTTATGTAAATGGGCTTCTTGTGGAGGACTTCCCTGTTTTTATTGAGATATTCCACAAAGGACTTAATTCCTCCCTCGTACATAAAGTCCTTTTTCTTGCCGGTTCGTTCATCGGAGATCTGGATTTTCACCCCTTTTGTGAGGAAGGCAAGCTCCCTCATCCTCCTAGCAAGGGTCTCAAAGTCAAATTGGACCTTTTCGAAGACGTTCCTATCTGGCATGAAATGGACCTTGGTTCCAGTCTTTTTCGTATCACCCTTAACGCTTAGTTCTGTCTTGGGGCTTCCCTGCTCATAACGTTGGTAATAGATCTTCCCGTCTCGATAGACTTCCACTTCTAAGAACTCGGAAAGTGCGTTGACCACGGATACCCCAACACCATGGAGTCCGCCTGACACCCTGTAAATCTTGTGATCGAATTTCCCTCCTGCATGCAGTTTGGTCATGACGACTTCGAGCGCCGGCATCTTTTCCGTCTTGTGCGTATCAACAGGGATACCACGCCCATTATCCAGCACCGTAATACTTTCATCACCTAAGATCTGGATATCAATATGATCACAATGTCCGCCCATCGCCTCATCAATGCTGTTATCTACCACTTCATAGACGAGATGGTGTAGACCCTCAAAACTCGTATTGCCTACATACATGGCGGGCCTCTTCTGGACGGCCTTTAACCCTTCCAGAACCTTTATATCAGCGGCGCCATAACTCGAATCTACCTTTGCCATTTCTATAGCCTCATGGGCATAATCAGCCCCAGAAATCCCTTATCATTTTCCCCTCTTATGAGACAGGGACTGGAATTATCAATAAGACCCAATTCTACCGTTTCACTATCCATCGCCTGAAGCACGTCTATGAAATATCTGGCATTGAATCCCACTTCCAGACGCTCGTTCTTATATTCCACAACCAGATTCTCCTGGGCATCTCCCAGATCTGGATTAATGGAGACCAGTTCCAAATTATCATTCTCCAAAGTGATCTTCACACCCCTGTAGCTCTCGTTACTCAAGATAATCATTTTTTTCATGCCATCCAAGAGGGAAACTCTATCAATGTTTACAAAATACTTCGATTTTTGAGGAATAACTGCATTATAATCTGGAAACTTGCTTTCTAAGAGACGGATCACAATGAGTATGTTTTCCTTTCTTATGACACAGTTGTTCTGCTTGAATCCCAGTTCAATCGATCCTTCTTCTGAGGTCAACTTATTCAATTCTAATATCCCTTTCTTGGGAATCATCACGCCACCGTTCATTTTCAGTTGCTCCACATTCTTAATTTCCTTGTCTATCATGGACAGACGGTGACCATCCGTAGAGACCATTCTTAAAAGGGACTTGTCCTCTTGAGCCACCTTTTCCGTATAGACCCCAGAGAGTTTGAATCCAGCCTCCTCTAATGTGACTGAATATATGGTCTTGTCGATCATCTCTTTTAGGATATTTCCATCGATTTCCACGGTAAGAACCCCTTCCGGTTCCATGAAAACGGGGTACTCATCCGCGGGCAGACAGGCGAGATTAAATCTCGCGTCCTCATCGGATATGGAAACCCAATGGTTCTCCTTTTCTTTGATCTGAATCTCAGATCTTTTACTCTCCTTTAGGATTTCAAAGAGTTTTCTCCCAGAGATGGTTATGCTTCCTGAATTGATCACGTCAGCCGGGAGTCTTTCTTGAAAGCTTATCTCCAAATCGGTTGCTGAAATGTTGACGTCTGACTCATCCGTTGAAAGCAGAATCATTGAAAGGATCGGCATATTGCTGCGCTTTTCAACAATGCTCTGGACACGTGAAATGGCCCTGTAGAGTTCATCTCTATCTATTTTTATTTCCATGTTCCCCTCCCTGTCCCTATTAGTTATTAAGAATAGAATTCTAATATCATAATCATATTATATGCATGTTATATTGTTAATTAGATCTTTAAGTATCTAAAAATACATAAAAAATTATTGATAAGTTTTAACAGAACTTCCCAGTCTTTTTTCCAATCTATGTAAAGGCTCTTCTCTCCGTTTAATAATAATGTACTTTTTGTTCAGTCATGTTCAAAAGATTTTGAAAAAGAGATTACCTTCGGAGTGGGGAATGTTCTAAAGGCCTACCCCAATATATCCTCCAACTTACTGAGATCTTCTCGTATCTCTTTTTTCCGAACCTTGTATTTCTCAATTCGATTCACGGCGTAGATAACGGTGGAATGGTCCTTATTCCCAAAGGCATCGCCAATCTGCTTAAAGGATGAATCCGTGTATTTCCTGCAGAGATACATCGCCACCTGTCTTGGATAGGAATAGACTCTCTGTTTTTTGTTCGAGATGAGTTCGGACAGGGAGATATTGAAATAGCCTGCAGTGATGGATTTCACATCGTCTATTCCAGCTTCCTTTCTCCTGTCATCCTTGATGAGAGATTTCACCCTAGATATATTTATGTCTCCACGGTTGAGCGATGCATAGGTCTCAATCCGCACGATATTTTTGATTAGCCCCTTGATATCCCTATTGGACTTGGCAAGAAAGAAGATTACGTCATCCGGAATAGGAATACCATCTTCTTTTGCCTTTTTTCTAATAATATGAAGCTTTGTGCTCTGATCTGGGGCCTCAATTTCTGAGATAAGTCCGGAGCCCAGTCTTGATTTCAAGCGAGAGTTCATCCTCGTCAGTTGATTCGGGGGGCTATCCCCTGAAATCACAATCTGCTTCTTGGTTCCGAAAAGGGCGTCAAAAATGAAAAGAAATTCCTCTTGTGTTTTCTTACGGTTCCCGAGCAACTGCACATCGTCCAAGAGGAGCAAATCTAGACCACAATATCTTTCCCGGAACGCCTGAAGATTCTTATTCCTTATGGAATAGGTGAAATCAGAAGTGAATGCGTTGGAAGAGAGATACCTCACACGAGCGTATGGGTTCTTATTGAGTACATGGTTTCCTATGGCGTTCAACAGATGGGTCTTGCCCAGGCTCAGATCAGAAAAGACATAGAATGGGTTGTATTGCTCAGCAGGTCTGTTGGCCACCTCTAAGGCCGATGAACAGGCAAAACGATTGCATTCTGCCATGTGAAGCTGATCGAAAGTCATGGATGGATCTAAATAATGCTCAGGATAGACTTCCTGTTTCAGGGAAGGTTCATCATCAGTGGATTCTGTGGTGTCAGTTCGGTGGTCATAGATGAAATGTAATTCAGGGGATCGGTTCAGGATGGTTTCAAAGGCATTTTTTATCTGGATGTAATATTTTTCCTGTAACCAATTGGCAATAAATTTGTTGGGGACTCCGATGATCGCTAAGTCGGGATTAGATTTTCTGAGCGTTGCCTGAGAGAACCATGTGTTAAGCTCTGATTTGGAGAGTTGAGATTCCAAACTTCTGATGATTTGCTCCCATATGTCTTTTTTTTTTGACATGATAAAAACGGAATTTATAAGGTACTTATAGGTGCCCTCACTTTAAAAAAATTTTATTGGAATATCAACCAAAAATATCCGGATAAGGAGGCGACAATGCCGTACACAATTGGCCTTGCTGGTAAAGGAGGAACAGGGAAAACCACCATAGCCGGTATGCTCATTAAGTACCTGGTAGAACAGGGAAAAACGCCCGTCCTCGGTGTGGATGCGGATTCAAATGTGAATCTCAATGAGGTCCTCGGACTGGAAGTGGAGGAGACCCTCGGGGAGGCAAGGGAGGAGATGAAGGTGGGCGTGGCGGCGGGGATGACAAAAGATGTGTTCATGGAGATGAAGCTGGAGCAGGCGGTGGTTGAGGCAAAGGGTTTTGATTTGATCGTTATGGGAAGGCCAGAAGGGGCGGGTTGCTATTGTGCGGCCAATACGTTACTCACCCAGTACCTGGATCGGTTGATCAATAACTATGCCTACGTGGTGATCGACAATGAAGCGGGCATGGAACATATCAGCAGATTAACGACCAACAATGTTGACCTTCTTCTCATTGTTTCCGATCCCAGCCGCAGGGGAATTCAATCGGCGGCCAGGATCTTAGAATTGACCCGTGAGTTGGCACTGGATATCAAGCAGAAACTGCTGATCATCAATCAGGCCAAAGAAGAACAATTAGAGACCATTGAAAAGACCGTTAGCCAGTATCCCTTGGACCTGATTGGGATTGTGCCTGAAGATCTGCTCGTGCGCGATTTCGATCTTCAGGGAAGGCCAACCATAGACCTTGATAAGGAAAGTCGGGCGTTGGAAGCGGCCTACCAAATCTTCGAGAAGCTTCTGAACGGTAAATAAGAGACATGGTACCGTTAAATAATCCTAATATATTGATATAAGTTTTTGTGTACCACAATATATTGGGTCTGGAATGGCTTATAAGCTTTTCATTTTATTCACAAAAATTACTTGACAAGCATTTTTCTCTCATTTATTCTCCAAAACTGTTCCTCTGAAAAGAGGGAATTTTTTTGCATTCTTTTGTTATATTTTTCACATAATAAAAGATTGTGATTTCAGCAAGTTAACAACGCTCAGGACTAGAAAAAAACCATCTACAACGGGAAAAGGAGGTAATGAAATTGGCCTTTGAAATACCCAAACAGCCTTATTCGGGAAAGATTGGGGAGACCTCAATAGGTGCGGGAGGTGGTGAACTCACGTTGGGAGGTGAGGAATCCTATCCCTTTCACCTCTTTGAGGGTGACATGCCCAATGCACCCAAGCTCGCCATGGAGGTATGGGACTATGATCCTTCGGAGGAGTGGCCCGTCGCTGCCGTGGCACCGTTTAAAGATGTCATTTCTTCCCCTGACGCCTGGGCTAAGAAATGTGTGGAAGAATATGGCGCCGACATCATCGTACTCCAGATGAAGAGCACGGACCCCAATGGTATGGACAGGGGGGCTGATGAGGCTGCCCAGGTGGCCAAGAAGGTCAT
>JASFEQ010000193.1:0-8254 GCA_050124735.1 Desulfobacteraceae bacterium | reverse complement strand
AGGGCGTTAATGAAGGATTGCGGCACCAGGTTCTTCTTGGTGTGACTGGGTCTGGCAAGACGTTCACCATGGCCCATGTCATAGCGCGCACACAAAAAACCACCCTGATCATCGCCCCCAACAAAACCCTGGCCGCACAGTTATTCGGAGAGTTGAAGAATTTTTTCCCTCACAACGCCGTGGAGTACTTTGTCAGTTACTACGATTACTACCAGCCTGAGGCCTACATTCCACAAACAGATACCTATATCCAAAAAGATGCCCACATCAATGACCACATCGACAAGATGCGGCATTCAGCCACTCGCTCACTTCTTGACAGGGATGATGTGATCATTGTGGCCAGCGTCTCCTGTATCTATGGTCTTGGTTCACCTGAGGCCTACCACAATCTTCTCCTTTACGCGGAAAAAGACGATGTCCTCCCCAGGGAAGAAGCCATAAAGAAATTGGTGGAAATCCATTATGAGCGGGGGGAAATAGATTTTTACCGGGGCAGGTTTCGCGTCCGCGGCGACGTTCTGGATATCTATCCGGTCCATGAGGAGGACCGTGCGGTGCGCATCAGTTTTTTTGGAGATGTGGTAGAGGCGATCCAGGAGATAGATCCTTTGACAGGGAGGGTGACAGGGGAACTCAATCGCATCACCATTTATCCTGCAACACACTACGTGACCACGGTCGACATCAGGGAAAGGGCCATAGAGAACATCAAAAAGGAGCTTCTAAAGAGGGTTGAAGAATTCCGCTCACAGAACAAGCTGCTCGAGGCCCAGCGGATAGAGGAGCGCACCCTGTTCGATCTGGAGATGATGATTGAGATGGGCTACTGCCACGGCATTGAAAACTATTCCAGGCATCTTACAGGAAGAGCCCCTGGAGAGCCGCCGCCCACCCTTCTCGACTACTTCCCGAAAGACTTCCTGGTCATCCTTGATGAAAGCCATATCACGGTTCCACAGCTCAATGGCATGTACAATGGGGACCGATCTAGGAAAGAGACCCTTGTCAAATTTGGGTTTCGCCTTCCTTCTGCCCTTGATAACAGGCCCCTGAAGTTTGAGGAATTTGAGAGCAAAGTCCGACAGATCCTCTATGTGTCAGCCACACCAGGCCCCTATGAACTTGAGAAATCGGAATCGGTCACAGAGCAAATCATCAGGCCCACGGGCCTCACAGATCCAGAGATCGTCGTTCGGCCTGCCAGCAATCAAGTGGATGATCTCTTTGGCAGGATCAGGGAAAGGGTCGCACAAAATGAACGTATCCTTGTCACAACCCTCACCAAAAGGATGGCTGAAGATTTGGCCGACCACTACAGTGAATTGGAACTGAAGGTGCAATATCTGCATTCTGATATAAAGACGATTGAAAGGATGGCCATTATCAGGGATCTAAGACTGGGGGTCTTTGATGTGCTTGTGGGTATCAATCTTTTGAGAGAGGGCCTGGACCTCCCTGAGGTATCCCTAGTAGCCATCCTTGATGCGGACAAGGAGGGATTCCTGCGCTCAGAAAGGTCCCTTATTCAGACCTGTGGCAGGGCGGCCAGAAATATTAATGGCACGGTTCTTCTCTATGCAGACCACATCACAGGATCTATGCGGAAGGCTATGGAGGAAAGCAACCGCCGTCGTGAGATGCAATTGGAATATAACAGGGTTTATAATATTACACCCGCATCCATCCAAAAAAACATTGAAGATGTGCTTGGGTCTGTCTATGAGGCCGATTATGTGACAATACCCGCTATGGCAGAGGATGAGGCGGAATATCTCACACCAGAGGTTATTCGGGCGATGGTCAGAGACCTTGAAAAGAAGATGAAGAGGGCGGCCAAGCAGCTGGAGTTTGAAGAGGCTGCCCGTTTCAGGGATGAGATACGGGAATTAGAACAAAAAGAACTTGATGTGCGTGGGTAGCCTCGCTCCGCCTTGGCTTTGCTCAGGAGAAATGGAAAAACGGGGAAACGGGAAAACGAGCCACACCATAAAAAGAAAGGAATTGTTGCAAATGGAAAAAGACATTCGCTGGATGAAGACACATTGCGCGAGAATGGACCATGGAGGCTGTGCCCTCCTGGTTGGGGTCAAGGATAACAAAATTGTCAAGGTCAAAGGGGACCCGGACGGTTTTCTAAACAAGGGCTATGTCTGTCCCAAAGGACTGGCCTCCCCGGACCGACTCACCCATCCTGATCGGCTCAAACACCCCTTGAAGAGGGTCGGGGAAAGGGGACAAGGAAAATGGGAAAGGATATCCTGGCCGGATGCTATTGGGGAGATCAGTGATCACCTAAACAGAATAAAAGAAGAGTATGGCGCCAAGGGCGTGGCCTTTTGCCAGGGCATGCCCAAAGGCCTGGAACTCTTTGTGATGGTCCGCCTGGCCAATATCTTCGGTTCCCCCAACGTGGTGGGCATCCAGGACGTCTGTCATATGCCGCGTGAAATAACCGGGATCCACACCTGCGGATTTTATCCTGTGGCAGATTTCCATCACCCGAGTAAACTGGTCATACTCTGGGGAAGCAACATTACCAGCACCAATGAGGAGGGCGCCATATGCACTTCTCTGTTGAATCAAATCAAAAGTGGGACCGAACTGATCGGTATAGACCCCAGAAAGACAGAGCTTGCGGACAACGCCAAGTTCTGGCTCCAGATAAGACCGGGTACGGATAATGCCCTGGCACTTGCTTTCCTCAATGTCATCATCGAGGAAGGGCTCTATGATCGGGATTTCGTTGAGAGCTGGACGTACGGTTTTGAGGAATTGGCCAGTCATGTCCGGGAATTTACACCAGAGAAGATGTCCGAGGTGACCTGGGTACCGGCAAATCTCATTCGAGAGGCTGCAAGGTTCTATGCCCAGTCCCGTCCAGCGGCAATTCAGTGGGGGAATCCTATTGAACAGAATGTGCACAACTTTGATACAGTGAGGGCACTTGTTTGCATTATGGCCATTTGTGGGAATCTGGATGTGCCGGGCGGCAACATCCAGGCCAATGAGCCCAAAACCTGTAATTTTGGAGAGTATGTGAGAGCAGATCTCATTCCTTCAAAAAGAAAAGAGATGATTCATGCCTATCACCGGACCATACCCAGAATGATGAACGTCCCCCCCGCTTTTTTCAGAAGGGCGGTGCTTGAAGGATTCCCCTATCCAGTGAAAGGCGCTTACATGCACGGGACAAACCCGATGCTTGCCTATGCGGATAGCCGAAAGACGTATGAGACCTTGATGAACCTGGACTATTTGGTCGTCTCTGACGTATTCATGACCCCTACAGCATCCTTTGCAGACATCGTGCTCCCAGCGGCCACCCAGTTTGAAATCAACGACATTGGTCATTGGGGCATCGGTCATGGTTTTATATTAGCCCGGCCTAAGGTGGTCGATCCCCCTGAAGACTGTTGGCCTGATATAAAAATACTGAATGAATTGGGCAAAGCCCTCACATCCAGTGAATACTGGTACGACGATTATGAGGAGCTCTTGGAGGCGGTTGTGAAGCCGAGTGGCCTCAGCTACAAAGCCTTTGTTGATAAGGGATATCTGGAGGGTGAAGATAAGTTCAAGAAGTATGTCTCCTCTGGGTTTAAAACCCCGAGTGGAAAGGTGGAGTTGGTCTTATCTCAGGCAGAGAAGTTTAAACTCCCAGCTTTGCCTCAATTTGTTGCCCTTCCAGAGGAGAGTGATCCTGAGTATCCTCTGGTCCTGACCAGTTGCAAGAGCCGCTATTACCTGCATTCATCCTACAGGTGGGTGGAGCGACTAAGAAAACAGAGGCCGCATCCAAAGACTGAGATTCATCCGGATACCGCTGCAGAATATGGTATACAGGAGGGAGATGAAGTTGTCGTTGAAACCAGGTTCGGCGAGATAACCCAGGTGGCTAACCTCTCTGAAAAGGGCCATCCAAATGTCATTAATGCGGCCTATGGGTGGTGGTTTCCGGAAGGGACGGCTGAATCTCAGTATGACTGGGAGAAATCCAATTTCAACATGCTCACTTCTGCGGAGAAACTGGGCAAGGCGTTCGGCACCCCCAATCTGAAGGGAATCGGTTGCAAGATAAGAAAAAAATAACTGAACTGGGTATTCTAGCCACAGACACACACAGACCCAAAGGACAAGAATTTAGACAGGATTCACAGGATGTCCGGGATTGGATATAAGGATCGCTGGAAACTCCGCTCCGCACGGATTTCCCGAAAGATTTTTTAGACACGGGTTTCGCGTCGCGAAACACACGGATTGCACGGATAAGGATAGGAATCGCTTAAAAGTGGCTTGATGAAGCTACCTCGGATAGAAAAAAGCCAGCTTTTTTCTATCCGTGAAGCTTTTCAAGCGCCTTGATTTGAGTCATCAAGGACTCCCCGCGCTAGTGCGCGGGGAGCTTTGAAGCGATTCCAAAGGGGTCATACTAGATAATATCTGTGTAATCTGCGCAATCTGTGGATTGGAACACCTGTCATTGATTTTTTCAATTGTGTCTGCGGGGTCTGCGTCTGTCTGCGGTTAACTCTAAGATCTTTGCATAAAACTTACTTAGGGTCTCATTATGGAAATTCCTCTCATAAAAGATATCCTCATCATATTTGCCCTTTCTATGGGGGTTCTCTTCATTTGCCACAGGCTGAAGGTCCCTGCAATAGTCGGTTTTCTCTTAACCGGATTGCTGGCGGGCCCGCACGGGCTGGGTCTGATAATGGTGGACAAAGAGGTGGAAGTTCTGGCTGAAATCGGTGTCGTGATGCTTCTTTTCACCATTGGTATCGAATTCTCTCTGAGAGACTTCATTCGCATCAAAAGAGCCGTATTGATGGGTGGGTCTTTTCAAGTTTTGTTGACCCTTGCAGCCACCTTCCTTTTTTCCAGACATTTTGGTTATGGGCTGGGTGAATCGATTTTTGCTGGCTTTCTTGTGGCCCTGAGCAGCACGGCCATCGTCCTGAAACTGTTGCAGGAACGGGCTGAAATTGAAAGCCCTCATGGACAGACAACGCTCGGCATTCTTATCTATCAAGACGTTATTATTGTGCCGATGATCCTGCTTACGCCTCTTTTGGCTGGAAAAGCAGGCGATTTCGGCACGGCTCTTCCCCTCCTCTTGGCTAAAGGGATCGGCATCATTGTTTTGGTCATCTTAAGTGCTGAGTATGTTGTTCCAAAGATACTTTATTACATTGCTCGCACACGTAGCAGAGAACTCTTTCTCTTAAGTATTGTCGTTATATGTCTTGCCGTTGCCTGGCTTACCCACAGCATGAAACTGTCCCTCGCCCTTGGTGCCTTTTTGGCAGGCCTGACCATCTCTGAATCTGAGTACAGTCACCAGGCCCTCAGTAACATCATACCCTTTCGAGACCTCTTTACCAGCTTCTTTTTCATCTCCATAGGCATGCTGCTCGATATCCATTTTCTTCTTGCAAGGCCAGGTTTCGTGTTTCTGCTTGCCCTAGGCATCCTCCTAGTAAAGTCTTTCCTGGGCATGATAGCGGCTCTTATACTGGGTCTGCCATTGCGCACAGCTATCCTTGTGGGATTGGCCCTTTGCCAGGTGGGAGAGTTTTCTTTTATCTTGTCTGAGGAGGGCGTGAAGTATGGTTTACTCGGTGGGGACATCTTTCAGTTATTCCTGGCCGTCTCCGTCCTGACCATGGCTGCAACGCCTTTCATCATCGTACTGGGACATCGAATCGCTGACGGCCTGATGCGTTTTCCACTGCCCAAAAAATTGAAATCCGGCCTTTATCCATTGCAGGGGCTGACCAGAGCAAGCAAGAAGGTCAGCCTCAAAGACCACATGATTGTTGTTGGTTATGGGGTAAATGGGAGAAATGTGACCAGGGCGGCCAATTCAGCGGGTTTGCCCTATCTTATTATCGAGATGAATCCGGAAACCGTGAGGGTTGAAAAAGAGAAAGGTGAGCCAATTTACTATGGGGATGCAGGGCAGGAAGCCGTCCTCGTTCATGCGAACATCAAAGAGGCAAGAATCGTCGTGTTGGTTATATCCGACCCTGCTGCGGCCCGCAGAACGGCTCTCCTGGCCCGTCGTCTCAACCCTGATGTCCATATCATTGCGAGAACCCGCTTTCTCCAAGAGATGGAACCCTTGTATAAGCTGGGGGTGAATGAAGTCATTCCAGAAGAGTTCGAAACGTCTGTGGAAATCTTCTCAAGGGTCCTGAACAGATATCTCATACCCAGAGACGAAATAGATCGTTTCGTGACTGAGGTGCGGTCGGACGGATATGAGATGTTTCGACGCCTCCCTCAAGATGGAACAGCTTTTTGCGATTTGCAGTCCTACATTCCGGATGTACAGATTAACACGGTAAGGGTGGGGGATACTTCTCCATTTGCTGGAAAGACCTTGTCTGAAGTTGAGCTGCGCAAAAAATACGGTGTGAACTTGCTTGCCATCCGCCGCGATAAAGAGATACTTTCCAATCCCGATGCTGATACAAAAATCGAGGCTGGCGATATATTGGTCCTTCTTGCACCCATTGAGAAGCTCGCTGACATGACTACACTCTTGTCAACGGGGTGAAAAATCCATTATGAGACACTTCAGATAATCATAATGAAATGCCCAAAATGCCAGTTTGAGAATCCGGAGACTGCCAGGTTTTGCGTCGAATGCGGCGACAAATTAGAAATAATATGTCCAAATTGTGGTTTCATTAATTCACCAAGTTTTAAATTCTGTGCTGAATGCGGCCAGAATCTAAGTCTTCTATCAGAACCATCCACAAAAGAACCCTCCCTTGATGAAAAGATAGCGAAGATTCAAAAATACCTTCCAAAAGGCCTTGTCGAGAAAATCCTAGTTCAAAGGAATAAGATCGAGGGAGAGCGTAAGCAGTTAACGGTGATGTTTTGCGATATGGAAGGATTTACTGGACTCTCCGAGCGACTGGGACCGGAGCAAGCCTATGAGATCATGGATCAGGTGTACGAAATCCTGATTCACAAGGTCCACGATTATGAGGGCACAGTCAATGAGATGACTGGTGACGGGATCATGGCCCTCTTTGGGGCCCCCATTGCGCTGGAAGATGCTCCTCAGCGGGCCATCCGGTCTGCAATGGCGATCCACCGTGAAATGGTCAGATTCAGCGACAAGAGAAGAGAAGAGAGACAAGGCATTCCGCCTCTAAAAATGCGAGTGGGTATCCATACTGGACCGGTGGTCGTAGGCACCCTGGGCAATGACCTCAGGGTAGAGTTCAAAGCAGTAGGGGACACGGTAAATTTGGCCTCGCGGATGGAAGGGCTGGCAGAGCCAGGCTCAACCTATCTGACCGAGGACACATTCAGACTCACCGAGGGGTTCTTTCGGTATGAAGCCCTAGGGCAAAAGCAAGTAAAGGGGAGGGAGGAACCGGTCAATGTCTATCGTGTAATCGCTCCCAGCACGAGAAGAACGCGGTTTGATGTCAGCGCTGAGCGAGGTCTTACGCCCTTTATGGGAAGGGAGCGGGAACTTGAGCTCCTGCTTGATGGTTTTGAGCGGGCAAAGGCAGGTCGAGGCCAAGCCTTTTCTATCATGGCAGAGGCAGGATTAGGCAAATCCAGGCTTTTATATGAATTCAGAAAGGCTGTGAGCAACGAAGACGCCACCTTTTTGGAGGGGAAGTGTCTCTCTTACAGCAGGGGTGTTGCTCACCATCCACTCATAGACATCCTAAAGGCAAACTTTGATATCCGCGAGACGGATGGAGATTCAGAGATCCGGGAAAAATCCAAAAGGGGTCTAAAAATAATAGGGGCCCAAAAAGCTTCTACGCTTCCATTTTTTCTGGAACTCCTATCAGTCAAAGACAGTGGTATCGACAAGATACCCATGAGCCCTGAGGCAAAAAAAGATGGAATCATGGAGGCATTTAAGGAAATCATCCTAAGGGGTTCTGAGATCCGACCTCTGATCATGGCCTTTGAAGATCTTCACTGGGTGGATAAGAGTTCAGAGGACGTATTGAAATATGTCTTAGAGAGCATACCAGGTGTTCGGGTATTTCTCATATTCACCTATCGGCCAGATTTTGTGCACACCTGGGGAGCCAAGTCTTATCACAATCAGATAACACTCGGTAGGCTATCTAACCGTGAGAGTCTTGCTATGGTTAAGCACCTTTTGGACACAGAGGAGATCGATGGCGATCTTGAGGCGTTGGTCCTGGAAAAAACGGAGGGGGTCCCTTTCTTTATTGAGGAATTCATAAAGTCCCTCCGGGAG
>JASFEQ010000192.1:0-8261 GCA_050124735.1 Desulfobacteraceae bacterium | reverse complement strand
CTCCTCCACTTCCCCTTCCGTCGTCGCACTCTTTGATCGTCCTGGGCCAATGAATTTCAGAAGATCCTGGGGACTGATACCGCTCTTTTCTTTCTCTATGATCTCCTCTGTAAGCTTGTTCCTGACGCACCGGGTCGGGCCTATGTGTCTGCCCGTGATGACCGTTCCTGTATCGTTTGCCTTCAGGATGCTCTCTTTGAATCTGGGATGCCCCATGGCCTCGGGTGTGGCCGCAAAGCGCGTGCCTATCTGCACCCCTTTCGCCCCAAGGGCCAGTGCCGCAACAAACCCCCTGCTGTCTGCTATGCCCCCGGCTGCGATGACGGGAATATCCAGTTTCTCCACCACTTGGGGAATAAGGGCCATGGTGGTAATTTCCTCAAACCCGTCATGTCCTCCTGCCTCTATGCCCTCGGCAGCCACGGCATCCACGCCTGCTTCGGCCGCTTTCACGGCCAAGGTGGGGCTGGGTGATACGTGAATCACCTTGAGCCCTGCGTCCTGAATCATTGCCGTGAACCTGTTGGGGTCTCCAGCGGAGGTGGAAATGACATGGACACCCTCTTCGATCGCCGCCTCTATCAACGCTTCAGAGTCAGGCTTGGCAATGGGCACATTGATGCCAAAGGGCTTTTTCGTCTTCGCCTTTACGAGCCGTATCTCCTCTCTCAGCTCTTCCATTCTCATGCTGCCAGCCCCCAGGATGCCCAATCCGCCCGCCTCTGAGACGGCAGCGCAGAGCTCGCTATAGCTCACCCAGACCATCCCGCCCTGAATGATGGGGTACTCAATGCCCAAAAGATCACATAATTCCGTCCTAAACATAAGCCACTCCTTTACTGTTACAATCCAACTCAATGATCCCTTTCATCTATTCCTCGCCCTGCTCATTCTTATGATCCGGCCTGGAGGTTCTCCATGATCTTGGAACTGGTCTTCCCAGGTACGACCAACCAAACACGCTTCAAGTGATTCACAGGGATTTTCTCCAACACAGAGCGTAGAAGGATGAGAAAACGTTCTTTGTCCAAAGATCCGTGTAGGGTCCCAAGAAAAGGGAGGGCGACGGACCTAAGCCCACGACGTTCAGCCTCCTGGAAAATGGCCTCCAGGGCGCCTATTATCCATTCTTCCCTCCACGTGGGCTCCTGGTTCAGATCATGGACGACCGCGAGGAAACGCAGGGATGATGATCCACCCCTTACAAATACGCTCCCTGGGGCTTTCGGCTGCGTCTCGATCACACGGGTCATGATTTTTATGAAGGGTTCCTTGGGATCCTGCACCCTGCGATCGGCGCTCATGACAAGAAAGGTGTCCTCTTCCACGGCCACCGCATCCACCTTGAAAGGGGGTCTGTTGTCCGGCGCAGCCACAATATCCACTGACCCAACGGTGACCTGGTAAGGATAGTTGCCCCGAATCAGTTTGAACCTCGGTTTCTCTCCTATTCTATCTTCTATGCCGCGCTCCTCTTTTCCTGGGCTTGTTTCAATATTCGATCACATCTTCAAGGAGAGACATGCTGATCACTTCTTCTATCCTGATATGAACCCGCATGCGATTACATCTCACCCCCAATTTCTTTGCCTCCATGATGTACTTCTCATTCATGGACGGGCTCTCCCTACGATCGTGGACATCTGCATCCTTCAGGATGAGGAAGTGGTCACCCACATCCTCAAGCTTCCCTATATAGAGGAAATTTGAATTGGTATCTACCACCACGTTCTTGTCGCAGTAACTGAGTATCCCTTTGGCATCCCTTTTCTGCCTTCTTTTACCAGGGGCCTTCTTTTTTGTTGAAGAAGTGCGCTTAGCCGTTGGCATCTCTCATCCTTCGTGTCATAGAACCGCAGCCCCTACCTCCTTACTCAGGGAATTTTCAAGATGACATTAAATAATTGATTAACCGCCCAGATTGTCAAGAAATAAAATCGCTTCACGATTTTATATAGCGTCCCGCTACCATTCTGGTCGGGACTTAAGAAAGGATAGCATTTTGGCCCCTCGAAACAGCCCTGCTAAAACCCTGGTGGGTTGAGGGGGGTTCTCTGGACAAAGGACATGGGGCCGGGCGCCTCCGGTTTTAGTCCTTATTTATCACATCGATGAGTTCCCGCAGTCGGCCGAAATCCTTTCGGTTGAAACCAAGGATGAGCCTTGGCAGATGGGCAATTTCAGGCTCATCACCCTCCTCTGGAAGGGGTTCTGAGAGCAACAGGTCGCCTTGGGGAGTCAGGATGTCGCCAAAATGGTTCCTCACCTCTTCCACCTTCTGCTGATCAATGGAGGAGTTCAGACGAATCACTAATCTCTCTCTCACATAGCGTAGGCTGTGATAGCGATGGTAAAACCGATCAATTCTTTTGACGGCTTCATCCACTGAATCGACCCGTTCGAAAAGCCTAAAATCCATTTCGCTGATATAACCCTGGACCAGAAGTTCTTTCTTGAGAAACTTGAGCCAGCGTGACCAATAGGTCCCATCAGGTTCATCTATGAGAACAAGGGGCATGGGATTACGCTTCCCGGTTTGCAAGAGGGTCAGGGCTTCCATGGCCTCATCGAGGGTGCCGAATCCACCGGGAAATAGCGTAACAGCATCCGCCTCCTTGAGAAAGGCCACCTTTCGATTAAAAAAGTACTTATAGGTAATGTTCCGGGGGTTTCCCATGAGCACGGGGTTGGGATGCTGTTCAAAAGGAAGTCGAATGTTAACCCCAAAGGAGTGTTCAGGGCCCGCCCCTTCATTGACGGCCTGCATGATTCCAGGCCCTCCTCCTGTGATGACCATGTAACCCGCCTCTGTTAACCTCCTGCCGAAGAGGTGTGCCATCTTGTAGGCACTCTCATGGGGTTGCGTCCTGGCCGAACCGAAGACGGTCACCTTTTTCACGTCGCGGTACGCGCCGAACACTTTGGTGGTGAAGCGCATCTCCTTCAACGTGGTGTTCATAAGCTTTAGGTCCCCTCGTTCATCTCCCTCTTGACCCGCTTTGAGGGCGGCCAGGATCATCTCTCGGACGATTTCCGGATGACGGATATGCCCTGCAAGTTCCATCAAGCCGTCTATCGTCGCATCTACCGGGCCGTTGGTCCTGGTGAAATGAAGTTCCATAATATGACTATGCCTCCAAAAGGAAATCTTATACACCCATGGTGCTGCTCTCAGGCGTTAGACAAAACAGGGATCTGCTGCACATCATTAAAGATTGAAAAAGCCGAATCTGCGTCTGTCGACTTCATCTGTCCTGGAGTTCTAGGCTTAATCCATCGTTTTTATAGTCTAGGCTTCGTATTTTAGCAAATCTTTCTAAGTTTTCCTTTGAAATTCATCTGGTTTTTTCATATCTTAGCTGCCGTAAGGCCCCTTGTTTGGCCACCGTTTTTGTGGCCAAAGCACTTTTGGAACATTTCAATTCAGGAGAAATAATCATGGAAAAGAAGTTCAAATTCTCCATATGGTATGTCCTGCTGGGAGTATGGGTCGTCATACTTGTTCAAAACATGCTCTCCTCTGCATTTTCCATTCGTACGATTCCTTATAGCGAGTTTCTAAAAATGCTGAAGGAAAAAAGAGTGGAAGAGGTGGCCATCACCGAAAATCAAATACAGGGCAAGCTAAAAGGAGAGGGAGAGATTTCTGAGAAGGGAGAATTGTTTAAGACCGTTAGGGTTGACCCAGACATCTCAAAACTCCTTGAAGAATACAATGTACGCTTCAAAGGACGGGTAGAATCCACCTTTTTTCGGAACCTCCTGTCCTGGGTATTTCCCGTCCTTCTTTTTATCGGAATCTGGTACCTACTTATGAAACGGATGGCAGGCCAACAGGCAGGTTTTATGACACTGGGCAAAAACAAGGCCAAGATCTACATGGAAGAAGACCTGGACGTCACCTTTGATGATGCTGCGGGAGTGGACGAGGCGAAACAGGAATTGGTTGAGGTCATTGAGTTTCTTAAAGAGCCTGAGAGATTCACCAGGCTTGGTGGCCAGATGCCTCGGGGAATATTGCTCGTGGGCCCTCCTGGAACGGGTAAAACCCTGCTGGCAAAGGCCGTGGCAGGGGAAAGTGGAGTGCCCTTTTTCAGCCTGAGCGGATCGGAGTTTGTAGAGATGTTTGTTGGCCTGGGCGCAGCCCGGGTCAGGGACCTTTTTGTCCAGGCCAGAGAAAAGGCGCCGTGCATCATCTTTATTGATGAACTGGATGCCTTGGGAAAGGCGAGAGGCTTTGGAACAATGGGTGGACATGATGAGCGTGAACAGACCTTGAATCAGCTCCTTGTGGAAATGGACGGTTTTGATCCCCAGATCGGTGTCATACTGATGGCCGCTACCAACAGACCGGAAATTCTGGATCCCGCCCTGCTCAGGCCAGGAAGGTTCGATCGGCAGATCCTTGTGGACCGACCTGACAAGACGGGGAGGGAGGAAATCTTAAAGGTACATCTGAAGAAAATCACCGTGGAAAAAAATCTGGATGTGGAGAGATTGGCCGCCATGACGCCTGGTATGGTGGGAGCCGACCTCGCCAACCTGGTGAACGAGGCCGCCTTACTGGCGGTACGGAGAAAAAAGGACGAAGTGGGCATGTCAGAATTTGAAGAGGCCGTTGAAAGGGTCCTGGCAGGTCTTGAGAAAAAGAATCGGCTTATTAGTCCCAGAGAGAGGGAGACGGTGGCCTACCATGAATTGGGCCACGCCATTGTTGCCCTCTCTCTGCCTGGAACGGACCCCGTTCAAAAAATCTCCATCATCCCCCGGGGTATTGCAGCCCTCGGCTATACGATGCAGGTGCCTACTGAGGACCGTTTTCTCATGAAGAGGACCGAATTACTCAGCAAGATAGCGACCCTGCTTGGCGGCCGTGCTGCAGAAGAGCTCATGTTTGGTGACATTTCCACCGGCGCCCACAATGATCTGTCCAAGGCTACAGACATAGCCCGAAGTATGGTCAAGGAGTACGGGATGAGCGAGAAGGTGGGGCAAGTCTACTTCGCCCGTGAAAAGAGGGCCCCTTTTCTTAACTTGGGGTTAGAAGGTGCCGTGGAATATAGTGAGGCCACGGCCGAAGTGATTGATAATGAGGTGAGAAAGATCATAGGTGATCAGTATTCAAAGGCTCTGGAAATACTCAGAGAAAAGAAGGATATCCTGGAAAGAGGCGCCAAACTGCTGCTTGAGAAAGAAAAGATTGATGGTGAGGAATTAAAGGCCCTCATGGAAGACACTTCCGAGGGCAGTCAAGAGCAAAAGTGAACTCCCCATTTAAAAAAACTTTGTTGTATGTGCGTGCACATGATCCCCTATCCTTCTCATGCGCTCCAACTCCTCCTCGCTAAGAGGCCCCAGCTCCAGGGACCGCAACGCCTCTCGCATCTGGGCCCTGTCTTTGGGTCCACATATGCACACGTCCACACCGGGATTGGAGAGTACGAAGCGATAGCAGTCGCTTGCCGAAGGGGCGGCTTCACCCCTGGGCATCTTTTTTGGGTTTAAGAGCTGTCCCCATCGCGTGGCCGTGTAAGAGACAATGCCCGGCCTCTCTTCACCCTGGAAATGGGGAAAGATTTCCTCCTCCGCGCCCCGGTGGGCCGCGTTGTAACGGATGTGGAACAGGTCGAAAACACCCTCCTCAGCCAACTGGGGAAAGAGTCTTCGGTTGTGACCGGAAACCCCGAGGAACCGATACAAACCCCTCTCTCTCAAGGCCAAGGCCCTGTCCAAGACCCGCGGGGAAGGCGGCTTGTTGTACCAGCCCAAGAGCAGGATATCGGCCTGATCCAGTCTCACGGCACGCAGCGCTTTCTTGAGAAAGGCCTCCATGAGAACCGCGGAACGGGAATAACTCTGGAGCACAATCACCAACTCCTCTCGCTTTCCCTGCTGGCAAAGGTTCATTATGGCCTTGCGCATACCGCTCTTGCGCATGGACCCCCAATAAAAATAGTTGCAGCCCCGTTCGAACGCTTCCTCAAAAGCCTCCACGGGTGCGCCGTAGCTGGCCGCAACGCCCAAGGGACCCACCTTGAGCCCGGTTCGTCCAAGATTCCGTGGTTTGGTTAAGGCCATCTCATCTCCTTATTGAAAGCAAGGGTTACAAGAGAAAGATTTATGAGCCGGTGAAATTTACGCACTTAATCCACGTTGAAGACTATGCCATTGAATGCAACGAGTGCCACCATGATTATAAGGACGGGGAAAATATCTGGAAGGGAGGGGATCCTGTTAAGAAATGCGGCGTCTGCCATGATCCCAACAGGAAACAGGGCAAGGTGCATAGATTGGTCTTTGCCTTTCATTTTAACTGCAAGAAATGCCATAAAGAGAACGAATCAGGCCAGAGAGAGTGTCAAGCGTGTCATAAAACAAAAGAGAAGTAATGTAGGATAAGGCTTAAGGTTCTCCCTCTTCTTTTCTCAGTACACAGCTCGCCATCAATTCTTTTGTTTCACCTATCCACTCGTCCATCTCCTTGCCTTTGGAAATCGTCTTGGAAATGATCATGGCTTTTTCTGATAGGGAATCCAGGTCAACACAAGCCTCTTTCAGTTTGATTGGGGACCCCTTTTTCACATATTTCCTCAGTGCCCCAAAGATCACTTCAATCAGTTCCAAATCCTCAAGGGCCAGTTCGAGGGTAAAAAGTCTATCCGTTATGGTGATAGTCACGTCCTTTGCTTCTACCATCAAAGGCTCTCCCAAAAAAATCCCCCTGAGCAAGGAGGTAGACTCAGGGGGGTTGGGGTTAATAAGGGGGTTAAGGGGCCTTTAAGGAAGTTAAAAGGAGGAAAAGTTAGGCTGAAAGTTAACCATCCAACGGGCCCATACACTCAAAAACAAACAAAAATTGCTAAAATGCTATATATTTTCAACCAATATTGTCTTCAGGGATTCCTTTTCCTCGTGGCTTCAAGCCACAGCCCATTTGGCTAATTCTGGAAATAGGAGAGAAAAGCCCCCAAAAGGACGTACTCGCCCCTTTGGAGGCTCTACTTGGGCAATTTTAGCACATCCTCTCTCATAACAGATCTCTTTTGGATAGAGGTTGGTTGGAAAGGAGAACGTTTTGTTTGGGATGGAATATATAATACTTCATATTGTGTGTCAAGAAAAAAATCACACAATATATTGTTATTTTCTCCGGTTTTCCTATTTTGAAGGGGTTAGAGTGGCGTTAGGGGCGGCGGACTGAGGCCATTGGGGTTCCGTGACGACGACTTACTCCCTCTGGGCGGAGAACCCCACGAATACGAGAAGCACTATAACCAGACCAAAAGCAAGATAGACCAGACTGTAGGCGTCTATTTTGTCGTAGCCAAAACCCCGCAAATACTCCCGGTTAAAAACATAGCCCCAATACAGGGTGAATATGTAGTTTATAACCAAAGCCAGTCTCACCTTCCCATAGAGCAGCACCGTGGTGCTGAAAATGAGGAGTAAAAGGATTTGGAAAAGGGGAATTGATATTTTGGTTGAAAAAAAGAACTCCATATTTCCCTCCCGCAAAACGCCCTGGCCTGAGGAAACCTTGTCCGGAGGTACATGAAGAACACGTATCAAGCCAGCATTCTGCGCTAAAAAAATCTATACCTATAATTTTAATATTAAAAGGGTGCTGGAGTCAAATAAAGTCCGCCTCAACGCTTCTCTGTTCATGCCCTTACAAAATCCATTTCAATAATCCGAAACGTGGCCTGCCCCATTGCAACAAGCTGACCTTTTGCATCAGAGATTTCGGCGCGCACAAAACCCAAGCGACCTGTTCGGTGGGTCGTCCGGGCAGCGCAGGTGAAGCGATCTCCTCTCGCTGGGTTGGTGTACTGGATGTCCGTGCTTATGGTGGCACAATTTTGGCCGGGCTCCACTTGGGATAAAACGGCCCAGGCCATTGTGGCATCCATTAATGTGAAGAGCACGCCACCATGGGGTTGGCCGGGAAAGGGCCAGCATAGCATTGGGGCCGGCCTCAAGTGGGAATGAGCCTTCCCGTCACGCGCCTTTTCTATGTGAATGCCCATGGTTTCGTACACCCCGTTGTCATTCATCTGGTCCAGAAGTTCCTTTGTAATCTCCATAGAGACCTCTATTTCTGGAAGAGGATCAACTGCCCGTCGGGGACCTGTGAGCTACCTATTTCCTGCGTCCTTTCTTCGCTTCTTCTTTCAATTCAAGCTTATCCACGATGAGCCGATAGGCCACGTAGTATTTATAGATGTTACTCACATACTGCACCGTCTCTCGCCCGATCCGTT
>JASFEQ010000191.1:0-8302 GCA_050124735.1 Desulfobacteraceae bacterium | reverse complement strand
TTTACTTAGCAAGGTTGTGGACCACTACCTAGTCTTGGAATATGGCAGACAAAGAGGCATAACCATCTCGGAAAAAGAACTGGAATTAGAGATACGAGACATAATGAAGGACTACCCGGATGAGGCCGTCTTCCGACAAATGCTGCTGAAGAGATATCTGGACTTTGAGAGATGGAAGGAAGGATTGGGACAGCAACTCCTCGTGAAAAAGATTATGAGAAAGGTCTCGGAAAATATAACACCTGTGACCTTCGACGAGATCAATACATATTATGATATCCATCGAAACGAGTTCGCGCGTCCCCAGATGGTAAAATTCCGTCAGATAGTGACCAGAACCAAAAATGAAGCGGAAGATATCCGGAAGCGCCTGAAAAAGGGAGAAAATCTGGATGACCTGGCGAGGCAGTACTCCATCACGCCCGAGGCGGAAAAGGGGGGAGAAGTGGGCTGGATCTCCAAAGGGGAACTACAGGAATCTATGGAAAAAGCGATTTTTTCACTGCCCGTTGGCAAAATAAGCCGAGTCACAAAAACGCCTTATGGCTACCATATCTTTCAAGTGCAATCCAAGCGTCCCAGAGGATTCAAGAGCCTGTCCGAGGCAATGGACGAGATCGAATCAAAGCTTTTTCGTCACAAACAAGAGACATTCCATAAGAGATGGCTCATACAATTGAGGGGAATTTTTCCTGTTCAGGTAAACAAAGATCTTCTAGCCACATTGGAGTTTGGATAAATGGAGGCATTCAGGCCTATAGGCCTCTTCTTTCTCGTTGCTCTCGTCTTCCTTTTTGGTCCTGACCGCGTCTCTGCCGAGATCTTAAATCGAGTGGTGGCTATCGTCAACGACGATGTGATCACGCTCTACGAGCTGAATCAAAGAATAAGAGCAATGACAGGTAGGCCGGCAGAGGAACTCAGGGACAAAGACGAAGAAAGGTATCTTGAAGCACGAAGAAAGGTACTGCAGTTCATGATAGATGAAAAATGTGCCCAAGAGAAGATTCGAGAGATGGGCATCAAAATTCCTCCCGAGCAAATTGACGCGCGTATTGAAGCTATAAAAGAGAGAAACCGATGGACCCACGAAGATTTACTGGCCATGCTCAAACAAGAGAAGATCACCAATGAAGAGTTTCGGGAAAAAATTAAAACAGATTTGGAACGCGCTGAACTGATCAACTATCAAGTCAAGTCTAAGATTATCATCCGGGAGGAACAGATCACCCAATATTATGAGGAACATAAGAAAGATTTCAGTAGCGAGGAAATAGTTCACCTTGCCGGTATTTTTCTGATCCAAAGGAACCCCAAAGACGAGGAAGAATCTCGCAGGCTCAAAGCAAAGGGAGAAGATATCCTGGCAAGACTCAACAATGGTGAGGATTTCGCAGAGTTGACCAAGAAATTCTCCCAAGGCCCAGGGGCCGACGAAGGGGGTGATTTGGGTACATTTAAGGCGGATCAACTTGAACCAGAACTGAGGAAGGCCGTGGCAGGTTTAGAAGAGGGGGGATTTACCGAGTTAATTATAAAGGCAAACGGTATTCAAATTCTCAAGCTGATAAAAAGACAGGAGGCGGAGGCGCGTCTTTTTGAGGAGGTTAAGGAAACCATCTACGCGACCCTCTATCAGGAGGAAGTTAACAGAAGATATGAGGCCTGGATCCAGGAGCTCCGAAAGGAGACCTACACCAAAATAATTTTCTAGGGCCTGGCATTTCTCATAGCCAGGGGTTTTTGGGACGTTCATGTCGGAGATGAGCCAGAAGAAAAGCCAACAGGCAGATGGAGAGAATGAGGCCACGGCGGAGCCAATAAAGGTATCCGGTTTAGGGGCTCTGTTGAGAAGTGAGAGGGAAAATAGAGGTCTCAGCCATGAGCAATTGGCTCAGATTACCAGGCTTAGAAAGCCCTTCCTTGAAGCCTTGGAGAACGAAGAGTGGCACAATCTCCCTCCATCCGTTTTCGTCAAAGGGTTCATTAGATCCTATGCCAAAGCGCTTGGCTTGGATGAGGGCAAACTCCTTGATCTATATAAAAGCACTGTAACAGACGACGTGGCACCGCCAACACCCATTATGGTGCCCAAAAAGCCCAGAAGGAGAATTGCCCTTGTATTGGCGTTGTGTCTAAGTGCCTTGGCTATCGCACTCTACCTATTGATTGGGAGGCCATCGCCCGAACAGACCACGGTGCAAACTGAGAAAGGGCTTCCTGGGCAAATTCAGGAAGAACCCGCCAAGGTGGAGACCCAACCCGTTGTCCAGGGAAAGGCGCAAAGGGAGTTATTGAAGAAACAGGAAGAAACCATTGAAGTTGCCCCACCCCATGTCGGGCTGGCAGGAATGGATATCCCTGAGTCGGGGCCGCAGGAACAGGAAGCAACCGAGTACCCCAGTGATGAGGATCTTTTAATGCTCTCTAGAGCGGAGCCTTCTGGTACTGCTGACTGGCGGTTTCTCACAGGCATCGTTCATCTGAGAACCTGGATAAGGATCTATATCGATGATGAGGCTCCCAAGGAGTATATTCTTCAACCCGGAAGCAGACCGCAATGGAAGGCGAAAAGAGGCTTTTACGTTCTGTTGGGAAATGCCGCGGGAATGGATTTTGAGTTTGACGGAAAAGATATAAAAGACATCGGAGAGCTTGGTCAAGTGGTCAGCCTGAGGCTTCCTGAGGGCTTTGAAAGGGAGATTGCTGAGGAATAGATCCGTGAACGTTTTCGACACATTCCAAGGGAGAGGTTTCATTGAACAGGTCACTGACGCAGAGCGCCTGAGGGACCTCCTAGAGAATCCTATCAGATGCTATATCGGCTTTGACGCCACAGCCAAAAGTCTTCATCTGGGAAGCCTCATACCCATTATGGCTTTAGCTCACATGCAAAGGGCAGGACACATACCCATCGCTGTTGTGGGGGGTGGCACCACTCTCGTGGGAGACCCGAGTGGCAAGACTGAAATTCGTCCTATCATGAGCAGGGAAGAAATCGAACAAAACGCAGAGGGGATCAAGGAACAGCTTTCTCGATTTATCGATTTTAGCGAGGGGAAAGCCCTCATGGTAAACAACGCCGATTGGCTGGTTGATCTAAATTACATTGATTTCCTGCGGGACATTGGCCGCCATTTTAGCGTGAACCGCATGTTGGCGGCAGAGAGTTACAAGATCAGACTAAAGAGCAGCAACGGGCTTAGCTTTATCGAGTTCAACTATATGCTCCTTCAGGCCTATGACTTCTGGTATTTGTTCAAACATTATGATTGCCGTCTGCAGATGGGCGGAAATGATCAGTGGGGAAATATTTTGGCTGGAGCGGATCTCACCAGACGACTGGAAGGGGAAGTTATTCATGGTCTAACCTTTCCGCTCATTACCACGTCATCCGGTATAAAAATGGGCAAGACACACGAGGGTGCGGTGTGGCTCGATCCAGAAATGACTAAACCCTACGATTACTACCAGTACTGGATAAATCAGGATGACAGGGATGTGGAGCGTTTCTTGGCCTTATTCACGTTTCTGCCCATGGAAAAGGTCCGAAGTCTTGGCTCACTAAAAGGGCAAGATGTCAGGCAAGCAAAGGAAGTGCTCGCCTATGAAGCCACCAGTCTTTGCCACGGCACGGAAGAGGCGGGAAAGGCAAGAGATGATGCCCGGCAGCTATTTGGAGAGGGTGCAGCAGGATTGTTCGAATCTGTCCCCAGTTATGCCATGGAGTCTGGAGAACTTGAGAAAGGGATTCCGGCTTACAGGCTATTCGAAAAGGCCGGCCTTTGCAAAACCAGGGGAGAGGCCCGCCGCCTGATCTCTCAGGGGGGCGGTTATGCAAACAACAGAAGAATTCAAACTTTTGACCAGATTATCGACTTAAATGATATGATAAACAATGCTATTTTATTGCGGGCAGGTAAAAAGAAATATCTAAGAGTAACCACCGGTTAAGACCAAGTCTTTTCATGCGAGGTTTTGTCCCGATCTTGGGGATTCCTAGGTTCCTGAAACAATCTGCATCCGTCCACCCAGCCCCTCAAGCAAAGATCGTTGCATCCGGCTAGAGCATAACCAAAAGGCAAACCCTGAAATGGCAAAAGCAAAAAAAATATCTTCTCAAGCAAAGGGACTGAAGCCTGGTACACGAAGACCTTCTAAGGGGGCTCAGATCGAGCTCGCCCCCATGGTTCGCCCTGAGGAAAGGGCCCTTGTACCCTACGATCCACTTCAATTGTATCTATTGGAGATCAAGCATTACAAGTTGCTGACCAGAGAAGAGGAGGTCGAGTTGGCCATCAGGGTAAGAGAGAAAAACGACAAGAGGGCAGCTTACAGGCTAGTTACATCTAACCTTAGACTGGTGGTCAAGATTGCTATGGATTTCCATCGCTATTGGACCAAAAGTCTCCTGGACCTTATCCAGGAGGGAAATGTGGGCCTTTTGCAGGCCGTCAGGAAATTCGATCCCTATCGCGGCATAAAATTCTCCTATTACGCATCTTTCTGGATCAAGGCATACATGTTGAAGTTCATTATGGAAAACTGGAAGTTGGTGAAGATTGGGACCACCCAGACACAACGAAAGCTCTTCTTTAATCTAGCAAAAGAGAGGGACAAGCTCTTGGCTCAGGGCTTTGAACCTGAACCACGGCTACTGGCAGAACGTCTTGATGTGAAAGAAGAAGAAGTTATGGAGATGAGCCAACGCCTGGGGGGCGGAGAGGTTTCTCTTAATGCCCCCATGAGTGCTGATGGGAAGGAGGTGTTCGGCTCTTTCCTGCCTGATCCGGATGGGAAGGATGTTGATGAGGAACTCTCTGAAAAACAGAACAGGACACTGCTTCTCAAAAAGTTGGCTGAATTCAAGGAAAAACTCTCTGGAAAGGAACTGGATATCTTTGATAATCGAATTATGGCCGAAAATCCTTTGACACTTCAACAACTGGGAGATAAATATCATATCTCCCGGGAGCGGGTTAGACAGATTCAGGAAAGGATCATAAAAAATATCAAGAAATGGCTCATCGAGGAAATTCCAAATTTTGAGGAGGACTTTTCCAACTTCATCAAATGAAAAAAGAAAAAAGTACAATCTGTTTTAGTTGGCTCATCTATCCTATTCTTACCCTCCTATTAGGGGCGGCTTTTTCCTGTGCGGGAATGATACCCGAGTCTCGATTCAAAGGGGCTGACTTAGTACCGCCTGAAGAAGACACACCTAAAATGGAAGCAGATGTGATCCAGGAGGCTTATAGGAGTTTCACAATGGCCTCCATTCACATGGGCCATGGACGCTATGAAGAAGCGAAGGGCTATCTATTAGAGGCCCTTCGTAATGACCCAGATTCAGTCTACCTGAATCAGAAAATGGCGGTCTTGCTTAAAGAAATGAAAGACTACAGAGCAGCCGCTGAGTATGCCCAGAAAAGTTTAGACCTGGATCCAACAAATGTAAGAAATCGAATACTCTTGGCCGAAATATACGCTGCGTCGGGAGATCGGGAATCGGCCATAATAGGGTACAAGGAAATACTCAAGCTTGACCCTGATCAACAGAGGATAAGGTTAATCCTGACAAGTATCCTCATAAGAAAAGGAGACTTCCAGTCCGCCTTAGCACATTTGGACAAACTGATCCAGCAGGACCCCAATATGGTGATGGCCCATTATTACCGGGGGCGGATCCATCTTGAATTGAAGAATTACCAGGAGGCAGAGAAGTCCTATCTTGATGCCTTAAGGCTTAACAGACGTATGGAGCCAGCCCTCTTTGATCTGGGCAGTCTATACCAGATGCTTCAAAAATATGACAAGTCAGCGGAAATATATGAGAGGCTTCTTCGGTTTTACCCCAATAACAATACGGCGAGGGATAGGCTGATTGGCATCTACTATCAGCTTGGTCAGGGGGAGAAAGCCGAGAAGGAAATCGAAGAGCTTAAGAAACAATCTAAGCCGGGAGACCCAGGACGTCAGGCTTTAGGTCTCATTTATCTCAGGCATGGCAAAATTGATGAGTCTATCGCGGAACTGGATCTGATTGTTACCGCTTGGCCAGACGATCACAAGTCCAGATATTACCTCGCCACGGCTTATGAAGAAAAAGAAAAAATGGAGGACGCTGTACATCACTTCAGCATGGTGGGCAGAAAATCAAAATACTACATCAACGCGCAGATGCACATAGCCTACATCTTAGAGGGCCAAAAAAAATATGATGAAGCCATAGATGTGCTCCAAAAGGCGATTGACATTAAGGGAAATCAGCCTCAACTCTATCTGATGCTCGCATCCATCTATGAGACAAAGAAAGAATATGGAAAGGCCATAGGATCTATAGAAAAGGGTCTCAAACAGGATGAGAAGAACGTGGATCTCCTTTTCCGCTTGGGCGTCGTGCTGGATAAGTCAAATCAAAAAGACAAGTGCCTTGAACAAATGAGAAGGATATTGGAAATAAACCCCGATCATGCAGATGCCCTTAATTACATTGGGTATACCTATGCCGAGCAGGGCATTAGACTGAATGAGGCCATGGAGCTCATAGAAAGGGCCTTAAAATTGAAACCGAACAGTGGGTATATAATCGACAGCCTCGGATGGGTGTATTACAAGAAAGGATTGTATGACGAGGCCCTTAACAAATTGGAGAAGGCATCTTCACTTACGCCCAACGACCCGACGATTACAGAGCATTTAGGGGATGCCTATTTTAAGAAGAAAAAGTACCAGAAATCCTTTGAGATGTATCAAAAGGCCCTATCCTTGAATCATCCCGATAAGGAGAAGGTGCAGCAAAAGATTGAAGAGGTAAAGAAGTTTTTGAAATAACACTTTTGAGATCTTGTGACCAAATGTTTCCTTCACATCCTTTCCCCTCTGTCTTGTCATCCCTTTTGACATGCTTTCTATTCCTTTCCCTTTCCACCTGCACCACACTCTACAAACCCCTCGGTGACAGGGACGTGGAGGATATCCTGTCCAGGATACAAGCTCAGGAGCGTAAGGTATTCTCATTTTACTCAACGGGCGGTCTATCCCTTCAAGATAGGGATTGGGAGTCAGAGTCGCATGTGTTGATAGTGGGTAACAGAAATCCATTCAAAATAAAGATCGAGGTTACCCATCCTTGGGGTCGCCCCATTGTTCATATCCTGATTGACAAAAGGAATCTTCAGGTGCTTTCTTTCGCAGAAAAGAAACTCTACCTTGGCGCTTTTACTCCCGAAACCCTATCGAAATTTCTCCCTGGGGAATTGGATGCACATCTGGTATGGGCTGTTCTGAGAGGATACCCCCACCTGCTATCCTATCATAGAACCACATCCATGAAGGCGAATCAAATCAGGTTGTTTGACGAAAAGGGAAAAGTCCTTGAAATAATAGACCTTTACTCCGAAAGCAAATTACCCAGGATGGTCTTTTTTCCTGAAAAAAATATTGGTTTGGGACTTTCAGATTTTCAGGAAATTGATGGGATCTATTATGCCCGCAAAGTGAAGTTGGAAGATATGGGAGGGAAGAGCAATTTGATGTTGAGAAACAGAAAAATGGTCTTCAACAAAACCATCCCCAATGAGGTTTTTCACCTGGAAAAACCTCCTTCTTTTGGCACTTATGATCTCCAAGAAAATTCTAATGAGGCCGGTTCTAGCCTCCGATAGTGGACATCTGGCGAATGCATTTTCGAGGGCCCTGTCCCAGGGGACCATGGTCTTTGGGCTTACTCTCCATGGCCAACCTGATCAACTCCAAGAGATGGCCGTCATTGTTCCCGTTCCTCAGGGGCGTCTTGATATCAATCTCTTGCTCAGAGAAAAGGCAACTTCTAAGGTGACCCTCAGCAGTCAGTCTCAATCGATTGCATAGGGTACAAAAATGGTTGCTTAGGGCTCCAATGAACCCTATCTCCCCCCTACTCCCGTCCAGGACGAACCTTTCTGCCGGACCACCAAAAGGGTCTGGTTTGATGGGTCTCAAGGTCCCCAGGGTCTCAACTCGACTGCGAATTTCATCCGTGGAAATGAATTTCTCCCAGCTCCAGCAATTTTGTTCTCCCACGGGCATAAACTCGATAAAACGAACATGGTAAGGCTTTTCCAAGGTCAATCGGGCAAAATCCAGGATCTCATCGTCATTAATGCCCTTGAGGGCCACCATGTTGATCTTGATAGGGCTGAATCCGAGGCGCTCTGCCTCCTGAATACCCTGCCAGACGCGATCAAAAGAGTCTCGCCCCGTAATGTGTGAAAAGCGCTTCGCCCTGAGGGAATCCAAACTCACATTGATCCGGCAGATG
>JASFEQ010000190.1:0-8316 GCA_050124735.1 Desulfobacteraceae bacterium | reverse complement strand
TCATTCAGTATTTCCATGATTAAGGCTATGATTATCCTTCGTGGTAGAGCTGGCCTGCTAGGATCATCGTGAGCTATAACGACTTTTCCACCTTTTGCATTTTTTGCAAGCTCATACAAAGCCGGCGCCCCAAATGGACTATCTAATGCCTTTTTCACTTCTGCTATTGGGTCTTTGTAAGTGGGGAACACAGAAACTTCAGGGACGATTGTATCTTGGGGTACGGATATGGGAATTTTTTTATCCCAGTAGTCCATTCTGAGTTCTTTCTTTTTGTTCATGGCTTTTTTCTCTTTCTGTCTCTATTTTCTAAAATGTCTCTTTAGTGGTCTGAGCGCCATTTGTAACAGAAAACTTTGTTGGCATATTTAGCTCAAAATGATCGAACCAATCAGAGCGCAAACCATATTGACGAATCTATGTTTTGCGACTCCTAATCGGCAAGTTAGCATTTATCCGAAGTAAATAACTAAATTGCATTTCGTAACCCGATCTCTTCTAACCTGGTCCTCGGAAGGCCCGTTGCTTTTTGGGAGAATTATCCAAAAAGCTGCATATAGAAGCCAGTTGTGAGAAGTGTTTGTTGAAAAATACTCGGAGAATCAAATCTAGGCGGTATGCTTCTGAAGCGTCAGTGAGAAATCTCCTTTTTCCACTTGAATATAGCCCAGATCATTGCGGTTCATAAGTTCTTGAATCAAGGCCATGGCCGGTTTGTCTCCCCTCGGATAGTTATCTTTAATGGGGCCCGCGGCAATAGTGGCCTCCACGTGTTCTTGCGGAAAAAGGGTCCGGAGAAGGAGTTCATCGTCTGTAATTCCGGGACGACCCATTTCTTTCCTGAGCTCTTTTATGGAGGGCTGTGGTTGCTCCCAGTCCAGAAAGCCCTTTGCCTCGGGCAAATGGGTAATCCTGTCCATGACATTCTGGTCGATAGGGGCCGGCGGCTTCCCGTAATGTCCAAGCACGTACCGGATGGCCTCTTCTGTGGCCACTTTGTATCGCTCACCTAACAAGACATTTAGAACACCCTGAGTGCCCACAATCTGTGAAAAAGGCGTAATCATAACAGGATAACCCCACTCCTCTCGAATCACGCTAATTTCTTCCAACACCTCCTCCATTCTATGCGCCATTTTCCTCTGTGAAAGCATGAATTCCAGATTGGAGATCATTCCACCAGGGACTTGGTGGATATATTGAAATGCATCGTACTCTACTGGGGCTCCCATAGGTTTGTCTTCTCTCTTTGCCACGTACCGAAAATGATCAGCCATGGCCTCGACCGCTTTTTCGTCGATCTCTGGGCTAAAACCCAGTCTTCTGAGATTATTTGTCATGTTTTCTACAGAGGGGTGGGACGGACCGTTCGCTAGAGGCGAGACACAGGTGTGGATTGTTTCAACACCCAGTTTGACGGATTCTAAACAACATAGGGGAGCAAGTCCTGTGGTGCAATGGGAGTGAATTTCAAAGGGCAGGTCACCAATCTGTCGTTTTATCACCGGAACCAGAGTTTTGGTCCGATCGGGCGTGAGTAGCCCAATGGAATCTTTTAATAAAACCACATCGGGCTTCAAAAGCTGGAGCATCTCGATTGTTTTTTCTTCATAAAACTCATCCGTATGAACGGGACTGAGGGAATAAACGAGTGGTACAACCACCTCAATCCCGTGGGTTTTGGCCACAGATACGGACTCCGTAAGATTACTCCAGTCATGCAGGGCATCGAAAATCATGAGGCGTCTTAGTCCATTTGCTGCACATCGCTCTATCCAGAGGGAAATTACAGAATCAGGCACAATATTAAAACTAGTGAGAGACTTACTTCTGATCAGACCGGCCAACGGCGTTTTGGGCATTGCTTCAGCAAGGAGTCGGATCCTTTCCCATGGATTCTCACGCAAGTAGCGTAAGCATGCGTCAAACTGAACCGTCCCCATTAAATCTACGGCCTTGAATCCGGCCTCATCTATGACCGGAGCAATCGGAAGCATGTGGGCGGTTCTCATCCGCGTGGCCCACAGGCTTTGATGACCGTCCCTTAATGTCGTATCCACAAAATCAATCTTCTTCATTTTTCTCTAGCTCCCCCTGTAAGAAATGTTCTACCCAGCGGGTGTTAATCTTTCCATCTCGGTACTCTGGATTCTCCATTATGGAAACATAGAGTGGGATCGTTGTATCAACACCGCTCACATCAAAATGGGCCAGAGCATCCTCCATGAGCTCTATGGCTTGGGGACGATCATCACCTTTGGCACAGAGTTTTGCCAAAAGAGAGTCATAGTAGGGCGGTACGAAATACCCGGTGTAACAATGACTGTCAACACGGACATCCTTCATATTTGGTGGATTCCAGTGCGCAATCTGTCCTGGACAGGGTCTGAAGTCTGCTTCGGGCAACTCAGCGTTTATGCGGCACTCGATAGCGTGACCATTCCGAGTTACCTCTTCTTGAGTAACACTAAGGGGCTGGCCTGCTCCGATCGTTATCTGTTCTTTAACGATATCCAGGCCGGTTATCATCTCAGTTATGGGATGTTCAACCTGGATTCTCGTGTTCATTTCAAGAAAATAGAATTTGTCCTGATCTTGATCCAGAATAAACTCCACTGTGCCAGCGTTTAGATATCCTATGTGTTGAACGATGCTCAAGGCTGCATCGTAGATTTGCGCTCTCATTCTATCATTTAGGGCTGGTGATGGTGCCTCTTCAATCATCTTCTGATAGCGACGCTGCAAGGAACAGTCACGTTCGAACAGATGGATGGCATTGCCAAAACGATCTGCCAGAATTTGAACCTCTATATGCCGTGCATTGGGGATGAAATGTTCAAGATAAAGCCTATCGTCCCCAAAAGCGGAGCGCGCCTCGGCTGCTGCTTCTTGGAAAGTGGTTTTCAGATCTTCAGGTCCATTTACGGTTTTCATGCCCTTGCCGCCGCCGCCGCCGGCCGCCTTCAAAAGAACCGGAAATCCCACCTGCTCAGCCACGTGCATGGCTTCATGAGAATCATGTATGAGTTCCGATCCAGGAATAATCGGAATACCTAAATCCTTCACCATGTTACGGGCGAAAAGTTTATCTCCCATTTTCCTGATGTCATCAGGTTTAGGACCAATAAAGATCAAATCATGCTTTGAGCATAATTCTGAAAGTTCGGGCTGTTCAGCAAGAAATCCATACCCAGGGTGAATGGCGTCCGAATCTGTGCCTAAGGCCGCCATGACTATCGTCTCTACTCTAAGGTAGCTTTGTATGGGTTGAGGAGGCCCTATACAGACGGTTCGGTCAGCAACCCTTGCGGGTAAACTGCTCTCGTCGGCCTCAGACACTGCCAGTACCGATGAGATCCCAAGCTCTTTGCACGCCCTGATGATGCGAAGGGCAATCTCACCCCTATTGGCTATAAATACGCTCGTGATACCAACCATTAGGCGTTTTCCACGTTAGGCTCTTTCTCCTCAGCAACTTCCTCCACGAGGAACAAGGTTTGCTGGTATTCCACCATTTGGCCATCTTCCACGCAGATCTTCTTTATTCTCCCCCGCACGCACGCCTTAACCGTGTTAAAGAGCTTCATCACTTCGATGATACATACCGTATCCTCTTCCTCTATAGATTGATCCACTTGTACGAAGGGTGGAGCTCCAGGTTTAGGAGCCCTATAAAAGGATCCCAACATGGGCGCTCTAATGGGCAAAAGGCCATCCTCTTCGCCTGCGGAAATGGCCGCTGCTTCTCCCTCAAGGGATTCGGATGGAGGCATTGGAGTTTCGACCTTTGGCTCTTGTGAAGGTGAAACGGACTCTGCTCCTTCCCAGTCATTTGGCACTGGCGATCCTTCCACATGATCTGTCGTGAATTGGACTGATCTTCCATCCGCACGTTTCTTTACGATCAACTTCAGATCGCCATCCACGAGCTGGAGTTCATCCATATCGGATTCGTCAAGCATTTTCAGAATCCTCGTAACATCGTCTTGGTTTATTGATGCCATACTATCAACCTCCACTAACGGAATAGGTCCGCGTTAAGCGGTTCACCGTTCACGGTTCCCGGTCAAAATATGTTTCAGAAACTGGGGTTGAATCTGTCTTCTCATCGATCATGGCCACAGCTTGATACTAAGAGCAGCTCACCCAGTATATCTCCTCTGATCATGGCAATGGCCTCGGTCCTTATCACGCCCTCCCGCACATTCCCTCGAGGAGCCTAGCATGTTAATCGCACCCCGAGGCCTTATCGTGCCAGCACGGAAGGAAGCCAGAGGACAATCCGGGGGAAAAAAAGCAAGAGCAGTGTCCCCAGCGCTTGAAGCACCATAAATTCCAGCATGCCGATGTAAATGTCTTTAAGATCCCATTCGGGCACGACACCCTTCAACCAGTAGGAAGCCAGGGCCACTGGTGGGGACAGCCACGCCGTCTGGAGACATACCGCCACGAGAATGCTGAACCAGACGAGGTTGATCTCGAATGCCTGGATCACAGGGAGCACGATCGGGATCACGATGAGGACGATGGGTATCCATTCAAGGGGCCAACCCAAGATGAAGACGAGTAACAGGACAATCAAAATGATCCCTGTTGGCCCAAGTCCAAGTCCGACGAGGGCCTTGGTAATCATGGCTGGAGTTCCAAGGCGCGTGAAGACAGCCCCGAAGAAATTGGAGGCTCCGACGAGAAAGACGACCATGCCGGTCACCTCCAGGGTCTGCAACCCTGCCTTATAGAATCTGGCCCACGTGAATCGACGGTATGCCAGGATGAGGATAAATGCCCCGAATGCGCCCATGGCAGCACCTTCCGTTGGGGTAGCCCAGCCGAACAGGATACTCCCCAGACACGCCATGACCAGTCCTGCGGGAGGTACGAGACCCCGGCTAAGCTCCCACAGGATAAACGCAAAGGAACTCGCCCGCTCTTCCTTGGGAAGAGCAGGACCTACATGAGGCTGGATGCTGCTACGCACCAGCGCATACCCACCGAAGAGGCCGGCCAGCAAGAGGCCGGGCAGTATGGCCGCCGCGAACAGGTCAACCACTGACACACCCACAACGGGCCCCATGACTACCAGCATGACGCTCGGAGGAATCAGGATGCCGAGGGTCCCGCCTGCTGTGATAATTCCAGCCGACATGCGCACGTCGTATTTGCACTTATTCATAGTCGGCGCGGCCATCACGCCCAGGATCACGACCGATGCGCCAACTATCCCGGTGGCCGTAGCAAAAATCGCTGCAGTCAATGCCACTGCTAAATAAAGGGACCCACGCACCGGTGCTAGGAGCAACTGGAATGCCTTGAAAAGGCGCTCCATCAGCCCCGCCTGCTCCAAAAGCAGCCCCATAAGAAGAAAGAGCGGTACCGCCGCCCAGAGCGGGTCCTCCATGAGCGAGAAGTATTGATACACCATCAGATCGAAGACGCGAATACCAAAACCGATGTACCCAAACACAAGGGACATAATAATGAGAGTGAATGCAATGGGGAAACCCGCGAACAGCGCCACTGAAAGGACGCAGATGAAAACCAGACCGAGCATCTCCGGACTCATGGCCGCTCCCCCCGGAGGAACACATGCAGGTTCTTCAGGAACTCGGAGATCCCCTGAAGGAGCAAAAACACGATTGCCACAGCCATCATCATCTTCAGCGGATAGATGGGAGGCATCCACGCGCTCGTGATGGCCCGCTCCTTTTCTAGCCATGAGTCATATGCGAACTTCCATCCGAACCACAAGAAGATAGACATCCCTGGGAAAAAGCAGGTGATATAGAAAATGGCGTTCACAGCCGCCTGGGTCCGGGCCGACCACCTGTCAGAAATAAAGTCAATGGCGATATGCCCACCACGGTAAAGCGCGTAGACCGCGCCCATCATGCCCAAGACGCCGTTGATCATATAACTGGTGTCCATCGCCCAAGTCGTGGGGCTGATGAATAACTTGCGGACAAACACCTCATAGACGAGAACGGCCATGAGAGGAATCAGTAGTGGGAAACAAATCCGTGCTGTCCACACAGTAATGCCATCCAGAACCTGTACAATCCTCTCTAGTGCACGCATTATGAAACCTCACCCCATATCCGAGACGTACGCACCGATCATTCGGTCCCATTGTATCTCGATATCGTTATTCACTTTAGGATGCCTCCGTCTCGTTCGCATCCTCATTTGGCATGCCGATGCCGCGGCGCCGGGGCAACAAACACCCCGCTCAGGTGCAGCTATAGAATGGCAATACTGGGCCGCCCCGGGCGCCGCGCGTGCCACTGATCCTTCCGGACCCTGGGCTTACTACTTTGCGCCTACCTCCATAAGAAAGACGGAGCTCTTAAGCGATGACGTCCACCATGGGCGGATCAGATCAGCGTACTCACGCTGGGAATCCAGTACTTTCTTGAAAAATGGGTCACTTTTATACTTTTCCAGCACCTCGTTAACCGCCTTCGTGTAGGCCTCGAAGATGTCCGGGGGCACATCGTGCACCTTGACCCCGTGCTTCTCTTTGGCCTCTTTCAATAAAACACCGTTTTCTTTCATCATGCGGAACAGGGTGTGCAGACAAGTTGATTGAGCGCTGATTTCGATCATCTTTTGGAATTCCGGCGTAAGCTTATTCCAGAAATCCTTATTGATCACCATCGCCCACGACGAGATGGGGAAATGCGCGCCCTGGAGATAGTAATGTTTCCATATCTGCTGAAACCCCAAGGGCATATCGTCGTAAGGGCTTCCCCACTGCGCACCGTCGATCACGCCCCGCTGCCCCGCCGGGAGGATTTCACCGCCGGGCAAAAATGTCGCCGGAACACCGATCTTCTTCCAGGTCTCGGCCACGAGACCCGGGCCTGACCGATAGCGGCGTTTCTGAAGATCCTTCAGGCTATTGATTGGCTTAGCAAACCACCCGACGCTGAGGGGACCGTGGAAGCCCAACGGAAAGCACACCACGTTCATCTTGATAATGTCGGTGAAATACTCATTAAGAAGCTCGCGGCCTGGCCCCAACATCAGCCACGCCATATGTGCGAACTGGTCTATCCCGACGTTGCTTCCGCCACCAGCAGGCGGCGCGCCGAACAGGGCTCCCGCCATGTGCTTTCCCGCAAAATACTGGAGATACGTGGCACCTCCTTCCACCAGCCCGCTTTTTACCGCATCTGGGATCCGTTTCGTCTCGACGATTGCGCCAGCCGGCAAAGCCTGTATGTCAAAGCGTCCTCCCGACATGGCCTTAACCGCCTCGGCCAACCGAGCCACCGATTGATATGATAGGCTGACATTTGGTGCGGCTGCTTGCACCCGCATTTTGATGACGTCGGCGGCATTTGCCGACGGCGTGCACCACTCGCCTATACCCAGAAAAAGAAATACCGTGGGTATCACCAGAAAAAAGACAATAACCATATCCCTCATTTTTCGCCAATCCATAATGTCACCTCCCTGATAAAGGTTAATAAGAAGCTGCCTTGGTTTCACTTTTCGTCAATCCATAATGTCACCTCCCTGGTATAAGGTTAATAAAAAACTGCTTTGGTTTCACTTTTCGCTTTTAAATGACTTCCTCTTCTTTCAGTTCTTCGATTTCGCCCTTTGCCACCCCAAGCAACTGTGTCAGAATCTCCTCGGTATGCTGTCCGGGAAAGGGCGCTGATTTAGAAAATCCAGCCTCCAGTTCCGTCATCTTAATAGGAAACCCTGCAACCTTTAGCCCTGTCTTACCGCTTAACGGATGAATCACTTCTTGAATCATATCTCGTGCTCTCAATTGAGGGCTCTCTAATACATCCCGAAATTCGGGAATGTCATCACAAACGACCTTCTTCTCTCTTAGGCGCTCTAAAGCCTCCTCTTTGGTCAGATTTTTCAGCCAGCTGTTCACGATTTCCTCTACATCATCTGAATTCTTATATCGGCCCTGCTGATCTTTGAATCGGGGATCTTCCTTTAGATCCTCCCTTCCCATAGCTTCAAGAAACATATTCCACTGTGCATTATTGGCCACACAGATGATGATGAAACCGTCTTTCGCCTCATATGCATTCCATGGCGCCAACCGGGCCAACCTATTCCCCATCCTGGTAGTCATCCCCTTGGATATGTTCACGTCTAAAGCCTCATCTGTGGTCATAGAAAAGCACGCATCCTGCATGGAAATATCTATCCTCTCTCCTATACCGGTCTTTTCTCTAGAAAGCAAGGCCGCCAAGATCCCGACGGTAGCATATAGTGCTGGAATCATGTCTCCAATCCATGCGCCGCATCGTACAGGCGGTTCACCCGGGAAGCCTGTAATTCCCATGA
>JASFEQ010000189.1:0-8326 GCA_050124735.1 Desulfobacteraceae bacterium | reverse complement strand
CTCGCATAGCCTCCACTGCCGTCTCAGCCGTTGCAAAGGCTGAGATCATGACGACCACGGTTTCCGGTCTTAGCTCTTTTGCCCTCTTCAGGACTGCGATACCGTCCACATCTTTCATCCTGATATCTGTAATAAGCAGGTCAAAGCCCTGATTCTCTAGGAGTTCCCAGGCCTCTTCACCGCTCTCAGCAAAAGAGACCTGGTATCCCTCTTTGGTCAGCATGATATCCAGGAACTCCCTCATGCTCCTCTCATCATCAACCACCAAGATGCTCTCTGGCTCTTTTCCAGACAATCCGTCCTCCAATCATGGTGAGTACATTCCGGCCCTTCAGAGGTTGCCCAATGAAGGGAGAGTTTTTGCTTTTAGACTGAATATCTGCGTCTTTTAGGGTATATTCCTGTTCTAGATCAAGAATGGCCAGGTCTGCCGGTTCCCCTTCCTTCAGGAATCCCCCGGTCACCCCCAAGATAGTGGCAGGATTATAGGACAATTTCCTTATGGCACCAGGTAGACTCAACACACCCTCTTCCACCAGTGCCAAGGTTAGGGGAAGGGCTGTCTCTAGGCCAATGATACCGAAGGCTGCCCTGTCAAACTCCAAGTCCTTCTCCAAAGGGCTGTGTGGAGCATGATCTGTGGCAATCACGTCAAGAACATCTTCAGCCAACCCCCTCTTTATGGCCTGAACATCCTCTGGCGTTCTCAGGGGAGGATTCATTTTTGCATTCGTATCATAGCCGATCACGGCGCGGTGATCTAGGCTAAAATAGTGGGGGGCCGTCTCAGCGGTAATGGACACACCCTCCTGCTTGGCTCGTTTAATCAATTCGACCGACCCGGCAGTGCTTACGTGCGCGATATGCGCGGAGCAGCCCGTAAGTCTTGCAAGAGATATCTCTCTCTGGACCATAACCTCTTCGCTGGCCGCCGGAATCCCTCTCAAACCGATTTGTGTGGATACAACTCCTTCATGCATGACGCCATCCGCAGAGAGGTTCGTGTCCTCGCAGTGGGATATAACCGCTAAATCATAATATCTCGCATACTCAATGGCTCGGCGCATGACCTCGCTGTTTGAGACGGCAAATCCGTCATCTGAAACACCCTCCACGCCGGCCCGCCTGAGATCACCAAATTCTGTGAGGCTCTCCCCTTTTTGCCCTTTCGTGATGGCAGCTATGGGATAGACTTTCGCGAGATTACTCTTTCGAGCCTGTCGCAAGATGAACTCTGTCACAGCACTGGAGTCGTTTACCGGGTCTGTATTTGGCATGCAGGCAAGAGCAACAAAACCGCCGGCCACAGCCGCCTTTCCACCCGTGGCGATGGTTTCCTTGTATTCATGACCGGGTTCCCTCAGGTGCACATGCATATCGATAAGGCCGGGTACAATGATTTTTCCGGATGCATCGATGGTCCTCAATTTGGGTCCTTTTTCTTTAAAGACCCCTGCTTTCAGAATGCTGCTTATCCTACCTCGCTCCACAATAACATCCCGTTTTTGCATGACGCCCCTTACAGGATCAACGATCTTACCGTCTCTAATCCAGATTGTCACTCCTGGCTCCTCCGATTAAGAGATATAGCAAGGCCATACGCACGGCCACGCCATTGGCCACCTGGTCAAGTATCACGGAATATGGGCCATCTGCCACATCTGAGGCAATTTCCACACCCCTGTTTATGGGGCCAGGATGCATGACAATGACATCCTTCTTTGCCTTCTTCATAACCTGCTTGTTGAGGCCAAAAAATGTGGCGTATTCCCGAATACTGGGAAAGAGCATCTTGCTCTGCCTTTCCAGTTGAATTCGGAGCATCATAATCACATCTCTGTCTTCAATGGCATCTGCTATGCTATGGACAACTTTGACCCCCAGAGACTCTGCCTGGAGAGGGATCATGGTGGGAGGACCTGAGATGGTCACTTGGGCGCCCATTTTGGTAAGCCCCATGATGTTGGATCGGGCCACCCGGCTATGGGCTATATCCCCGATTATGGCCACTTTCAGTCCTTTGATCCTGCCCTTTCTCTCCCTTATGGTGTATAAGTCAAGCAGTGCTTGTGTGGGATGTTCATTGATGCCATCACCCGCATTGATGATCCCAGCCTTCACCTCCTTGGCCAGAAGGTGTGGGGCCCCACTTGAAGAATGCCTCAGCACGATCAGGTCCGGATTCATAGCCTGAAGATTCCGGGCTGTATCAATGAGGGTCTCCCCCTTGACCATGCTGCTCCCAGAGGCGGAAAGGCTCACCGTATCGGCACTGAGCCTCTTTGCAGCCATTTCAAAAGAGGTTCGCGTTCTGGTGCTTGGTTCATAAAAGAAATGCACCACGCTCTTGCCCCTCAGAGTGGGGACCTTTTTGATCTCCCGCTCGGAAATCTCTTTCAGGGATTCGGCCGTATCCAGGATGAGTTCAATATCCTCCACCGTTAGCTGACCCATCCCCAACAAGTCTTTATGACTGAATTTCCTCACCAAAACCTCCTGACAAAAAAAACCTCCTTGCCGACGAACCGACAAGGAGGTCTCTCTCGTAATGGGGCATTAAATTCACCATATATAAATGGGTTTATCTAAGTTTTGAGCACATTATCAAATAAAACAGAATAGGACAACCGGAAACTGCTCTTTGGGGTATATTTGCAGGCTTTTTGCAAATCTTAACTGGATTCCGGCTTCTTTGCCTTTTTCTTTGCCTTTTTCTGTGGCTTTTCCCCTGCCTTTTTCTCTTTATTATCCCCTTTTTTCAGGTCTCGTTTCTCCTCCTCCTTTGCTTTGCTCTCTTTCTTCTTTTTCGATTCGGCAGCACCAGCCGATTTAGCAGTCCGTCCCTTCTTCTTGCTCTTTTTCTTGCCTTCCTCTGCGGGCAGCAGCTGAACCACAGAGACGGGAGCACCATCCCCCTTACGATTCCCTTTCTTAATAATCCTCACATATCCGCCCTGCCTATCCAGGTAGCGCTCCCTCAGATCTTCGAAGAGCCTATGGGTTATGGCCTTATCCCTTATGTAGGCAAGGGCTTGTCGCCTTGCATGCAGGTCTCCCCTTTTGGCCAGCGTTATAATTTTCTCCGCCACGGGCCTTAACTGCTTGGCTTTCGCGTCCGTTGTCTCTAACTGTTCATATCTAAAAAGGGAGGTGACCATGTTTCTTAACATAGCCTTGCGATGGCTTGAGTCGCGCCCCAGTTTCTTTACAGCCTTTCGATGCCTCATTTATCCGAATCCTCTTCCTTCTCTTCTTCTCCCTTTTCCTCTACTTCTTTGGGCGAAGGGAACTTGTCCAATTTCATTCCCAATGAAAGGCCCATGCCCTCCAGTATCCCCTTTATCTCATTCAGGGATTTTCTCCCAAAATTCTTGGTCTTCAGCATTTCAGCTTCTGTCTTCTGGACCAGTTCACCAATCAGCGTAATATTGGCATTCTTTAGACAATTGGCCGAACGAACAGACAGCTCCAGTTCTGACACGGGTCTGAATAGGTTCTCATTGAGTCTTTCTTCCTTTACTTCTACTTCCTCTTCCATGGGTTCGGGCTCTTCTTCAAAGTTGATGAATGGCGACATCTGCTCCTTTAGGATCTTGGCGCCATATGCTACAGCATCCTCGGGGAGAACACTACCATCCGTCCACACCTCCAAAGTGAGTTTGTCATAGTCGGTGATCTGCCCTACCCTTGCATTGGTGACCACGTAATTGACTTTTTGAATGGGCGAAAAAATGGCATCGATGGGTATGACACCAATGGGCTGATTCTTGCCCTTATTTTTTTCTGCCGGCACATAGCCCTTTCCCATTTTCACAACCATTTCCATATCGAGCTTGCCCTCCTTGTTGAGGGTAGCAATATGTTGTTCAGGATTCAAAATGGCCACTGAACCGTCGCTCTCTATGTCGGCCGCCGTAGCCACACCCTCTCCTTTCTTGGACAAACGAATCTCCGCCTTATCCGCGTCCACGAGTCTCAGTTTTATCTCTTTCAGATTTAGGATAATATCCGTCACATCCTCTATCACGCCTGGGATCGTGGTGAATTCATGAACCACGTTATCGAAGGAGACAGAGACGACAGCCGCCCCTTGCAGCGAAGAGAGCAAAATACGTCTCAAGGAGTTGCCGATGGTAATTCCAAAGCCCCTTTCAAGGGGTTCGCACACAAATTTGCCATAGGCTTTTGTCCGACTATCCTCATCGATGACGATGGTTTTCGGTCTAATCAGTTCCCGCCAATTTCTTCCTTTTAATTTTGTCAAGGGAATCCCCCTATACGGTCCAAATTGCTGAAGATTATTGAATTTGTTTATCCCACGTCTGCCTATTTGGAATACAACTCTACGATGAGCTGTTCCTGAATGGGCATGGTGAGCTCTTCACGATTGGGCAGAGCCTTTAAAGTCCCTCTGAACTTTTCTTTATCCACTTCCATCCACTCCGGAATGCCCCTTCTGACGACCGTCTCTAGGGCCTCTGAAAAGGCTGGCACCTTCTGGCTCCCCTCTCTTACCTGTATCACATCACCCACTTTTACCTGATACGAAGGAATGTTGACCTTTTTATCGACGACTGAGAAATGGTTATGTCTGATGAGCTGTCGTGCCTGTTTTCTGGAAGAAGCAAAACCCATTCTGTATACCACATTATCCAATCTGCACTCGAGCAGGACTAATAGGTTCGTACCTGTAATCCCCTTCTGTTTTTCAGCACGGTAATAATATCTCCTGAACTGCTTCTCCAGTAACCCGTAGATCCTCTTGACCTTCTGTTTTTCTCTCAGCTGCATTTTGTAATCCGAAAGTTTCCCGCCCCGTCTCTGACCGTGCTGGCCTGGCGGATAAGGTCTTCTTTCAAATGCGCACTTATCTCCGTAGCAGCGATCTCCCTTAAGAAACAATTTTAAGTTCTCACGTCGGCATAATCTACATGATGAGCCTGTATCTCTGGCCAAATCCGTGCCTCCTCAGTTTGTCATTGGTCATTTGTCATTGGTCATTTGTTTATTGATCTGCCAATTCCGGTCTGTAATTTCTATTCGAAATTCCGAAATCCGCATTCCAAAATCCACAATCGTCTATATCCTTCGTCTCTTGGGGGGTCGACACCCATTGTGAGGAATAGGTGTAACATCCCTTATGACACTAACGGAGAAGCCCTCGACCTGCAGGGCCCTTAGTGCCGCCTCTCTGCCCACGCCAGGGCCCTTGACCCTCACCTCTGCCGTCCTCATTCCCTGTTCCATGGCCTGTCTGAGGGCGTCCTGTGCCGCCAATTGGGCAGCAAAAGGCGTGCTCTTCCTTGATCCTTTGAATCCCTGCCTGCCAGCACTTGAGGAGGCGATCACATTTCCATCATGATCAGTAATGGTGATTATCGTATTATTAAAAGTGGATCGGATATGAATAATACCCGTCGGGACATTTTTCTTTTCTCTTTTTGCCCTGCTTACCCTTTTTGTTGTCTTTGCCATTCCCCTTCCTCAAGCGACTATTTTTTCTTTCTTCCCATAACAGACCTACGAGGCCCTTTTCTCGTTCTCGCATTGGTACTCGTTCTCTGGCCCCTAACCGGTAAACCCTTTCTGTGCCTCAATCCACGGTAAGCCCCCAGATCCATCAATCTCTTGATGTTCATGGAAACTTCACGCCTCAGATCACCTTCTACTTTAAACTGTTCATCGATGATCTTTCTAATCCCCGTTATCTGCTCTTCCTTAAGCTTGTCTGATGGCGTATCCCAATCCACTCCCGCTTCGGTGAGTATCTTCTGGGCACTGCTTCGGCCTATCCCGTAAATATACGTTAAGGCTATTTCAATTCTCTTGCCCCTTGGCAGATCAACGCCCGCTATTCTAGCCAATCTTCAACTCCTTTCAACCCTGTCTTTGCTTGTGACGGGGATTTTCACAAATCACACGCACAGTCCCCTTGCGCTTTACGATCTTACATTTGTTGCAGATTTTTTTGACAGAAGCTCTAACTTTCATGGCTCAACAATCCTACTCTTGAATAAAATAACTATTTCCCCTTGCCCCGGTAGATAATTCTCCCTCTACTCAGATCGTAGGGAGACAATTCCAATGAGACCTTATCCCCGGGCGCTATTTTTATATAATGCATTCTCATCTTGCCAGAAATGTGCGCCAGGATGCGATGCCCACCTTCCAGCTCCACCCTAAACTTGGCGTTGGGTAGTGTCTCTAAAACCGTCCCTTCTACCCGTAAAGCCTCTTCTTTAGACATCACCCATATTCCAAGGGCCCAAATCCTAAAAGATCCCCTATCCCAAGTTACCTCGCCCTGCCCAGACCCTTCTTCATGAATCCTTCATAATGCCGTGTCAGCATATGGGATTCAATCTGGTTGGAGGTATCCATGGCGACGCCGACCACGATCAGCAGGGCTGTGCCACCAAAATAGAAGGGCACATTGAGTCTACTGATCAACAAATGGGGTAGAACACAGACGGCGGAAACATAGATGGCACCCGAGAAGGTTATTCTTGTCAGAAGCCTATCAATATACTCGGCCGTATTCTTACCCGGCCTTATACCCGGAATAAACCCCCCATATTTCTTCATGTTGTCTGCCACATCTACTGGATTAAAGGTGACTGCGGTATAGAAGTAGCAAAAAAAGATTATAAAGCCCACATAAATGAGGATATAGACAATATGCCCTGGATTCAGGAAGTTGACCACGGTCTCCAGCCAAGGGAGCTCTTTCACGTTCAAAAAGTTTGCGATGGTTGCTGGAAACATGATGATGGAGGAAGCGAATATGGGTGGGATAACTCCCGCCGTGTTCACCTTTAGGGGAAGGTGGGTGCTCTGTCCTCCATACATCTTCCGCCCAACAACTCTTTTTGCATATTGAACAGGAATCCTCCTCTGCCCCCTCTCCACAAAAACAATGAAACCGACGACGGCTATCATCAAGGCGAGGAGCAAGGCCATAAAAAAGGGCGTAATTTCCCCAGTACCCATGAGCCTAAAGGTATTGGCCACGGCTAAAGGGAACCGCGCGACTATGCCGGAAAATATGATAAGGGATATGCCATTCCCTATGCCCCTCTCGGTGATCTGTTCGCCAAGCCACATCAGAAAGGCTGTCCCGGCGGTGAGGGTGACAACGGTGAGAAGGCGGAAACCCCAGCCCCCAATAGGCACAACCATGGCGCCCCCAGGGCTGGACATCCTTTCAAGCCCCACGGCTATCCCAAAGCCTTGGACGACACTCAGTATAACGGTACCATACCGGGTATATTGGGTGATCTTTTTTCGTCCCTGCTCACCTTCCTTTTTCAGTTTCTCCAAATGGGGTACGACAACCGTCAAGAGCTGCAGGATAATGGAGGCGCTGATATAGGGCATAATCCCCAGGGCCATGACAGACATCTGGCTGAGGGCACCGCCTGAGAACATATCAAAAAGGCCGAACAATGTTCCCTGCCGTGCGCTGAAGAAGGCGGACAAGGCCGCACCATCTATGCCCGGCGTGGGGATGTGGCATCCCACTCGGTACACAGCCAGCATAAAGAGGGTAAAAATAATCCTCTTCTTCAGTTCTGGAATCTTACCGATATTTTGAAAGCCGCCGAGCACTTCTGCCTATCTCCACCCTTGTTTGGTACGGAAATCTTTCAAATTATCTCCACCTTGCCGCCAGCGGCCTCGATCTTCTCTTTTGCCGTTTTGCTTACCTTGTGCACTTTGATGGTGACAGGGTGTGAAATCTCTCCGTCCCCTAAGAGCTTAACCTTGTCTTTCACCTTTTTCACCAGACCCACTTTCCTCAAGGCCTCTGTGTCCAGATCAGCATTAGGTGCAAACCTTTCCAGGTCTCTCACATTGATCAGGGCATAGTGCTTTCTGAAGATATTCGTAAACCCTCGCTTTGGAAGCCGCCTCTGAAGGGGCATCTGCCCGCCTTCGAAACCGGGGCGTATGCTTCCCCCAGACCGGGACTTCTGCCCTTTATGTCCTCGGCATGACGTTTTGCCGTGGCCAGAGCCAGGACCCCTCCCGACCCTCTTTCTCTTTTTCCTCGCGCCTTCCAACGGGGAAATATCGTGGACTTTCATAGGCGTTTCCCCTTCACTCAAACCTCAATCCGAACCATGAAAGAGACCTTATTGATCATTCCCCTTATGGCCGGCGTATTCTTAAGGGTGACAGTCCTGTTCAGTTTTGTCAGGCCAAGCCCCCTCAACGTCTCCCGTATTTTCTTGTCCCTGCCTATTCCACTCTTGATCAGGGTCACTTTTATCAAATCAGCCATGGTCTCAACCCTACTTGATCCTTCTGAAAACCTACTGCATCA
>JASFEQ010000188.1:0-8372 GCA_050124735.1 Desulfobacteraceae bacterium | reverse complement strand
GCTCTTTCCCCGTCCTGAATGTAAACCATTTTTTGATCCCGGGCATGAAACGACGAATATCTCCCATTTTCCTCCGTGCAGCCTTTTCACCCTCTTTGATCAAATTCATGGCCTGAGAGAAATTTGACCAGTGTAATTCTCCCACCTCTGGAAGGATGACAACTTTTGCCGCGGCCAGTTCGTACTCCTTGAGCTTTTCCGCCATAATTTCACTGGCCCTTTGATATATGTCCACCACCGTTCGCAGATCTTCCCGTGGGCTGAGGCCCCTGTCCACGGCCACGGCAATCACCACGTCAGCGCCTTCCTCCCTCGCCACATTGCTGGGAATGAGGCTGATGATGCCTCCATCTGACAGAAGCCATTCTCCCTCCTTCAAGGGCGCTATGGCACCTGGAACCGCACAGCTTGCCCCTATAGCTTGCCGGAGAGATCCCTTGGAAAAAATGATCTGTTCTCCACTCACCAGGTCGGTGGCCACGGCCCGAAAGGGTATGGGCATATCCTCAATCTGAATGTCTGGGATGAAATGATTGATCGTTTCCTGGAACTCCTCATTGGATAGTATTCCAGGCTTGAACATGGCTTGGACTACTATGTAACGGTTCTTAAGGTAGTTCTGAATTTTTCGTTTTAAACCCATGTCTGCGACAGCCTGCGCCTTCTCAAAGCCCCTTATCGCTGACGATTGAAACTCGGGACTGTTCAGATATTCATCCGCTTTTTTTTCCAGTTCATCCGGACTGATGCCACTCGCGTATGCCCCCCCAACTAAGGCGCCGGCACTGGTTCCCACGATGAGATCAATGGGAATCGACTCCTTGTCGAGTACCCTTAACACACCTATATGGGCGAGTCCTCTGGCACCCCCTCCCCCAAGAGCAAGGCCTACACGCTTCCCTTTCCAAAACATAATTGCAGCCCTCTCCTATGCCCGTTAATAATACGTCTCAGAAATCCTACAACATATTGACATTAATGCGTTTTTGATGATTTTCAGCTTTTGTAATCCACTATTCCAATAGTGCCTCCGGCTCTTAGAGCCTATGCCTCGGAGAGAAGCGGGGCCGGAGGCCAATTCTGTCCGAAGCGAGTTTCATTTTACCCTTTATGCATCCGGCACATCAAGACAATCCTTTAAAGATATAATATACTTAAATACTGGAAATGTGCGATGAACTGTGATTTCTATTTTTGATCACACTCCTATCGGGACTGTCGAAAAACCAGCTTCTGAGAGGCTAATGGAATGAAAACGATTAGGAAGGCAGTTGTTCCCGCAGCAGGGCTTGGAACCCGGTTGCGACCTGGGACTAAGGGACAGCCCAAAGAGATGCTTCCTATTGGAGGTCGGCCCATGATTTACTATACCGTGCATGAAGCCGCACTTTCGGGGCTAGAGCATCTCTATATCGTGATAAATAAAAGGAAGCCTTCTCTCCGACGATACCTGGAATCGGAGAAGTTGGAGACTGATTTACAGAGGGAGGGGAGAGGAAACAGAGTTTCTATCCCCCACATAACCATCATCGATCAGCCGGCCCCTTTGGGATCTGGCGATGCCATATATAGAGCCAAGGAAATGATAGGCCAAGAGCCTTTTGCCTTGATGATGCCTGATTTTTTCCTTTTTGGATCTTCCCCCGCCCTGAGCCAAATGATCCCATCATATGAACGGGTTAGAAAAGATGTGGTTGGCGTCCTTGTCTTGGGATCAACGGAGGCTGAAGGATTTGGTAACGTGGGGATATTCCAGCCCACACCATTGGAAGAGGACCTCGTTGAAGTGCGTGGCATTTCCGAGAAGTTGAAGACCCCACTGATGCTTGAAAACGGGAAGAAAGTTCATAAGGCCATTGGCCGGTATATCTTTGGGTCGCATTTCTTCTCCTACTTGAAAAGGTTGAGGCCCCTGGAAGGAGAATGGGATGATGCACCCGCCTTTCGGGCGTTGTGCAAAGAGAGAAAAGTCGTGGGAAAAATCTTGGAAGGAACAGGATTCGATGTGGGTAATCCCGTTGGCTATTGTGCGGCAAAAGAAAAATTCGCACTTTAATAATTTTCTTTAGTTCAACGAATTGCTAGGGTGGGTGCGTTTCAAGGGGGTTATTAAGAAATCATCCTACGGTATATGTCCCAGTCCCAACAGCGATAAGCAGATCTTGATCATTGTGCAGTTGCATTCTTATGACAGCCACCTTTTGCCCGGTTCGCATTATTGAACCCGTTGCCAGGAAATACTGGCCTCTGCCAGGCCGCAAGAAGTCTATCCGCAGATCAATGGTACCCACGCTCAGGAGTCGTTTTCCTATCTCTTCGAATGGACGCCCAGCCAGCTTTTTCAAAACGCCCATTGCTGCCGTCATTCCTCCGGTTACATCAAGCAAAGAAGATATAACCCCTCCGTGCAAAATTCCTCTCATGGGATTTCCAATGAGCTCTTCCTTCATTTCAATCTTTAAACAGACTCTGTCCATCTCCAAGGATTCCACCCGCAATCCCAAGACCCTGTTGAATGGAATTTGCGCTTCAACAAATTCCGGCAGAAGCTTCATGAGCTCTGCTACCTCTCTATTTTTATCAGCCATAATGGGGAACCCTCATTCGTACACTTCGCACCACAACAGATTCTACTCGTTCACCTCTTCGATTGTCGCTTCATCAGAAATTTGGATGCAACCAATCACGCTTTGGGCGGCTGGGCAAAGGGACAGGTAAGAAGAAAGCGCCTCCTTGACCTCCTCCCTTTTACCTTGCGGCACTTTGAGATGGTATTTGACTCTAATCTGGGTGATCTTAAGGATGTTATTGACGTTTTCAATATCCCCTTCCACATCGGCCCAATATCGCTCATCGGGCGTGGGGATGCCTTTTCTGGCCAGAACCCCGGCCAGTGTTCCCATCATTCAGGCCGCAATGGCGCTGACCATATGGTCCAGCGTGGCAGGATGCTCTTCCTTTGGTTCAACGTTGTAAAAATTCTTGATTCCACCATGAACCCCGTAATGGACCTCCCCAGGGAAACCCTCAATGACCGCCCTCCGCGTGGGACCCGCCTCGCGTACGATCTTACTACGTGATGTGTGTACAATCTCGGTCATTTCTTTCTCCTTTCCGATCAAGTTTTGGGGTCTGGACAATTTCTATTCCATAATGGCAAAATCTAAATCGTAATTCTGAAAAAGCAAGGTAGAGCCTCCCACATCCCCAGTATTCCCTAGTCTGTTTCGGTTCCACACGAAAAAAGGAGGGGCCAATAATGACCCCTCCTTTTCCGTACTGTATACGTTATCAATCGGTTACAGAAAAGCGGCCCTCCGCTCCATATCACTCCTATCCTTTGGACTCATTCGCACAGGCGTGCCGTTTCTTCGGTCCAAGCCGCTTCTCCGGTCCAAGCCAGATCGTCTTTCAGGAATGTGCATGTTGTAGGAGAACCGTCTTCGATCAAATCCGGAACGCCTGCCTCCATTATCACCGAAATAGAAGACCACCTTTGTTTCTTTTACGGCAACTTGCCTTTCTAAGATCTTCAGGCCCACCAAATAGTGGCCTTTCAAAATCCCTTGGTTATATTTGGTAACGTGCCGGATCTCAGACTCCAAATACACCCTGGGGTAAAATGAATCGGCAGGATAGTAGGTCATATGGAGTGTATCCCCTGTCCTTAACCGAGGCAGGATGCCCAAATTTTTGTTGACGAGAAAAGAGAGGGAGCTCCTCGTCTTGTCCCATATACGAAATTTGCCCGCAACCTTGAATCCACCTATTGCTAACTCAATGTTGTAAAACTGACCCACATGTTCTCGGGTCTCGGATCTCCTCTCCTTCACTTGCTTAGCTGTTGCCTGTGGTACCATGTATTATTTCTCAGATGCTCTGTTTGTCACCGAACCTTTCCCCTATCATTTCCTTATCTTAAACTAAAATTACAACTAATTATATATAAATTAAACATATTTGTCAACCATATTTCTCTAAATTAATTAAACTATATACAATTCATGTATACATAGGTGGAATATAGCTTTTCGGCATATGGGTTTTCACCCGTCTGTCCCGTCTATGAGCCAAAGGGATCGGTAAGACCAATTCTTTTAAAGGAAATTAAACAAGAGTGTTAGAAAAGAGGCTGAACCACCTAATTTGCTTGGAGATAAGCTCCGTACTTTACTATTCTGCCCTGAAAAGGGGATTTCCGCAAAGCGGTAGGGTCTTGGAACGAATAAAGAATCCGACCCCAGAGGGGCCGGTATTGGTTTAACCCCTAAAAGGGGATGAAATTACTATACCTCTGATTGTCACACTTTGCCTTGGAAAATAACTGAATTATCCTCGACATAAAGCACACCTGGATTCCCGCTTCCGCGGGAATGACAGCTCTCAACTCCGTCATGCCCGCACAGGCGGGCATCCAGGTTATATTTGAAAAAGCCGCGCATGATCTTGAAAAAGAGCAAATCGCAAAAATCTTTGATCGTTCAGATGGCAAAGCCACTAAACTCTGACCTTGCCCAAAGGGCAAGGGTTTCTATGTTGGACTAAAGCAGACCCAAAACCTCATCTGTATGTCCGTCCACCTTAACTTTGCGAAACGCTTTTGTAATGACCCCCTTTTCATCGATAATAAACGTGGATCGCTCTATTCCCATGCGCTTTTTCCCCTTAACGGTCTTCTCTTTCGACACGCCGTAAAGCGAAGTCACCTTACGATCCACATCACTCAGGAGCAGGAATTCCAGGCCATGTTTTTGACGAAATTTCTGGTGTGAGGTTTCAGAATCTGGGCTCACCCCAATGACAATGACCCCTTTTTTCTTGAACGCTTCGATCCCATCCTGGAACGATATGGCCTCCTTCGTTCACCCGCTGGTGTTGTCTTTGGGGTAGAAGTAGAGGACCACCTTCTTTCCTCTTAGATCTTTCAGCCGGATATCTCCCCCTTGATCCGAGGGCAATGTAAAATCCGGAGCCGATGCCCCTTCAGATATATCCTTTGCCATATGACTCCCCTCCTTTCCTTTCCATATCTTCATTTGCGTTGATCTGCTGCGGCCTTTTGGTCATCTATCCATCGTCCCATCCAATCCCGCACGTCTTTGGGGGGATGGTAGATCTCCTCTCGGCGTTCAAGGATAAGGGATTTTGTAGGACACTTATAGACGCATACACCGCAACCAATGCACCGATCAGGCTCGAGCTTAGCCACCTTCCCTTCCTTGTTTGTAGCGCTGGGAGATTCCTCCAGGCTTAGCGCATCCATGGGGCACCTCTGCGTACACAGGCCGCAGGCCTTGCATGTCTCCTCATTCACACGCACCCGGTAGTTGGAGACGTCATGGCTTTTGTCGTGTTTCAGTACGTGATAGGCCTCAAAAAAGAGACAAGAGCACTTGCAGCAATTGCATATGGTATCTGCCCCCTGCTCCCAATTGGAAATGGCATGGACCAACCCCGATTCCGCCGCTTGCTGCAGGATTTCTTTTGTCTCCTCCTTGCTGATCTCCCGGCCCAGGCCATTGTCCACAATGTAATGACCCAGTTTGCCGAAGTGGAGGCAGACCTCAAGGGGATGCTCGCAATCAGGTGAGTCAGGATCCAGGTTTTTTCGTTGGCGACACGGGCAGTAGGAGACTGTACAGTAATCTTGAGAATCCACATACTTTACCACATCCTCGTACGGCAAGATCCTTCGTGGATCCTCAATGGTCTTATTGATGGGAATGGTCCGAAGTCCTTTCGCATGAGCAGGGCCGAACTGATCCATAAAGCCATCGTAAAAATATCTATTCAGGGGATGGGCCAACGCCTTAGTGCCCTGGTCAGGCTCCTTCGCCCAGAAGGGACCGCGCATGAAAACAAAAAAGGAGTCGTTAATCCTGTAACGAACCCTCTTCCCCTTAACACTTCGCCAGACAGCCCCTCTGCGTGCCAAGGCGTCCAGCCTAGGACCCAATTCTTCGGGATCCATGCCCTTCATCTCTGCAAGCTCTTCCAGGCTTTTTGGGGAAAAGGGCATGCCCGTAAGTAACCTTGCCTCTTCCGGGGCGTAAAAGGCCTTTACCGTTGGCATCAAGTGTTCAGATTCGGGCAATCGCCACCATGTCTTGCCCAGCCACTCGATGAAGCGTGTGTAAACTTCCTCATTAGACATAACGATTCTCTCCTCCTTGCGCTCTCAATCATTCTGCTGCTATGGCCATACATTCAAAGCAGGCATATTGAAACCCAACAAGTCGTGCCGGCCAAGGGTTCGCATATTCACATGTCCATTTTGCTTAAGTCAAGGATTTGGTGACATGGCTCTGCTTTCGTCCTATGCCATGAACTTGACTCGCGGGCTCTATTTGGACGAGGCAAGTGTTGCAGGTAAAGGCCCCGCCCGGGGACATTTCATCTTTGGTGAGAACGTTCACGCAACCCCCATGGTCCAGGCCCTGATCATCTGGCCGAAACCAGGCCCCCGCATCCAAGCTAGCCACGCCCGGCATGATACGGTCTGTTACCTTCGCCGTCGTCAAGAGCTCACCTCGATCATTGAAGACCCTCACCTGCTCACCATTGCGAATGCCACGGGGCTGGGCGTCACTCGGGTTAGTCCAGAGCCTGTCGTCGGCCAATGACTTGAGGCGGGGGATGTTGTCCAGGGTGGAATTGACCCTGGCCCTTGAATGGGGACTTACCAGCTGAATGGGGTACTTATCCGCCCTGGGGTCCTTCGGGCCCTCCCAGGGCTCCATGTACTTGGGAATTGCAGGAATCAGTGGATTATTCATCTCAGCCAGTTTTTGACTGTATATCTCCATCTTTCCCGAAGGCGTGGGGAAGGAATATTGTTCTGGATCCTCAATCTGTTTGCGAAATGCCACATACGGCTGATCCAGTTCGATCCGGTGAACCCCTTCCTTTTTAAAGGTCTCATATCCTGGAAGCTCGGGTGTGGACGCCACAAACCCTCTTATCCACGCCTCTTCCGACTTATCATTGTAACCGTGAATACCAAGGCGCCCGGCCAGTTCAGAAAAAATCTCCAGATCCGACTTGGTCTCAGGCAAAGGGTCCAGGACCTTGTTCATGTATATAAAATAAGGTCCGCCGAGCCAAGGTTGCCCCACGTCCTCCTTCTCGAAAAAATGGGTAACCGGGAGAATAATGTCGGCATACCGGGCCGTGGGCGTTAGAAAGAGCTCGTGGGCCACAATGAACTGTAGCTTGTGCAGCGCGGCGACCCCTCTGTTGGTATTCGAGAATTGGTTCAAGAAGTTGCTCCCCACCACGTAGAGCAACTTGATATCGCTGGGATAACCACCCGATTTCCCTTGAATCAGGGCATCAAAGACTTTGCTCACGTGAACCGTAGGATTTTTCTTTTTCGGGACCGGGAATGATTGCCCAAGAGAACCTAAAGGGACATACTCTGTTCCTCCAGCCAGGTGACCACCCGTTATACCCATATTCCCGGTCATAGCCGCCAGAGTCATGGCTGCCCTGTGATACTGCTCTCCAAAGGCGCTGCGTCCCGGAGCCCAGCTCGCCCATAGAGCTGCAGGACGGAGGGTCGCATAGTCCAGAGCCAGCTTTCTTATCCTGTGGGCAGCCACACCGGTGATCTCCTGGGCCCACATAGGCGTCTTGGGAAGATTATCCTCTTTGCCCGTCACGTAATCCTTGAACTTCTCAAAGCCCTTCGTGTAGGTCTCGATGAAGTGATGGTCATAAATTTTTTCCGTGATCATGACGTGGGCCATGGCAAGGAGCAGTGCCGTGTCTGTGCCTGGCCTGATCGCAATCCACTCCTCTGCCAGCGCTTTGGCCGACTGAGTCCGCCGGGGATCCACACAGATGATCTTGGCTCCAGCCTTTTTGGCTAATGCCAGGTATGAGACCGTATCCGGGCCGAACCGAGAAACCAGCGGATTCCAACCCCACATGATGATCAATCGGGAATGGAGCAGGTTGTCACGGCTGTTCCCCGTAAAAGGGGTTCCAACGGTGGCAAGGGAAGCAAAGTGGGCCGCCTCTAGTGATGTACTGCCCCATGTGGTCGTACACCCTCCCAAAAGGGAGAAAAAGCGACGAGCACTCTTCAAAGTCCCGTGCAAAGGGCTTAGGGAGCCGTAGTAATCCATAAGGAAAATGGAATGGACTCCGTATTGTTCCTTTACTCCCTCGAGCGCCTGCGAAACTTTTTCCAGTGCCTCCTCCCAAGATATGGGGACGAATTCGCCGCTCCCTCGCTCCCCTGTCCTTTTTAGCGGGTTGGTGAGGCGTTCTGGGGCATATGCCACTTCTCTCTGGGATAGTCCCCTGACACAGGCCCTCAAGCCTGGGCCAGGCCCTCTGTCGGTGCTGATCCGTTTGATCCTTCCTTC
>JASFEQ010000187.1:0-8438 GCA_050124735.1 Desulfobacteraceae bacterium | reverse complement strand
AACGGGACGAGATCAAGGCTAGTAGCCTTTTCCCAAAGTTGGTGGAGAAGGACTGGGACATTAACAGCGAGTCACAGGCCGAAGATGTGATGCGGAAATCTCTGAATAGACTCATGGACATACGGCAGGAGTACAATATGCCGAGGGTTTGTAAGTAAAAGAAAGCGCTTCAGTCTCCCAGCTCTGCCATATGATCATCATACAGTGTTTCAAGTTTGAGCTTGTGTTTGGCTTCCTCCTGACACAGCATCTTAAACACTTTTGTCAGGCTTTTTTCATCGGTCTTTTCTAACAATTCATTGTATAACCTGAGGGCTTTCTCTTCCCGTTTCATGGCAAGGCGCAATATGTCAGAATAGGGCATGCCTTTCTCGTATTCCAGATCCACGAGATAGTCGCTCCGTTTCATGTCTGGAATCCATGTGAACTTGTATCCAGAAAAATCCCTTTCTCCTTTGAGAAAATCCTCTAACATGGTGCGATGCTTTTTTTCCTCATTGGCAAAACTCTCAAATGTCTCTTTGGCGCCAGAATAGGTCTCCAGGCGGCTCACCTCCTCGTAAAAAGCGGCAGCTTCCTTCTCTTTTTCAATGGCGAATTTGATGATTTCTTCGTATGAATCGAAGCTCATATTGACCTCCCTTTCAAATTTAGTATTTGTTCAAATTAAATCCAATCACCTCGCATGTCAAAAAAATTTTTGTTCAAGATCATTGAGATTGTCTCTTAGGAATTAGAGAGATCTAATTTCCTAGCCAAAAAGTGGTCTTCTCTCCTTGTTTATTTCCAATTTGGACTTATCATTAGGAAAAATCTGAACTTTTTGCTGAAAAATGGGAGGGTTGGACATGGCAAATTACTTAATCATAGGCAATGGCGTTGCCGGGACTACCGCAGCGGAGAATATCCGCAAACAGGATAGAGAGGGAAATATCACCATCGTCACAGACGAGGACCTCCCCTTTTATTGGCGCATACAGCTTAACGAGTATATTTCCGGTGACATCACAGAGGAGCAGTTGCTCGCAAAAAAGGAGGACTGGTACCGGGACCAGAATATTGCGCTCAAGCTGAAGACTCGAATCGTCGGGGCAGACGCGCAGAAAAAGGTGGTGGTAACGGAAGACAAGGAAGAATTAGCCTATGACAGCCTTCTTATTGCAACGGGGAGCCATTCTTTTATCCCACCCATCAAGGGCAGTGAAAAGAAAGGCGTCTTCTCCCTGCGTGATGTTCAGGATGCCCGCGATATTTCCCAGTTTGCGAAGAGCGCTGAGCAAGTCATTCTTATTGGTGGGGGTCTATTAGGTCTCGAGGCAGGCAACGCCCTTCGCAAGTTGGGGAAAAAAATCATGGTGGTGGAGTTTTTCCCAAGGCTATTGCCAAGGCAACTGGACGTGGATGGGGCCGCACGACTCCAGAAGATCATGGAAGGCATGGGCTTTTCCTTTCGTCTGGGTGCCAAGACACAGGAGGTCACGGGAGAGGACCAAGCCAGTGGTGCCCTGCTGGAAGGGGGCGAAACCCTCTCCGGACAAATGATCGTTATTTCAGCAGGGGTCCGTGCTAACTTGGAGCTGGCGGAGCCATTGGGTCTGAAGACCGACAAGGGGGTCGTTGTGGATGAACGTTTGCAGACAAACCAACCCGATATTTATGCGGCAGGCGATGTGGCCGAATTCAGAGGGATGCCCTATGGCATCTGGCCGGCTGCCATGGAACAGGGAAAGATCGCCGGCGCAAATATGGCCGGAGGTGAGGCCACCTATAATGGAACGACCATGGCCAACACCCTCAAGGTGGTGGGCGTTGATCTGGCCTCTGCGGGCAACATCGATGCAGAGAACGAATTCGAGTCCAAGGTCAGCACAGATGAGGACGTATACAAGAAGATAGTCCTTGAAAACAACCAGATCATCGGCTGCATCATGCTGGGAGATACCAAAGGCTTTAATGAGATAACCAAGATGATGTCTGAAAAGCGGGATGTGTCTCAGATAAAGGATCAGATACTTTCAGGGGGATTTGATTTTAAGGCTCTTTAGTCTTCGATCTATACAGTGGGCGATAAGTCCTTGCGCATCGGCCACCGAGGCCTCATGCCCGCCCCGCATCGAGTGCGGGATAAACTCCGGCGGGCATCCACTCTCCATATCGGCACGTACAGCGCTATCTGGATTCCCGCTTTCGCGGGAATGACAGGTAGATATGCACTTATGCGCAATTACTTATGTCTTCGCGTATAAATTCTGAAAAAGCACTTCAAGTTACACGCGGTAGGGTACCTACCCGCCAAAGCACCTTGGCGGGTGAATATGCCACCGGCTGTATATCATCGGGCGTGGTGAAGAATTCGACATAAGAGCCTGTTGAATCAGCGTTGGTCAGTACCTCCTATACAAGCTTTCATGCCTTTTTTAACGGATCTTCCGTTGACGGAAGTTCTTAGCCAAAATATATTTATATCATGCGCGTCTCCTTAGATCCCATCCAAGATATCCTGGGACCCGAGGGTTCCATGGCCAGATCCCTTGAGGAGTTTGAATTTCGTGCCGCACAGATTCAGATGGCCCACCTGATCGAGAAGGCCATCAAGCAAAAGGTGCCAGCCATTGTAGAAGCAGGCACAGGGACCGGCAAAACCCTAGGTTACCTGGTGCCCCTTGTACTCAGCGGCAAAAAGGCCGTCATCTCCACAGGGACCAAGAATCTTCAAGAACAGATTTTCTTTAAAGATATTCCTCTCCTCTCCAGAGCCACAGGTATTGAGGTGGATTGCATGCTCATGAAAGGGAGGAAGAACTACCTCTGCCTACACAGGTATTTTCAAAAATTTTCCCAGGGGTCCCTGCTAAGACCTGACCAGGAGAGAGTAAGAAAAAAGATTGAGAAATGGCTTGGGAAGACAGAATTTGCCGATCGTTCCGAGCTTGCCTGGATGAGGGATGATGATTTGCTTTGGGATTCCTTATCATCCACCTCGGAGCAATGTTTGGGTTCCGAATGTATTCACTCGGAGGATTGTTATCTGAATGCCTTGCGCAGAAGGGCGGCTCAATCCAAAATAATCATCGTCAATCATCACCTCTTTTTTGCTGACCTTATGATAAAAAAAGAGGGTTTTGGGGAAATCATTCCCCGCTTCCAGGTGGTCATCTTCGACGAGGCCCATAAGGTGGAGGAGATAGCCACAACCTATTTTGGTGAAAGCCTGAGCACGAACCAGCTCATGGAGCTTGTCAGCGATCTGGAAAAGGGAGGAAAGAATCCCCAGGAGACAAAAGGGCAAGACCTAAAAAGACAACTGGATCTATTGAAAACAAAGACAGAAGAGCTTAGAGGGCTCTTCCAGGACTCAGGTGAGAAAGGTCGATTGGATGAGGCGGCCCTTGAAATGATCCAAATGGGACCGGCCCACGATATCAAGCGAGTGCTGGACTACATCCATGAAAAATCTGGCCTGAGGGAATTGGAAAACAACTCCCTCCAGGCTTATTCGACGAGGGCGGGGGAACTGAATCAACGTCTGGAGAAGGTCCTCTCCTTCCAGGATTCGGATTGGTTGAACTGGTATGAGAAACGAAAAAAGGGGGTGGTCCTTCATGCATCCCCACTGGATATATCGGAACAGATGAAAGCGTTTCTCTACCTTAATGGGAGAAGCATCATTTTTACCTCAGCAACGCTCTCCACCAATGGAAATTTTGATTATGCGCGCTCAAGATTGGGGCTCTCCGAAGACGTGCTGGAGGGCGTTTATCCGTCCCATTTTAACTTTGAAGAACAGACGCTCATGTATGTTCCCAAGGACTTACCTTCTCCCAACGACCCAGACTTCGGTTACAAAGCGGCCGAGAGAATTCTGGATATTTTGGAGCTATCCTCCGGACGGGCCCTCGTCCTTTTTACCAGTTATCATAATCTCAATCTTGTCTATCAGCTCCTTCATGGAAAAGTGCCTTACACCATATTCAAGCAGGGGGAAGCCCCCAGATCATCACTTCTTGAGCAATTCAAGCAGGATACCCACTCGGTTCTTATGGCCACAGGTTCTTTCTGGCAGGGTGTGGATGTGCCAGGAGAGGCCCTCAGTTGCCTCATTATTGACAAACTCCCCTTTGATTCTCCAGGGGATCCCCTTGTGGGGGGGCGCATTGAATCGGTCCGCGCCCGCGGAGGAAATCCTTTCATGGACTATCAGCTGCCTTCGGCCATCATTTCCCTGAAGCAGGGGCTGGGAAGACTCATAAGGAACGTCTCGGACCGGGGAATACTTTCCGTACTGGATGTGAGGATGCTCACCAGCAGATATGGCCGTTTCTTCTTCGACAGCCTCCCCCAGGTCCCTCTAAGCCATGAACTTTCCGATATCCGTAGCTTTTTCGAGCAATCCTCGTGAGTTCTTTAGAGTTATGGGTTTATGAGTTTGCCAAAACATGCCAGATTGGGTCGTCCTTCAGAGCGGGAATTAATAGCGTTATTTTAAATTCCCCTCCCTCGATGGGAGGGGTTAGGGGAGGGTGAAGAAAAGCGTCACCCCCACCTTAATCCTCCCCAATCGGAGACTGTGTCATAATTCGTCATCCCGGCCAAATCCCGCGGAGCGGGATGCGAGCCGGGATCCAGAATGATTTGATTTTTCGCTAGATTCCTGGATTCCGGGTCTCGCTCAAAACCATTCTGCTCGCCCGGAATGACACTTTTGTCGAATTATGACACAGCCTCTCGAGGGGGAGGAGGTTGTTTTGAGCTTAAACCAAAGATGCCCCGCCTTGTAAGGCTTAAAGCTTCAATATTCACCGAAAAGACGCAGAGTTCGCTAAAGCTAGGTCTTTTTTTGCTTTCCGAATTTTCCCTTGAGCTCTTGAGCCTTTCTAAACTATATTTCCCTGAGCAGACGACAAAACGCCAATCTGAAAGGAACGATTGCCATGCCGCCAAAGCCGTGGAAACTGATCTCAAGCCAATCCAAAGAATCGTTTAAAATCTTTAGCCTCCGAATCGATCGGGCTCAATCTCCCCGCACCAATGAGGTGCACAATTTCTATATCCTGGAGTCCACGGATTGGGTCAATGTGATTCCCTTGACTCCAAAGAATGAGGTAGTCCTCATCAGCCAGTACCGCCATGGCATCAGGAAGGTCACTCTGGAAATCCCCGGGGGCATTGTGGAACCCAATGACTCCCCTGAAGAGGCAGCGCGCCGGGAACTGCGCGAAGAGACGGGGTATGAGGAATCAGAGATGATCCTTTTAGGGATCGTGCTTCCCAATCCCGCCTTCCTCAACAACACGTGTTATACCTATCTGGCACGGGATGTATCCCTGGTGGGGAAACAGGAGCAGGATGAGAAGGAGGATATCGAAGTGCTGCTCAGGCCTCTGGATGTCATACCCCGCCTCATTCGTGAGGGGGAGATCAGCCATTCACTGGTCCTTGCCGCCTTTTATCGGTTTTACATGGAGTATTTGCCCCACCTCTCCCCTTAAAGCCCACAATTTAGGCATTTCCAATTCACCACCCGCTTCGCTAGAGACACAGAGATGGCGGAGCCAAAAATGATGGAGGTGGTTAGTTATGGGAAGACCTTTGTAGAGAGATCGCTCAAAAGCGCCGTGTGGAGGACCTTTTAGTATGAAAATAGGTGTACCTCTTTTCAATCCTAAAAGGTCTCCACACCGGTCCTGATGGGCTTCGCCATCAGGCCCCCCCCTGCAGGGGGTTTTTGAGCTATCTCTTTGAGCCCTTACCTCTGTGTCCTCAGTGTCTCTGTGGTGAGTCTTCTAGGGGATGAGGGCCTTGTAGCCGAACAACTTGGGTATGGCCATGATGAGCCCCTCCCAATAGGTGCAGATGATCAGAACGGCGATGGAGGCCACCAGAAAGGGGAGGATGGCTCGCGAGAGCCTCTCCAGAGTGGTCTGTCCCAGGGCGCAGGCCACAAACAAACAGACGCCCACGGGGGGCGTGGTCAGGCCGATAACCAGATTGAGAACAAGAATCACGCCGAAATGCAAGGGATCCACACCTATTTTCAACATGAGGGGGAGCAAGACAGGCGTCAGGATGATCAGAGAGGCAGTGGTTTCCATGAACGTGCCGATAATAAGTAAAAGGATGTTCATTAGAAGCAGAATGAGGATCTTATTATGGGTCAGGGCCAAGATGGCGTCTGTGACCAGGTGAGGGATCTCTTCGCTGGCCAGAAGCCAGGAAAAGATGCTGGCCGTGCCGATGACCAGCATGACCAGTGAACTGGTGGCACCGGTTCTGATGAGAATCCGGGGCAGGTCTCTGAGATGAATGTCCCGGTAAACGAACAGGCCAATGAACAGTGCATAAAAAACTGCGATACACGCGCTCTCTGTGGGCGTGAAGATGCCACTGAGGATGCCGCCTAGAATGATGATCGGCATCAGAAGTACGAGGAACGCGTCCAGGCTCACTCTGATCGCCTCCCGAAATGAGGGACGACTGCGCTTGGGGTATTGCCTCTTTTGGGCGTAAAACCAAATCACCCCCATCTGGAAGAGTCCCAGCAAGATGCCTGGCACGAACCCGGCGAGAAAGAGAGAGGCGATGGAGACTTCGCCCAGGACGCCATAGATGATAAAGGGTATGGATGGGGGGATGACCGGACCGATGGTGGAAGAGGTGGCGGTCACGGCGGCCGAGAAGTCGCTGTCGTAACCCTCTTTCTTCATGGCTGGGATGAGGATGGAGCCCACCGCGCTGGTGTCGGCTACGGCCGCCCCCGTGATGCCGGCAAAAAGCATGCTAATGACCACATTGATGTAGGCTAGGCCACCTCGGAGGGGGCCCACAAGGACGTTGCAGAATTTTACCAGGCGCTGGGTCATACCACCGGCGCCCATGATGTTCCCTGCCAGGATGAAGAAAGGAACAGCCATGAGAACCGGGGAGTCCATGCCCGTGAAAATTCGCTGGGCCACCAGAACAAGCGGGGTTTCTCCCTGGGTGAGTAGGGCCACCAGAGGCGTGAGTCCCAGGACAAAGGCGACTGGAACGCCGATGATCAGAAAGAAGAAAAAGGATATAAACAGGGTCAATACCAGCATAGGTACTGAGATCCTCTCGTCCTAGGGCTAGCCTGGATCTTCTCCAGAGCTTCTGTCCGGTCTTTGCATCATAGAGCTAAGCACGTGGAACAGCATGATGACTGAGCCGATGGGCAAGGCCAAATAGGGAACCGCCATAGAGATGCGGAGGGCCGGGCTGATCTGGGCACTCGTCACCAGTACCAATTTGATCCCGCCCCACACCATGACCGCGAGAATAAGGACCACTGAGACTTGGGCAACCATGGTCAAGGCCCTGGCCGCCCTTTTGGGGAAAGTATCCAAGAAGAAGGTGACCGCGATGTGTTCTCCTCTTTTGAGGGCAACAGCCGCTCCCAGTAGGGAGGCCCAGACAAGGCAATAGCGGGCAAACTCTTCAGTCCAGAATAGGGGAAGATGCAATACGTAGCGGAACAGCACCTGCAAAAAGACGACGACAGCCATGGCCGCCAACAAGATGACCAGCGCCAGTTCACAGATCCGGTTCAGAAAATCGCTTACATGGGGGACGTCTATTGATATATTGATTAACCTCATTCTTTCAACCTAAGTCTTTCATCTTTCACCATTTTCTCACCCCCAGCCCAACCCTTCGACATAGCTCAGGGTCGATGAATCGTTCGGCTCCGAGCTCACGGCCGAGGGGCTCAGGGTTTCGAGTAGAGACGAGCCGCTCAAGGCCGAACGGCTCACGCCAAAGCCCTCCCCCGTCATAAGGGGTGGGCTTTAGGTTTATAGGACAAGCCCCGAGAAGGCCTGTCATATTTGCGGGGTGAGACTTATTGAGTCGCTCTGATCTTCTTAAGGATCTTCTTCCAATCGGGGTATTTCATGGAGAAGTTGTCGTAGACCGGGGCCATGGCATCGATGAAAAAACGCTTGTCTACCGTATCCACGACCATGCCTTGAGCCTTCAGATCTTTGAGCTGCTTGGCCTCATTGTCTCTAATAATCTTCCGTTCAAAGGCGGCTGCATTGAGGCCCGCTTCAAGGAAAAGTTTTTGCCACTCTGGCTTGAGCTGTTTGAAACTCTTGAGGCTCATGCTCAAGGGCGCGGGGGAGTAAAAGTGACCGGTTAGGCTCAGGTATTTTTGGACCTCACTTAGTTTATAGGCGTGGATGATGGCGACCGGATTTTCTTGGCCATCAATGACCTTTGTCTGCAACGAGGTGTAGACTTCACCCCAACTCATGGGCACTGCCTGAGCCCCCAGTTGGCGAACCGAGGCCAAATGGACGGGATTCTCCATGGTCCGGAACTTGAGTCCTTTGAAATCCACTGGCTTTCTAAGTCGCCTCCTGGAATTGGTGAAATTTCTGAAGCCGTTTTCAAAGAAGGAGAGGCCCTTGATACGGGCT
>JASFEQ010000186.1:0-8460 GCA_050124735.1 Desulfobacteraceae bacterium | reverse complement strand
CGGAGGAGGCTCTCCGTTCCGTTCCGGATCCTTACAGGGAGGCCTCCCTGGGCTTGGGGGCGACCAAATGGCAGACCATCTATCGAGTGGTTCTGCCGGCCGCTCTGCCGGGAATCCTCACCGGGGCCATCTTGGGGATCAGCCGGGCTGCAGGAGAGACCGCACCTATCATGTTCACCGCAGCCGTGTTTTTCACCCCATCTCTGCCCGGTTCTATTTTTGATGAAATTATGGCGCTTCCCTATCACATCTATGTCCTGGCTACGGCCGGCACAGAGATCGAAGTGACTCGCCCCTTGCAATACGGCACTGCCTTGGTACTTATTACTCTTGTTCTTGGATTGAACCTTATTGCCATTATATATAGGGCTCGCCTCCGCAGGCGGATGAGATAATCATGAAGGATAGGATTCGCGTATTAGATTTATAGGGTTTAATGATGGATGAATCATTAAAGATGAGCACGGAAAAATTTGATTTCTATTATGGCGATTTCCATGCTTTGCATGATATATCGCTCAACTTCTATGCCAATCAGGTGACAGCCCTTATTGGCCCGTCAGGGTGTGGAAAAAGTACACTACTGCGCTGCCTGAACCGGATGAATGATCTTATCCCATACAGCCGCGCAGATGGGGAAATCTTGTTGGATGGTCAGGACATCTACGATCCAAACGTGGATGTGGTCGCACTTCGTCTTCGTGTGGGAATGGTGTTTCAGAAGCCGAATCCCTTTCCCAAGACAATCTTTGAAAATGTGGCGTATGGTCTACGGGTAAATGGGATCAAAAATAGGGCGCAGGTTACCGAAAGGGTTGAGGGGACGCTCCGACAGGCCGCCCTTTGGGAGGAGGTAAAAGATAGGCTTCATGACTCGGCATTGGGGCTATCAGGAGGACAGCAGCAGCGCCTTTGTATTGCCCGCGCCCTGGCTGTGGAACCGGAGGTCCTTTTGATGGACGAGCCCTGCTCAGCTCTTGATCCTATTGCCACACAGAAAATCGAAGAATTGATCCATGAACTAAAGAAATCTTATACGACTATTATCGTGACCCACAACATGCAGCAGGCGGCCCGAGTGTCCGACATCACGGCTTTCTTATACCTGGGCAAGCTCATTGAAGTAGGCGTAACTACCACCCTATTTACCAGGCCCAAACTGAAACAGACAGAAGACTACATTACGGGGCGTTTCGGATAGACGGAGAGGATGAGTATATGACAAGACACCTCCAGAGAGAATTAGACCGGTTGAAAAAGAGGATTCTTTCCCTGGGTGCTATGGCAGAAGAACGTGCTCGCATGGCCGTAAAGGCAATTGAGAACAGGGACGGGGAGCTGGCGCAAAAAATCATAGATAAGGACTATGAGATTGATGAGGCGGAAATAGAAATCGAAGAGGAATGTCTCAAGATCTTGGCGCTGCACCAACCTGTTGCCGTGGATCTGCGTTTTCTGAGCGCGGTGATAAAGATCAACAATGACCTGGAAAGAATAGGTGATGAGGCAGTAAACATAGCCCATCGTGTGCGTATCATTGCAAAAAGACCCAAGCTGGATATCCCATTTGATTATTTGAGAATGGCTGAAAAGACTGAGGCCATGCTCAAGAAGAGCCTGGATGCGGTTGTGAATATGGATCTGGATTTGGCGGTTAATGTGTGCCTTTCAGATGATGAAGTAGATGATTTGGAGAACGAGGCCTACGACGTGATAAAGCAGGCCATAAAAGATAATCCAGATAGGGTTGCGTATCTTGTCAACCTTCTTCTAATTTCCCGGCACCTAGAGCGGATTGCAGATCATGCCACGAACATCGCTGAAGAGGTTGTCTACATGATAGAAGGTGAGATTGTCCGCCATGGAAGGTTGGCAACAGAGCCTCAGTAGTCACGTCCCTAAATTTGTTCTTAACTATTCCTAGCCGCTAAACTTTCATTTTTATTGCTTGATCCAAATCTCGATCTTAGACTTTATTTGATCTCTAATTTTTCTCGCCTGTTCCAGTTTCTCCTCGTGGCTCCCATTTAATTTTGCAGGATCTGGAAAGGGCCAGCTATACGCTTTGCCAATCCCAGGAAAGAGAGGACATTTTTCCTCTGCCTCTCTTTCGCAAACGTATATGATATGGTTGTAAAGCCGACCTTGTTTAAAAAAGTCAAAAACACTCTCTGCCTTTTTGTCCTTGAAATCAAATCCTACTTCTCTCATGACTTGCATCACCAAAGGATTCAACTCCCCAGGTTCAAGGCCTGCGCTTTCCGCTTCAAATCGGTCCCCGGCCATGGAATTTAGAAACGCCTCTGCCATTTGGCTTCTCGCAGAGTTGTGCGTGCAGACAAATAACACTCTTTCTTTTTTCATAGCGCCCTCAGAACTTAAATTTATCTGTGGTTCCCAGACCAATAGACAATTAATGTCCACAGAATAAGCAAGGCTGCTTTAGGCTTTCATTAGAAATACGTTAGATTTTTGTTAAAATAGAGCTGGCCAGAAGTCTCGTTCTTTTGGAAGTTACCGGAGCGATCCCCAAGAAGTCACTTGTTTGGTTCCCTGCCTCGAAGTTCCTATTGTTGTCCGTTATTTGATCTTATCCCCGAGCTATAGAGAAAAGCCCAGCTAAGAGGAAAAAGAGCCATAAAACAAAGAAGCTTATTCTGACCATTACATCCACCTGTTTTCAGGAATTTCTTATTCCCTCAGCAATCGCATCATGGGATATCTTTACGTGGATTTTGTTAAGCAAGTGTGTCCATCAAGCAAGGAATAGGCTAGAAGTCAGTTGGCGGAAGATTAGGGTGGAATGGCGCACCTCTCCAACTACTGCTTGATTTGCAGAGAATTCGGGAGATTATCAGCATCCAATTGGTTTGATTCTAGCCCGTGGGCGACATGATAAGCATCGACATTTTCTTCTAACCACAATGTTAACTTATCTGAGGTTTGTTTTCGAATTTTATCATTCAGAATGACGAACTTCCTGACCTTCTCAACCCTGTCATAAATGAACATAACACGTATTGATATCGTCTCGGTTAGGCTCAACGCTTCACAAATTGTCAAATCAAACACCGAAAGTAGTTTATCCACATGCCTTTTTTTGCTCATATTCTTCTCCTATTTTAAAATGGCTTTCTCTATTACTTTTAGTGGCTGAATGTTCAGATAGAATGAAAATAAAATTAGGAATTCATTAGACCCAGAGACGCTGATCTTGAAGGTCTGAGCTCTTTTCCCAAGCAGGTGATTTATTTTCAGGGCAAAAAGAACTGGACAAAAAATATGGATCGCCCTATTAGACATGCTTAAATAAATCATCTCAACATAAATCAGGCCTAAAAGGAGGAGCAATGATTGGAGTAAAGATCCCGGGATATAAGACCTTTAAATTTGAGCATCTCGTGCTGGATTATAATGGCACCCTCGCGGTCGATGGAGAACTTTTGAAAGGCGTCAAGGAGGCACTAAAAGGTTTATCCGAGCAACTTCAGATTCACATATTGACTGCGGATACCTTTGGAAAGGTTCGATCTCGGGTTGAAGGGATTCCGTGTGAACTTTCCATCCTTCCCTTAGAAAACCAGGACACGGGCAAGCTTGAATACGTGATAGGTCTTGGGGCGCAACATACGGTGTGCATCGGAAACGGTCGTAATGACCGCCTCATGCTCAAAGAAGCGGCACTCGGTATTGCTGTGATACTAGAGGAAGGTGTAGCAACGGAGACTTTGGCCGCAGCCGATATTGTTTGCACCAGCATCCTCTCCGCACTGGAGCTATTGACGAATCCTCTTCGTTTAACAGCAACTCTGAGGTCATAGTCCACTTGAAACTGCGCATCGAGTCCATTTTATCTCTGTGAAATCAGGCACTGAACGGGCACTGACCTAGTTCCAGTTTTTCCCTTGGCTGACCGGAGAAAGTATCAAGTGGATCTTATTACTGCTTCTCATCCACCCCACAAGCCGATGAGGAGTAATCCTAAAGTGATCATAAACGTTCCTGAAAGACGGATTACAACGCCTTTTTCTCTAAATATGACAAAGGCCGAAATTACGCCAATCACAATACTGAATTGCCTGAAGGCCACTATGTAGCTGGCACGCTGGCTGAGCTGATAGGCCCAAAGGACTAACCAATAGGCGCCAAAATTCATGCAGGCGGCAAAAATAGTAATGCCCCAACCAAGAGAATGGGACAAATTCTTTTCTCTGTCGAACACCCGCAAAAAGGCTTCATAGGCGAGATAGGAAACCAAGAAGAATATATAACCATATCGAGCGGCCGTTGCCGGGCCTTGAAGAATGACCTCCGAGGCCACTTTGTCAAGGAGGGTATAGCCAACTGTCCCCAGTGCGGTGAGAAGTATCCAAAGGCTCTGTCGGTTGAAATATGAACGCACATGAAAGTCTCGAAACGAATAAAGGGGCGCCAGAAAACAGCCAGATATAACCAGAAGCATGCCTATCCAACCCAGTTCCGTCGGATATCTCTCCCGTAAAACATCGCCGACACCTACCAAGAAAACGGGTAGGGCCCGAGCCACAGGATAAACCGTGGTGAAATCTGAAGAGGCATAGGCCCGCGCGAGACAGAAGAAGTAGACTCCGCAGCAGAACCCGGATCCAACGACACATAGCCAAGCCCTAAAGTTAAGTGAATGTGTTAGGGCCTCACTCAGAGCCGCAGGGAGAAAGCCCACTGATACTATGACTAAGAGCATTTTGCTAAAGAACTGACCAGATTCGGCTTTGTACTTACGGGCGATTAGGTTCCACCCAGCGTGCATGAAGGTGGATGCAAGAACCAATGCCATTGGCAAGGAATTCATATGGCAACCCTATTCGCAATAACTGCACAGATGCGCTTAAGGAAGGACTGAGGGCACTTCCACACCAGGCCACATAAGGTTTTCATTGAAGATTTCTCAAGGAGGCGTTTACGGCCCCGTAGGCCGTAGCAATGGCCAATCCGGACCCGCATTTCATCCGCATCCAGTCCTGATGAGCCAGGATAGAACCGGCAGCAAAAAGATTTTGATAAACGGGGCGGCCTGTTTGGTCCACAGGTTGGAAATCGTTGTCTATTTCAATCCCCGCCCGATTGATGGGGTGCCCGTTTGGGTCCAAGAAGTCCTGGCTATGCCATTCATTTCTCTCTGTAGGCTGGTATAGGGGAAGATCAAAGATGGTCTCGTATACGCGGTTTCTGTCTGCTTTCAGGCCTCCTCCCAGGAATCGGCCGCTGGCCAGGATGATGGCCTTGGTCCGTATTGTACGTCTCGATAAGTTCTTCCCAATCGCCAGCTCAAAACCCCCATGAGAGGTCTGACTTACTTCCAGAACCTGATATTGTGGAAAAGACTGAACCTCTCTAGCAGACAGCCCCCGGGTAAAGGTGTCATTAAGGCGCATCCCGGGGATGGAAATGGGAAGGGTAGGGATTTCAAAGACGGGGACCCCGATCCTCTCCCCAAAATTAGAGACCATCTCATGGCTCCGCTTCAATCCAAAAACTGCCGGCATACCCAGGGCCTGGGCATCTTTGAGATGTGGTTGCAGATCCTTGACGAGCTCCTCCTGATTCTTGGATAACTCCAGGGCCTGTGCTGTCATCTCCCCTGTAATAAGATCCTTCATGTGGCCTGGGCTCGGGAAGGGCACACGGGCCGAGCGCAATTGGGGCCATTTGTCCTGCATGGTGGCCACGATTTGGTGGGCACTAAAATCATGGAGACCTGTGAAGTCGACGAGCAGGCAAGGGGGCTTCTCCTTTAAGGCCTGAACGCCGTTCCACATGGTTTTCGGCAGGCAGTAGGTCTGCTTTACGGTTCCAGCGGGAGTCATCACTTCAGAATTCCGGGCATCCTGCCGGCAATAGGGAAGGCCATGCTCCTCCAGAAATGAGAGGATTTCATGAAAGGCGCCTTGGATTTCTTCCCTTTTCAAACGCGCGTATGGGTGATTGGGGACATCCTGTACCAGTAGATCCATTCCCGCCCAGGGATCGTCCCACGGCCTCTTCTCGTGGAGAGGATATACGCCCAACAGATCCAGGAGTCCGCTGGCAAATATGAGTCCCCCGATCATACCCACTTGTGCGGTAGAAAGTCCCCTGTTGGCCGCGAAGAGGGCGGCGGTCATGCCAGCCATGCCCCTGCCAATGACAAGCAGGTCGCAGTCAATGAAATCTGGGTTTTTGGTGGTCATACTCAGTTCTCTCTATCAGCCGTGGTCCAGAGTTCCAAATCCAGAAGTCCGCAATAGATGGCCTCTTTGAGTTCCGCCTGGGCCAGTTGTCGGTCCCACAGAACAGGACGTTCTCCTTTCCATCGTGCGCGGAAGAACTCTCGGAGATTGGCAAGGCCTTGATCTGTTTTCAGTTCTTCACGCTCATACATATGTGCAACAACCCGCTGAGCACATGTGGTCCCTTGGCAAGGCCCTTTCCCGAGCCGGCTGCGCAGTCCCATGCCCCTCAGACTCGGATTGCCATTCTGGTGTCGGATGGCATCAATGATACTGTCAATGGCGCTCTTGGGCAACATTTCGCACTCACAAAGCAGGGGATCCTCGGGATTATTATTTTGGAGCCACAGTTTTGGCCCTAACCCTGGTTCTGCCCATTTTCCCATCTGCGTGGACGGGAGGGGTTCCACTCGCGTCCGACAAGGTTTAGCAACGCCCAACCTCTGGCACACCAGGTCCGCAGTCCTCTCTGCCATGAGACGATACGTGGTGAGCTTTCCACCTGTAATGGTGAAAAAATTCTCCACACCGTCCAGAGAGTGATCCAAGAGCGCAAATCCTCTGGCAATACAACGATCATCAGCATCGCATTGGGCGCTGACAAGAGGTCTGACTCCAGCAAATGCCCGGATATATCGTGCATTTTCCAAAACAGGGATCATGGCAGCCCCCTCACTAACCATCAGATCCATTTCCTCAATAGTGGGTCCAATGGCTTCAAGGGAATCAATCCGTATGGACGTGGTACCGAGTATGGAAACGGATCCACCCGGAACCAGTATGTCACCGTCCCCTGGCGGGCGCAGACGATTCACGACCCGTTTTGTGACCCTCGTATCCGTGACCATGAGGCTGCCCTTTGAATAGAGGATGTCGATTGAGGCATGGGCGAGGGCCGCGATCTCCCCAGCCCAGGGTCCGGAGGCACTGACCACCTGCTCTGCCTCCACACTGAACTCTTCACCTGTTTTCATATCAAGCAGTTGAACGGCCTGAATCTGGCCATTGCTTTTTTTGAAGCCCACCACTTTGGTCTGGTAGAGCAATATGGTTCCCAGTTGTTGGGCCTGGGCGATGTTCTCCAGAGAGAGGATAAAGGGATCAATGGTGGCATCTTCCACTTCATAAGCAGCAATCAATTTGTCGGAAAGTGTGGGCTCCTTTTCAAGGGCTTCTTGGTAATCCAATTTTCGTACAGGGATACCGCAACTTGAACAAAGGTGGGGAAAGTCGGCCACATACTTCTCATCATCCCCCTGGACCGCTACAAACAGTCCGCCCGTCTCTTCAATGCAATGGGGAGCGAGTCTTCTGAGGAGCTCAGCCTCTTCCCAACACCCTGAAGCGCTTTCGGGGTCTGAAAAAACGTAACGCGCTCCGCTGTGTAGAAGTCCATGATTCGCGCCGGAAGTGCCGGAATTTATCTCTCCTTTTTCCACTAAAACGCAGGGCACCTCTCTCAAGGCCAAATCCCGAGCAAGCCCTGTCCCCGTAGCTCCACCGCCTATTATCAGTACCTGGCTTTGTAGACGTGATTTCATCTCTCTCACTCCCGTATCAAGCCTGCCCCTGTGAAAACAGGGGTACGGGGCAAGCCCTAAACCTCTCCCAACAGGGGAGAGGGAATGGAGAATTTAGAATTAATCCATGAATTATAGCGTTGATATGGAAAGTTGGCAAAAGGATAAGTTTGGTTTATAAGGGCATAAGCTCGTACTCTTGTAAAGCAAATTGGACCAAAACCATAAACCCATCCCTTAAAACCGATGATCAGAGGAGGGAAGAAAACTTGTATGTGATTGGCCATAGGGGTGCGGCTGGACTGGCCCCGGAAAACACGCTATGCGCTTTCTCTAAGGCGCTTGACCTTGGCGTGGATGGAGTGGAATTGGATGTCCAGCTCAGTGCAGACGGGATTGCGGTCGTGCATCACGATTTCCAGCTAAACCCGGATATCACCCGAACATCTGAGGGTGAATGGCTAGAAAGCGGGAATGCACTCCCCATTAAAGAGCTAATGCTGGCGGAATTGAAACTTTATGACGTGGGCCGCCTGAAACCAGACACAACCTATGCAAACCGGTATCCCGATCAAAAGCCGGCGGACGGAGAGCGAATTCCCACTCTGCAAGAAGTCGTTTTGTTATTGAAAGGTCGTGAAGAGGATAAGACGCAGCTTTGGATTGAGATAAAGACCTCACCAGAAGAGCCT
>JASFEQ010000185.1:0-8471 GCA_050124735.1 Desulfobacteraceae bacterium | reverse complement strand
CGGTCCATTGCAGAATAGTTCATGTGGGGATCCCTGTTCACTAAGTTTTGGGGATTATTGTGGTTAGCGCGTCATAGGCTGCTTTGTGGTAATTCTCGGGAAAGTGCAGGCTATCAGTGTGCTAAGCCTGGTAACCAGAGGGCCAGTTGGGGCCAAATGATAATCATGACCATGGCAATCATATCACACAGGATAAACGGCAATGCCGCATAACAGATTTCTTTAATGGTAACCTCCGGTGGAGCGACCCCCTTCATCACAAACAACATCATTCCAAACGGGGGTGTTGTCATACCCATTTCAAGATTGATAAGCATGAGGACGCCAAACCAAACAGGGTCGAAGCCGAGCATTCTCACAATAGGCATAAAGAAAGGGATACAAATCATCATGATGGAGACGGTTTCCATGAAAGTGCCTAAGACAAAAATGGTCAACTGCATACCGAATAGAATCAGGAGCGGGTGGACTTCAAGTCCCTGGATGACCTCGAGGAGTCCTCTGGTCGCCCCGGTAAAGGCGAGGATACTGCTAAATGTTTTTGAGGCGGCGATGATCATGAGCACCATGACGGATATTTCTACAGTGCCGATCAATGAGGCCTTCAGCATGGACCAGTTTACCCGCCCGTAAAGTAGGCAGACCAAGAAGGTGGCAACCGCACCAGTTGCGGCCGCCTCTGAAGGGGCAGCTACACCAAGCAGCATCAGGCCCAGAACCATAAAGATGATAAATCCCATGGGGAGAATGTATTTAATGGTTCCCACGATCTTCTCTTGCAAAGAGGCCTGCGAGACCTCGTAACGGGGGGCAAGGGAAGGATTCAAGATGCACCTACCAATGATGTACGTGACATAAAGGAATCCCATCAAGAGTCCCGGGATGGCGCCGGCCACGAGAATATCTCCCACGGAGATCTGTCCAATACTGGCCAAAACGACTGCCAGGATAGATGGAGGGATGAGCATGGCGACCCCCCCGATTCCTATGATAGGCCCGACAGACATGGGTGTCTTGTACCCACGGTTTTTCATTTCAGGCAACAGAACGGTGCCCAGCATGGCGGTGTTTGCAATAGTGGACCCGCTGGTGGCGGCAAACAGAGTTCCACTTGCGGCGGCAAGTAGGCTTAACCTGCCTGGCACCCTTACCAGCCACTTATCGATGACATCGATGGTATTGTAGGCTATTCTCGAGTGAAACATCAGTTCACCCATGAAGATAAACATGGGAATTGGGGCCAACACAAAAGTGGAAATTGAACTGAGCACATGAAGCGGAACTTGCTTAAGACCCAAAGGGCCCATGAAGATGATGATGCCCAATAGATCCATGAAGAGAAAGCCGAAGGCGATGGGAAAGCCTGAAAGCAGTAACAGAATCAGACCAGCAATGAAAAAAATGAGGACAGCCCACCATTCCATAACCATTCTCTCCTTAATAGCTTTCAGGACTGCTAGGGTTTCTCCGAATTGGGGCGCCTTTGCCAGGGGAAAATCCGCTTCTTTTGCGCCTCATTTCTTTTAGGCTAGCGAAAAACCTGCGAACAAACTCTAGGGAAAGAAAGAAGAATCCCAGGGGAATGACGATCAGTACCAGGTATTTGGGCACATCCACCACCTGAATATCCACCACGCCTCTCTGATACTGACCCCATGTGACGACAGCCCCGTACCAGCAGAGTAACGCGCATACAGCGAATCCCATGATGCTGTGGGCAAGATTGAAGTAGACCATCGTCCGTTCTTTTAACAGACCCGTGATGAGATCCACAGTGACATGTTTGTCCCTTTTCAGCACCCAGGTTGCACCGAGAAGGGTCATCCAGAGCAATGAATACTCGGTGAACTGTACGCCCCAGACCAGTCCACCAAAACCCAGAAATCGAGCAAAAACATTAACGCTCGTTGATAGGACGATGTACAGAAGAAGAAGCGCCGGTATCACGCCAAGCACTGTCAATATCTTATCCATAACCTTTGCCACGGTTAGATCCTTTTTTGCCTTTTAGAGCTATGCTTACCCCACTGCTGGGTAGGATATTTTTGAAGGCCAGAAGGGAAGTATCCACTCCTGGCCTTCATGATTGATGTCCCTAAACCTGATGGAGACGATAACCATTGTGACCCCTTAAGAGGTCACGTAAACGTTACTTGGAAATCATACTCCTAAACTTTGGACCATTTTCCGGATCTCGCTTTATGATCACGTCCCAGAGAGCGGTAATGGCCGCATCGTGAAGCTTCCTGGTCTCTGACTCAGGCATACTGATGAACTGAATGCCCATCTTCTGGAGTTCCGCATTCTCCCTAGGGATATACTCCAGGGCACGCACGATAGTGCGGAATTCATCCTCTTTTGCCGAATAAATAAGCAGGTCCTGGAGGTGCGTGGGAAGCTTTTTCCACACATCCAGGTTAACCAGCACCACATCGATGGCTCCATAGGGAAGGGCAGGTTCCAACACATACTTCGTGACCCTTTCCCAGCCCCATTCCCGAATCTGGGCTGCCGGCCAGACGTAGCCTTCCACCACTCCCCGTTCAAGGGCGGTGTAAATATCCCCGGGTTTCATGACGATGGGGTTTGCTTGGATCTTTTTGAGGAAGGGTACGAGGGTTGGCGAACAGCGCAATTTAACACCCTTCAAATCCGCAACAGCCTTGACCGGTTTGTTCAGATAAATTTGAAAGGGAATTCCAGAGCCCATTCTAGATAAGAAAAAGGCGTTGGCCTTGTCCGCATGGATTCCTTGCATAAAGTTAAAAACGCCTTTTTCCCTTTCTTCCCAGGGTTTGTAGGCGCTTGCGCTGAATCCGTCGCCTGCCGGGATGATGGACGTGTAATAACTGGTCGCCGTGAAGACCATATCCACCAGACCGGTACGCACGGCCTCCACCTGTTCTTTAAAAGAGATGACTTCAGGGCCACCTTTGTATTTGATCTCAAACTGGCCTGGATACATTTCAGCCGCTCTACTATTCACCCTGTCCATAAACCGCATGAAGTTCTGGACCATAAATGTTGTCTTTGGCCATGCCGTGATGGATTGAAGGGTGATCTTTTTTGATGCAGCCTGGCTGACTGAAATGAACGAAACACTCAGGCAGAAGCAAAGGCCTATTGCGATTAACACAACCGATAAAGTTTTTTTAGACATGATACCTCCTTTATAGATTAAAGTTTTGACCTCAGACATAGTCTCTTTGCGCGCAGCACTTTCAAAAAAAAGCAACACCTCCTTCCATGTTTATCCCCTTTTGGGGTGGCTTATGAATCTCACTCCGACCATTCTATAAAATTGATCAAATCCCGCCTCTCTCCTTTGAGAAAACGCCTCAGGTTTTCTTCGAATATGGGGAGGATCTGATCCGGATAAATATCCGTCATTCCCCCTACGCGGGGCGTTACAATCACGTTCTTCATCCCCCACAGGGGACTATCTTTAGCCAGGGGTTTTGGATCTCCAGCAAAGACGTCCAGGGCTGCTCCGGCGATCTTACCTGTTTCCAGGACATGGATCAATGCCTTTTCGTCCAAAACGTCTCCTCTCCCGATGTTGACCAAGAAGGCCGTCGGTTTCATGGATGAGAGCGCCTCGGCATTCACCATATGACGGGTTTCCGGTGTGGACGGGATCACGATAACAAAATAATCCACTTCTCTGATGACTTCCAGAAGTCTATCCGGGTGGAAGAAGTGATCGACGAATTCTATTTCCCTCTTTGTGCGATTAATTCCATAGACCGTCATATTAAAGGCCTTGCACTTGCGGGCAATCTCTTGTCCGCTGACGCCCAGCCCCAGAATCCCCACATTCTTCTGGTAAAGGAGTCTTGTGGGCCACCTTTCCCATATCCGTTGGTCCTGATGTCGAACGATCTGGGGAAAGTTCCTGTTCAGAGCGAGCATGAGTAAAATGGCCATCTCTGACATTTGCGGACCGTGAATGCCTCTCGTGGAAGTCATGATCACGTCCCTTCTGAGTGAGGGGAGCTTGAGGAAAAAGTCCACCCCAACAGTCATGGCCTGTATCCATTGTAACTTGGATGCCCTTTTCATAGGCTCGTCGGTGATCTTAATGGTCATCAAAATGTCTATCTTCTCAATAAGATCTCCAATTTCCTCTTCCTTAGAAACCGCATGAATGGAGACCTTAGGGAACTGAGGTTCCAATTTGCTTTTGTAGTAGTCTGCGAACTGATCCAGTATGAGCAGGTCCATCTGTGTTCCCCTCCTCCAACAGGTTGCTTCCAATGGCGTTCTTCTTGTGCTTGCTGTCATTCCCGCCCCGTACAGCCACCCTTTCAGTGGCTACACAACAATAATTTCCTTCGGTGTCTTGTGGAGGCAAGGGCTCACCCCATTCTCTGTGACGAGGTAGTTGTCTGTAGCGCCCGCCCAGGCCTTTTCGTTCGTGGCAGTGGGGTGAACGACGAGGTTCATGCCTGCCTTAATCTTCATAGGTTCATCGTAGCGGATGAGGGGCCGTTCGACCAGGTCATAGCCCTGGCCGTGGGCATAGAGCCGCCTTTCAGGAAAGTACCCATTTTTTTCCAGGAATTCATTGTTTGCGTTCCAGAGGTCTTTCGGGTCCGCTCCAGGCTTTAGTAATTCGAGGGATAGCTCCTGTGCCTCCAGGGCAACCCCAAAGGCGTCCTGTAATTCCTGTGGCGGTTTTCCAATGGAAAGAATCCTACCTAGCTCTGCGTAAAACCCGCCTGGTCCATTCACCTCGATGAGGACAGAAACCTGGTCCCCTTTCTTCATCACCCTGTTTTGGAAATGACGAGGTTGGAATGGCACGGGAGTACCGTGCGGGCCAGAACTGACCAGTATCAGTTGCCGCTCGCTTCCATTTAGAGCCGTGAAATGGAGCGCTTCCGCATAGATCTCAAAATCCCTTTTTCCAGGCCGGATTGCTTTTTTTACGTGTTCCATGGCTGCGTCTTGGAGTTGGGCTGTCTGTTTAATCAGCTCAATTTCCTCCTGGCTTTTAATCACTTTGATTTGATCCACTTGTTCCGCGGCATCGATGAACGTTGACCCGCTCAATTGTTTGCTCAGGACCTCGTAAAAATTAACAGGAATGAACGATCGCCCCACCAGCCCGATGGTGGCCCCCTTCTTCTCCTTCAAGACTTTGACGGCCAGTTCGGCATCATAGCTGCTCGTATAGTGGGCCGATGGAAAATAGGGTGCTCCTAACCTCTTTTTCACGCCGCGCACGGCCCAGGGCGGAGGCCCCGGGTCGCCAGGAGGCGCAGCGCCGCAAGATATGAGGGTCATCTCATCATCTGCCGGGAAGATAACGGTATAGGGATAACTATGGCGAGCGGGTAGATCAGTAAACCATTTAACGTATCCCCCCAAAAACTCTTCATCGTTTCGCATTATGAGGAAATCGATTTTGTTGTCGCGCATCATCTCACGAGCTGCCTTCCACCTGCGTTCAAGCTCGGGAGTAGAGATAGAAGTCACCAGTCTTTCTTGGGGATCCTCCATAGCCTCTGACATCCTTTCCAAATCAAATAGAATTAATTGCAGGCAAACTATGCCCCTTCGTAGGCCGGTCGGGTTTGCCCTGTTATGAGAATTCCTATCCCTGTAACCCAATCCGTACAATTTTGGCAAGTCATTTTATGAGGTTGCACACCCCTCTGAATTCTCCCCAGAATTTATCCAGCGAAGAGGAGGGCGGGTTGGCGTTTCTGCTCATGGGGCCCTGATAGGCAGCGTGGTTGTGAAATGCTCGTTAATTTGCTGTTGCTTATGTGGTACAATCTGTATAAGGCATTCAAAATAAGGGGAAAGGATCGAAAATTCTATCCAGTCATGGATTTGACAGGGAAGGAGTTTGAAGCACAAGGAATGGACATGCCGGAGTTCATCGTGACCGTGGTTGAGGGACTGCGCGCTTCCGGCTACCAGGCATACATCGTTGGAGGGGCGGTAAGGGATTATTGCCTGCAGCGGATGGTGACTGACTGGGATGTGGCCACCTCTGCAACACCGAAAGAGATCAAGTCCACATTATGGGATATCAGGAATTTCTCCTTAAAGCATGGGACGGTAACCTTTGTCCATTTAGGCCAGTGTTATGACGTCACAACCTTCAGAGGTTCAAAGGGTTTTGGTTCCAGTTTAGAAGAAGACCTTGGACACCGTGATTTTACTATAAACGCCATGGCCTATGATAACGACCACAGAAGGATCCTAGATCCTCACGGGGGAAGGGATGATCTTTTGCGCCGGGTAATGAGGGCCGTGGGGGACGCGAAAGAAAGATTCCGAGAGGATCCGCTCCGTTTACTACGGGCTGTGCGACTGGCCGCTGAACTGGAATTTCGCATTGAGTCCAAGACCCTGGAAACCATTTCTATGATGGCTGGACAGTTGGATTCTGTGGCGCCAGAGAGAATAAGGGAAGAGTTGATGAAGATCCTGCTGAGCCAAAGGCCCTCGGTGGGCTTCAATCTCATGTTGAGGGTAGGCCTTCTTAGAGAGCTCCTCCCGGAACTCCTTGAGGGTTACCGAAAAAAACAGGAAGCTTCTCACAGATACACGATCTACAAACATACTATGGAGACCCTTGATCAGGTGGAACCAGACCTCGTTCTGCGGCTGACAGCCCTATTACACGACATTGCCAAACCCCGTGTAAGGAGGAAAGTAGATGGCGAATTCAGCTTCCTGGGACACGAGCAGAAGAGCGCCGAGCTGGGCAGGGAGATTATGGAACGTCTCAAGTTTAGTCATGCTATAATAGGTAAGGTGACACACCTGATCGCCCATCACATGAGTATGGTAGGATATGATTCAGCGTGGACCGATGGGGCGTTGAGGCGCCTAATCCGAGGTGTGGGCTCAGAGAACATGGATTATCTCCTCGCCTTTCGCGAGGCGGACATCTGGGCCCATGGCATAGACGATGAGAAAATAGATCAGTTCTCAGAACTTAAGAAGAGGATAGAGGCCTTGAGGCGTAGAGGTCTGGTCCTGAGACCTGGGGACCTGGCCATTGACGGGCATGAGGTTATGGAGATCCTGGGTCTGCCAGAAGGCCCTGAAGTGGGAAGGATTCTAGAGGAACTCGTTGATAAGTTAACCGAGCGTCCTGAGTTGAATAGGAAAGGGGAGCTGAGCGCTCTCGTTAAACAAATGAAGGATAATACAAACGTTGCTGGTTGATTCTCTTTGTAAACCAATACAAGCGCACTTAATATCGTTGCGATTGTCATTGCGAGCGACTCACGCGGGAGGAGCGCGGCAATCTCATTTTTCACAGTGAGATTGCGGAGCCTGTTCCGAGCTAGGTACTTTCTAAGAAAGCACGCCGAAAAAAGATGAGATTGCCTCTCGGCCGTGAGCGCATGGCCCTGCTCGAGGCCGAACGGCTTCGCCCCCGACTCTATGGGGCTCGCAATGACGGGCGAGGAATCCCTCTCCTCGCAATGACACTTCCGTTATCGTGTCTGTATTAGGTATGGTTCCTTTTGATTCTGATGTGGCAAACTGGGGCCCTCTGGGCCCGGATTATTTACTTGATAAATGATTTAAAATTATCTTGTGAAGGAGGATAGGGAAATGGAGGAGAAGAACGGAGCAAGGAGGCGTTTCATAGGGATGCTTTTTGTCTTGATGGCCCTCACCTCCTGTACCACGATTCCAGAGCTCAAGGTGACTTACCAGCTTCCAATGAGATCGGAGGCATTGAAGGGGAAAAAGGTATTTGTCGGGTTCGAGGATGCGAGGAAATCCAAGGATCTCATAGGCAGAGGCGCTCAAGAGCAGTACAAGAATTTTTCAGGAAACATCACACTTTTTTTTGCTCGAGGCGGTGATGAGGGCTTCAAGATAGGCGTTTACCATGTTCCTGCGCTGTTTAAGGAGGTCTTCAAAGAGAGGTTGGAGCATTTGGGCGCAGAGGTTGTCTCAGAGAGGAAAGAGAGTGAGATTGAAATGATGATTGTGCTCAAGGATCTCCTTTTGGATCTGGCAGACAGGGACTGGGTCGTCACGATGGGTTTCGAGGCGAGGCTGATGAAAGAAGGGGAATTCCTCGCCAGTCAGACGATCAGTGGCCAGGCGGAGCGTCTCAAAGTGCTGGGGCGTCGTGATGCAGACAAAGTTATGGGGGAGATTTTCTCGGACGTGGTCAACAGGCTGGATGTGCCCAGGCTATTCCAGCAGGCAGGGTTAATTTGAGTGAGGGGTAAGGAGCACAAGTGACCAGTGACGACTTGCTGGTATACTTTTTGGGCATTTTATGATATAAATCGGTGTGTTACCTGATTAGGAGTCTTCATTGTTCAAGTCGAACCGGCTGGCAGAGAAAGAAGAGAGAGAGCAGGGCAATGCGAAGGAGAATGGCTTCTCCGGATGGCTCAGGACCAAGGTTCTGGGAAAAGACAAGGAACCCAGTGCTGTTGACACCCAATTTCTTGCGGACCTCTCTGATCTCAATACCG
>JASFEQ010000184.1:0-8486 GCA_050124735.1 Desulfobacteraceae bacterium | reverse complement strand
GATCAGGGCCAAACCTTTAAAAGTACAGACATCATTGAGATGGAAATGGGAGGATAACGACATGGAAGAACGGCCAAACGTGATAACGATGAAGGGAAATCCCCTGACCCTGGCTGGGGAGGAACGAAAAGCGGGAGATGTGGCCCCGGAATTTGAGGTTCTTGACAATGATCTTTCCCCAGTAAAGCTTTCCTCATTTCGCGGCAAAGTTTGTATCATTTCCACCGTACCGTCTCTAGACACCCCCGTGTGTGATATGGAGACCAGAAGATTTAATGAGGAGGCAGGAAACTTGGGTGATGATGTGGTCATTCTGACCATCAGCATGGACCTGCCTTTTGCTCAGAAGCGTTGGTGTGGCGCAGCCGGTGTGGAGAAAGTCATCACCCTTTCCGATCATCGCGAAGCCGGTTTCGGAAAGGCTTACGGGGTTTTGATCAAGGAATTGCGGTTGCTTGCGAGGGCCGTTTTTGTGGTGGACCGAGAAGGGATCATTCAGTATGTTCAGCTTGTCAAGGAGTTGACAGAGGAGCCTGACTACGGAGCGGTCCTGGATGCGGTGAACAAATTAGTTTAGGTGCAGTTTATTAATTATGCCCAGTCCGTATCCGACGGATATAAAGTAAATATACAGACAAGAGGAGGATGAGAAATGGCAAAGAGATTAGAGATTTATAAGTGCGAAAAATGTGGGAATATTGTTGAAGTCGTTCACGGAGGAGACGGTGAGTTGGTTTGCTGTGGCGAACCCATGAAGCTATTCGTGGAAAACACGGTGGATGCCGCCAAGGAAAAACATGTCCCTGTGGTAGAAGAGGCGGCAGGAGGCGTGAAGGTGAAAGTAGGTAGCGTGCCCCATCCTATGGAAGAGGAGCATTACATCGAGTGGGTTGAGGTCATCGTGGACGGGAAGGCCTACCGGGAATTCCTGAAGCCCGGAGATGCGCCCGAAGCGGTATTTGGCATCAAGGCCAAAGGGGTGACCGCCCGTGAATACTGCACTCTTCACGGTCTCTGGAAAGGATAATGGCCATGATTAGTGAAAAAATGCAGGAGGCCCTGAACGGGCAAATCAATGCAGAACTCTATTCTTCCTACCTGTACCTGTCCATGGCCGCTTATTTTCAGAGCCTAAACTTGGGCGGATTTGCCAGCTGGATGCGGGTACAGGCCCAGGAAGAGGATATGCACGGCATGAAATTCTATAATTTCATTAATGAGCGTGGGGGGCGGGTGCTGCTGAAGCCTATAGATGGTCCACCGACAGAGTGGGATTCCCCCCTTGCAACCTTTGAGGCCGTTCTGGAGCATGAGCAGAAGGTGACGGGTCTGATCAACGAACTCGTGGAACTGGCATTGGCAGAACATGATCATGCCACAAACATCTTTCTTCAATGGTTTGTTACAGAGCAGGTGGAGGAAGAGGATAGCGCCAATGACGTGATTCAGCAGATCAAGATGGTAGGTGAAGCAGAAGGTGGCCTTTTCATGCTTGATCGTGAACTGGGTCAGCGGACATTCACTGCACCCGCTGATGTGTAAGAAAGTCAAGACATGGTGGAGGCCACCGGGAAGTTAGATGCTTCTTCTCTTATTTGGTCTTATAAGCCCAGAAAGTGATAATAGTGAAAATCAGGAAAGGAATGGAGAATGGCAAAGCCCGAAGAGATGTGGCAGTGTCAGACGTTAAACTGTGGGTATATTTACAATCCCGACAAAGGGGACAGAAAGGGCAAAATCCCGAAGGGCACACAGTTTGAGGACCTTCCAGATGACTGGAAGTGCCCCATTTGTGGGGCAAGCAAGAAGATGTTCAGGCCTCTGGCCGGTCCTGGCTCGGTGGCCGCAGAGGGCGCCTAGTGGTTTAAAGATTTGAAGGAGTCTCACAAACTAACATCCCTATCATGGCCCAGTTATGCCTGTAGATCCAAGGGTTAGGGCCGGGGGTGAAGAAAGGAGGAAAAGAGGATGCCGGATTGGAAATGCCAAAAGTGTGGGTATACCCTGCAAGCCGACAAACCACCTGAAAAGTGTCCTGGTTGCAAAGAGAAGTGCGAGTTTGTAGATGTTTCATGTTACATCCCAGATTGCGGCGATACAGGTCCTGACACAAGGTTGGGATAGTAACGTTTGCTCATGTGGAATCTTCTTAAAAATGACAAGTGACCAATGGCCTATGATGGGGAGGTGGAACAATGTCCAAGAAGAAGTATAGAGTTAGGGCGGAGTGCCCGTCTTGCGCATGTGGGGATGTGAGCTTTCTGGGGCCTGAGAAGCTACAAGAGAAGTTCATTGGGGATGAGAAAGAGATTGAAATTCTCTGCCCCATGTGCGGGACCAAGCATAAAGGCACAGTGGAAGAAGAGGACGCAGATTAGTCTGGCGTCAGAACTTAATCATTTTGATTCTTTTACAGCTGGAGGATAGGAATGGGTAAAGCGCTTGTCGTTTACACGACCAGAACTGGAGAGACCAAGAATATCGCCGACCTTATCTCTGAAGGGATTCGTATGAGTGGTGCTGAGGCGGACGTTGTGAATTCCACCCAGATCAAAAAGGAAGACGAACTTGCAGGGTATGACGCCTATGTCTTTGGATCTGCCACCTACCATGGTCAGATGATGCAGGGGATGAAAACCCTGCTTTTCCTGGCTGAAAAAGCGAACCTGGAAGGGAAAATAGGCGCATCGTTCGGGGCGTTCGGATGGAGTGGAGAGGCTCCTGATCGCATATACGAGACCATGAAAAATATTTTTAAGATGGAGATGGTGAGTGGGCCGTTGAGATTGAAATCCGCTTCATTGGGTGGCGGAAAAACCATGGCCCAGGATTACGGCAAGGATATCGGCAAGAAATTGGCCGGGTAAGCAATAAAAAATAAATGAATTTAGGAGGTTAGCATGACGACACCACAACATTGCCCAGGGTTTGAATCGTATAAGAATCTGAAGTCGTTCGATTGCAAATGCCCCAACTGCGGGAAGGAGACAGAGATTTTCTCAGACGAATTCGACAAAAAGCATATCTGTAAAGGTTGTGGCCAGGAGATCGACTTCACCAAATGCAGTATAGAAGGGGCTGCAACCACAGATGACCCAAGGTAATAGCCCTGATTGAGAAAAGGCCCTGTTTTCCGCTTGAAGATTTTTTCACAATGTGCCATATAATTCGCTCGTGAACGGTAAAACCGGGGACAGAGTCTAGCGTTAATCCCATATTTTTCTATATTTGTTTAGACAAATCAGGGAATTATGGAATCTGTGGGTATGTGAATGATCAGAAACAATATTTTTCCACGAAGGAGGAAAATGCATGGAAGAGGAGAAAAAGGGAAAAAAAGTAGTCAAAGTTAAGAAGGAGGCCAATATAAGAGACTGGACCAGCTGTGATGCCACGGCGCGCATGCTGGAGAAGGCCAAGAAAGACGGGGTGGAAACGGCCTTTGATCGTGCTGCCAGTATGAAAGCCTGTCCCATTGGCGCTGATTCGGCCTGCTGCAAACACTGCTCCATGGGGCCTTGCCGATTGAACCCCAAAGACCCTTACGCAAAGGTGGGAGTCTGCGGGGCGACCATTGACACGATCCAAGCCCGGAATTTTGCCCGGATGGTGGCAACTGGTGCAGCTGCCCATACGGATCATGGGATGAGCATGCTGGATGTGTTCAGGGAAGTGGTCAACGGAAAGATTAAAGACTACACCATCAAGGATCCCTTGAAACTGGAAGAGGTGGCCAAATCCATCGGCATCGAGACGGAGGGCCGTGAGATAAAGGATATCGCCACTGACCTGTATGAGGCACTGGAGGGCACATACACCCAGGTGGAGGGTGAAATTCCTTTTGTAGATCGAGTGCCCCCCAAGACTTTGGAGACATGGCGTAAGCATGGCGTGGTCCCCAGGGGAGCCATGCGTGAGATCATGGAGTTGATGCATCGGACCCACATGGGTGTGGACCAGGATTATGAGAATATTACTACTCAGTGCAGCCGTACGGCCCTGGCAGACGGTTGGGGCGGTTCCATGGTGGCCACGGAGATCTCTGATATCCTTTTCGGCACCCCGACCCCCGTGAGGACAGAAGTGAACATGGGTTGCCTGAAAGAAGACCAAGTCAACATTATCATCCATGGTCATGAGCCTAATCTCTTCGAGTCCGTGCTGGCCTCAGTGAATGACCCGGTTCTCGTGGAGGCGGCCCAAGATGCGGGAGCAACGGGGATCAACCTTCTTGGCATGTGCTGTTCGGGCGCAGAAATGCTCTCCCGCCACGGAGTTCCTCATGCGGGCAATTTCATGTCCACAGAGACTATCCTGGTCACCGGTGCCGTAGACGCGATGGGTGTAGACGTTCAGTGCATCAAACAAGGACTGGGCAAAGTGGCTGAGTGCTATGGAACCAAGCTCTTTACCACCAACCCTAGGTGTAAGATTGAAGGCGTTGAACACATAGAATTCCACGAGCATGAACCCAGGAAGTGTACCGATAATATCGTGCAAAACGCCATCGTGAGATTTAAGAACCGCAACGTACCCATCGATATTCCAAACCTAAAGAGCGTAGGCATCCACGGTTTTTCTCACGAATACGTCAATTACATGCTGGGAGGGACCTTCCGGGCTTCCTACACGCCCTTGAACGATAACATCATCAACGGCAGGATCCGTGGGGTAGCCGGTGTGGTGGGCTGTACCAACCCAAGAGTCAAACAGGACTGGGTACATGTGGAGATGGTCAAAGAACTGATCAGAAATGATGTGTTGGTGGTTCAGACCGGATGTTCCCAGATCTCTTTGGCTAAAGCAGGTTTTTATACGCCTGAGGCGGCCCATCTGGCTGGCCCCGGCCTGAAAGAAGTGTGCGAGACGGTCGGCATGCCTCCTGTTCTAGGGTTGGGTTCCTGTGTGGACAACAGCCGGATCCTGATTGCATGCGCGGAGATGGTGCGCGAGGGCGGGCTTGGCGAGAGCATCGCTGACCTCCCTGTGGCCGGTGCTGCGCCTGAGTGGATGAGTGAAAAGGCCATTTCCATTGGCCAATACTTCGTAGCGTCCGGAGTCTTTACGGTCTTTGGGGTTACCTATCCTATCATTGAGGAGACCAAATTTCACAAGCTCTTGTTTGACGGCCTGGAGGGAATGGGATTTGGGAAGTGGGGATTTACTGTTGACCCCTATGACATGGCCCAGATGATGATCGAGCATATTGACAAGAAGAGAAAGGCCCTCGGCATTGATAAGGCGAGGGAGAGGGTCCTGTTTGATATGGCGGCCAGACGGGAGATAGAAGCGGCTTAATTTAGAACACTTTAATGACCCCAATCCCTTCCCCGTAAACTGGGAAAGGGATTGGGGCCTTGGAATTTATTATGAAAGTAAAAATTGATTATGACCTGTGCATGGGCGATCGCAACTGCAACAAGGTCTGCCCTGAAGTCTTTGAATATGATGAGGACCAACTTGTCTCCAAGGTCCTAGTGGATGTCGTCCCGGAGCCATTGGAAGAGAAGGTCCGTCAGGCTGCCAGGGAGTGTGCACCTGGAGCCATCATCGTGGAAGAAGATTAGGCTATGAGCCGGGTATTCATTTAGAGTCTCGCCATAACATTTGCCTATCAAGCTACAGAGATTCAAAACCTTGAGTAATCTGCTGTGAAATCCCTCTCATCCAGTGCGTGCTGGTTCGCCAGTGTGAGACCACGAAAAGCCCCAGTGAAAAATGATCAAATCTTCCCGTCAATATCATGATCATACCAGTTACCAGCGGGATAGAATGTCATCCCACTATCTTGACTGGCAAAATCAGCCAAGCGTTTTCAAGGACTACCCGGGCGTTACCCCCCTCTCTTTGCCTTCGGGTCTATCCCTCCCAGAAGAAAAACTCTCCGCCCTACTAAAATCGGGACAGGTGGGGGAGAAGGTGGAAGAGATGGATGTGGAGGCCCTTTCTCTGATTCTCCGCATGGCCCATACGCTCACGGCAAAGGCACGTTCTGCGGGTGGCGATTACTATTTCCGCAGTGTGGCCTCAGCCGGTGCCCTCTATCCCACTGAACTCTACGTGGCCACCCATTCCGTACGTGGCCTGGACGATGGCCTTTATCATTTCGCCATCCACCGCCACTGCCTCTACCCCATTCGCGCACAGGACATCATCCCTCACGTTGTCCATTTCACTCAAACACCGGACAATAGGGTTCCGCGTCTCTCTTTTTTTTTGACGGCTATTTTCTTCAGGAGTGCCTGGAAATATCGTGATCGTTCCTATCGGTACCACCTCCTGGATACGGGGCATCTTGTGGAGAACCTGGTGCAGGCCCTTAAGACCCTTCGACTTCCCGCCCATTTCTCCTATGAGTTTGATGACGGTAGAGTGAATCAACTGCTGGGACTTGATGAAACGAAAGAGGTCTGCCTGGCCGTGGTCCATGTTTTGGGAAATGACGATATGGCTGAGGCCACTGTAGGAGAGATTGCTGAACTTTCCGGGGAGATGAGAAGTGCGAGTCAGGTAGCTGCAAAAGAAATGGACTACCCGGCCGTTCGGGAATTCCATCAGGCGAGTGCATCGCTCATTCCAGAGGCAGTGCCAGAACGGGAAATGCATCATGAACTGGGCGTGGTTCCTGAGACGTGGACGAGGGCACCTGTTTCTTCCACCTGGCCAGAGATCATGAATTACTCAGAGGCGCTGTTCCAACGGCGTTCCAAGCGCAATTTTGTGAAGGAGCCTTTGAGTGAGGACCATTTGGGGGCGCTGGTAGATTCAATATGTGCAGAAGATTTAGCGGATTCAGCAGGGGGCGCAGAGTACCACCGATCATTGTCCGTCGGGTTACTCGCGCGTGATGTGGAAGACATGGAGCCGGGTTTCTATCTGCTGGACACCACAAAGGCCTCCCTCGGTCTCGTCACATCTGGGGATTTCATGGAGAGCATGGCCCACATCTGTCTTGATCAGCAGTGGCTTGCCAACGCGGCCACGCATTTTCTATTTATAACCAATCTGGAGCTCATGGATCGGACATGGGGCGCCCGTGGATACCGCTATGCCATGTTGGCGGCAGGGAGAATGGGACAGAGGCTATATCTGGCCGCAACGGCCATGGGGATGGGATGTTGCGGTATCGGGGCCCTCTATGATGGAGAAGCCGCTGAACAGCTCGGTCTCAATGAGGCGTCGAGGCTTCTCTACCTTGTGGCCGTGGGCCCCATTAAATCAAAGATAGCCGCCACCTAAAACTTCTGAATTAAAGCCCCTTGCACTCCTGCTTTTAGAATGTTCCCACGGATTGATCCCCGCACAAACCATCAACGTGTCATGAGTGGAAAGAGGAATCAAATAGCGGGATCGATGTGAGCGCTCAAAGGCTTTCAAGTGAATTACTTGAGGGCCTCAGAAGCCTTCAGATATTGGTCGCAAGCCTTTTTCTTTTCCTCGTCATCACCAGCATTTTTCATGCACTTTTGGTATTGTTCCACCAGTTTGAGCCTTTCCTTGTGCACCTTTTCTTGTGCCTGATAGGCCCTATCTTGGGGGCTCGAGCAGGCTAGAGTCATACCCACAATCAAGGCAAGCAGAAACATGTAAATCGATTTCATAACTCCTCCTTTTGTTTACCAATTTGAGCAAAAAAATGGCACTGGCTTTGCAGACCAGCCAATATAAACAAGTGAGCTTTGTAAGTCAAAGAAAAATAAGAAAAGGGGGCCCATGAAATTATGCAATTTATCAGAACCTCAAAAGAAATGCATAATTTCATGGACCCCATTCTTTACTCGGCGCGGGGAACTTCACTTCCTGTAAGTTTCGTAAACTCGATTTCTGGTTTTGATTACCACATCGGGGATGCTGTTTTTTGTTAGAATGTCAACAATCCATCCCAGCCCCCGGGGAATTGGACCGGGATCTGTGTAAACGTGATAAAGAGCAATGACGTGTTCTGCTTTTTCGGGATACTCTTTCAAAAGCCAATATCCAGTTGTATCTTCAATCGTTTCACTTTTCTTCAATCCTTTCCATTCAATCAATTTCCATTTTAATGTGGCTCTACTCTTGTCATTCTTGAATGTCATGTTGAGACGATATTTCTTTATTTTCCCTAAAGGAAGGCCAAGGGTGTAGTTCAGAATTGCCGTGTCATCAGTTCTTTTCAAAACTTCACATTTGCTAACATTCGGCATAAATTTAGGATAATCCTCAAATTTTACTAGAACCTGGTAAACGTCACTGACAGTAGCTTTCATAAGGCCCACGGCCTCGAAAGTCTTTGCTCCTTTTTTTCCATTGGTCACTTCTCTTAGGACCACATCCCCTTTTGAAAGCAGTTCTCGTTCCTGTTGAACCAATTCAATGGTAGTGGCCGCGATGGCTTTCTCGTTTGGCACCGTTAGAACCATGACAAAGATGGACAGAAGTAACAGCCTTATGCGCATATCAATAAAACCCTCCTTTCATATAGCTCCAGAAAATTCCCGATTTCATCC
>JASFEQ010000183.1:0-8518 GCA_050124735.1 Desulfobacteraceae bacterium | reverse complement strand
TGAATTGGCCATGCCCAATCGGAAAGTACTCGTAGTGACCTCCACACCCGTGCTCCAGTATTGCTTGAAGAATACGGGAAAAAACCCGGCCATGACACTGGTGGCAAAGGCGGAGTTGGCCCAGTCATATAAGGACCAGGAAATCACTCTTTTGGTGGCAATTTTGTTGTCCATCTATCGGTTGTGATCCGCTCTCACTATTATTCCGGGTGGTAAGCTGTTTTGATTTTAAAGGGAGTATACTGAAATTTCCATAAATTACAACACCGGACAAAGATCAACACAGGTACAGCCCCCCTCAACAAAAATCAAACAAAGGAGAGACTGCTTGCACATAGGACCCAGGGATGCCATAATCAGATGGCCACGACTGCTTATGAGGCTGTCGTAAAACGCCCATCTGCCATTCGACAAGCCGTTCGACAGGCTCACGGTCCTGAGCAAGGTCGAAGCATCGAAGGGCTGCGTTACCCTCATCCCTCGTCACTCGCCTTCGCGCTGATGCCCGGCGGCTAGCCGCGGGGAGGAAGCGAAAGGCGACCGCGCCGAAGCCTTGGCGAAGGCGGGTGGTACGCTACGGCGCAGTTCCGCTAGGCTTGGCCAAAGATGCCACGCACCTTGGCCCGGGGGGCTTCACTGCGGCGTACTTATATGTACGCCTCTCGCAGATACCGCCCTTTGGCGGTGATTCCTCGGGATTTCGTCCCGCAGCAAAGCCTGCGGGATGGACATTTTCCATCAGCCTCTCAGAAGTCTGTTTTTCGACAGTCTCTATAGATCCTTTCAGGTGGTTAGATCTGGCAAAAGGAGTGAACCAATGATCGAAGAGATCCGCCCTAATCTATTTCGAAATGAGATCCCCCTACCGAAGAATCCTCTCAAGTACCTCAACTCCTACGTGGTAAGAGCGGCTGATAGAAATCTTATTATTGATACGGGCCTGAACCGAAAAGAATGCCTAGACGCGATGGAGGCCGGGTTACGCGAGCTGGACATTGATCTGGAGCGGACCGATTTCTTCATTACCCATCTTCATGCCGATCATATTGCCATGGTCTCAAAGTTGGTCAGAGGTAACCGTGAGGTCTATTTCAACAGGCCGGACAGAGAATTCATCTTAGTGCCGGAACGCTTTGAGCCGATGGTCGCCTACGGTGCCATGAACGGTTTCCCAGAAAAAGAACTCAGAACGGCCCTCTTTAACCACCCCGGATACAAGTACGGTGCAGAGAGGATACCTGACATGATCCTTTTGGAGGATGGAGAGACACTGCAAGTCGGGGATTACAATTTCACATGTGTCATAACCCCTGGGCACACCTGGGGACACACGTGTCTGTACGAATCGCGCCAGAAGATTCTCATTTCCGGTGACCACATCCTCATTGATATAACGCCGAACATTCAGTGTTGGACAAGCCAAGGGAATCCGCTGAAGAACTATCTAACCAGTCTGGACAAGGTGTATGATCTGGAGGTTGATCTCGTGTTGCCGGGACACAGGCGTCTTTTCTCGAACCATAGAGAAAGAATCGAAGAATTGAAGCGCCATCATCAAAACAGGCTGGATGAAATCCTCGTGATCCTGAAAGAGGGCCCGAAGCATGCCTTTGATGTGGCAGCAGAGATGACCTGGGATATTGAATACAAATCGTGGGATCAATTCCCACTTCAACAAAAATGGTTCGCCACTGGAGAGGCTATGGCGCATCTGAGATATCTTGAAGAAAAGGGACTGATTCGCGGCAGAAAAGAAAAGGAGATTATTACCTATGCCCTCGATCATGCCTAAGCTCGCTGGAGGAGGATTCCGCTTTCTTTGCTTATGGTCTGTTTCAAAGGGCTGGAAAGGCGAGTTCGGGGTTAATTGAGAATGTAACGGAGTGGGTTTACCGGCACGCCGTTCAGGCGAACTTCGTAATGCAGATGGGGCCCTGTGGAGCGGCCTGTAGTGCCCACCTGGGCTATTTTTTCACCTCGCTTGACGTACTGGCCTCTCTTCACAAGGATTTTGTTTAGGTGAGCATATATGGTGGCCACCCCATATCCATGCTTAATGACCAAGGTTTTTCCAAATCCGTGGTCAAAGTCCACGCCGAAGACAACGCCGTCCGCGGGTGCAACAATGGGCGCATTCATCCTCGCGGATATGTCAATCCCCTTGTGAAACTCCTTTTCCTGGGTGAAAGGAGAGATGCGGTATCCGAACCGGGAACTCAGCCACCCTTTCGTAGGCCATATGGAAGGCGTCGAGGCAAGGAGTTTTTTCTGGCTTTCCAGGAATTTTCTGAACTCGCTCTTATCCCGCTTCAGCATGGCCACTTCAGTTTTCAGATTGTCCAAGGATTGATGCATCAAGCGAACCTGCTCTTTGTGGGTCTTTGCCTCCGAATAATCGGGCCATGGTAATGAGGGGGCTGAACCACCCACACCCCCGGGCGCATTACCCTTTCCTGTTTCCAGGTTCATCATGACTTTCAGTTTGAGATCAAGTTCCTTCAATTGACCCATATTTCCGATAATCTCATCAATGCGTTGGGCCAGATGAATGAACTGTTGTTTTTGCCGTTCATTCTCTTTTTGTAGCTGACCCAGGAGAGGGATCTGGTCTTGCATGACTTGATATTCTCGGAAAATCCAGCAAAGAGAGACAACACAGGAAAGGAAAAAAAGGACAAAAAAGGGAAGCAAAAGCTTTGGGAATTTCAATTGTCTGGGACCTTTTGTGCCATCAGGAACCAATATTATCGTGATGCTTTTGAAAGCCAAAATAAACCTCCGATGGGTTTAGCACGCCAAGAAAGCGATGAGCCCGCCTGCTACTCGGATCAGGCGCCTGCCAACAAATACCTAAGGGATAACACGACAACACTGAGAACTTGTGACCATATGATCATGTTCTGTAGGCCATGCAAGAAACGGATCATTTTAGTTGGATATAAATGCATGAGGGACGGTCTCGGTGAAGTCATAAGATTACGCTTAAGCATGTTCCCTTTCTGTGGAATTTCATATGGGTGTCCCATTCACGGGAAGACCCTGATGGTTCACCCTAATCGTGAATGCAATACTCCCCGATGATCCATGTCCCGCCTCACATTGCAGGGAGAACCGACACATAGGTAAGCAAGAACGATTCCAAAAGAACTGGGCGGACCACTAATGTATTGATTTCAGTTAGTTATACCAAAGACAAACAAGCTTAGGCCCTAGAAATTCAGGAATACTTGTATCCTTTTGTGAACGGTTGACTTATTTTTCACAAGGAGGGAAAAGGCGGATGGATTTAGGTGTTTAATGATCCGAGTAGTCTCTATCTGCCAGTTTAAGCCTCACGAAGAGCCAGGGTGCGCCCAGCCCGCTCCACAGTCCCATCAATGCGTAACGAACGAAGCGATAGATCTGTTCAGGTTCCAACCCATAAAAGGCGGCGCGCAATCCCAGCCACAGGGTGAACAGGACCGGCACTCCAATAAGAAAACGCAAGAGCCGCTTCCACCATAGACCACCAGATTCGAAACGTACCCACTGGCGCTCAAGGGCGAAGCCAACTCCCATTCCCATGAGGGTCGCTCCAATGATGACACCGTGCTTCCCGTTAACCGGGACCAGGAGCACCAGTAAAAGGGGAACGAGGATTCCTGCGCAGAGTTGCCATCCCAGGCCTTTCTGTGTGACCCATGCCTCCACGACCGGTTCGAGCCTGAGATAAAGGAAGAGCAGGGCGGCGCCCAAGAGATAGCCGCCCATGAGGTCGGTGGGAAAGTGGACGCCCAGGTAGAGCCTTGAGAGGGGTATAAAGAGCATCAGGCAACCGGCTAAAGTCCAGGGCCCCACGCGCCGGAAATGGGAGGCGAGGTACCCCCAGACCACGACGGCGTTTTGGGTGTGGCCACTGGGGAATCCCCCTCCACCCGCTTTGTACAATGGAAGCACTCGGGGGTCGACCTGGTAAGGCCTGGGTTGAGCCGCGAACTCTTTTGCCACTGCGTTCAGGTAGGCAGAGAAAAGAAAAAGGATGGTCAGCCTGGCACCAAGGCGCCGATTTAGACACCAATAGACGAGCGGAAGTAACAGCATGAAAAACGGCTGATCGCCCATGAAAGTAAAGGCCTTAAATGGCAGGTCGAGCGCAGGGCTGAACTGTTGGAACCAAATAACGACGCTTATGCCCCAGTCCAGGATATTCTCCATGTCTTTCCTTCGATCCTACTTATCTCCCGTCTCGAAAGTGGAAAGAAAGTTCTGAAGGGAAATCACTTTTGAATAGCCAAAGCCCAGGGCCGACATGAATGAGGCATGCACTTGTTTTGCCGGAACCACGGTATCTTCGAATTGTAGGTCTCGCGTGGCGCATGCATCGTGAATTACCGTGTAGTTGAAGCCATGATCGGCTGCTGCCCGCGTGGTGGCGTCAATACACATATGACTCATGGCGCCGCAAATGACCAGTGCTTTGACCTGGGCGTTCTTAAGCTTTTCCATGAGGTCTGTGTCGCGAAAACTGTTCGGGAAGTGTTTCTGAATGACCAAATCCGTTGGAAGGGGCTTAACGCTCTCATGGATTTCAGCGCCCTCTGTGTCGGGAAGAAAAAAACCGGCTCCTTTGCCTAAGGACACGTGCTGTATGTGAAAGCTTGGCAAGTCATTCTTTCGGAATTGATCCAGAAGTTCCTTGGCCTTTCTTGAGCTTTCCTTCATCCCGACCAACTCCATCTTCCCGCCTGGGAAGTAGTCATTCTGGATATCAATCAACAATAGCGCGGTCTTCATACTTGTATCTCCTCCCCATTAGATGTTTCACTGTGGCCACTGGACAACTGCTTCTCTGGTTCAAGAAGAAGTCACCGCTGATTTCTCTGGTCAGAAAATGTGTTTGCCATAGCCGGTAAGATAGTTATATTTAGGGGTAATGATCCTGTTCTCTCTCTCTGCGTCGAGTCACATATATACTATTGATATTGTGATGTTAATATCTTTTTTATTTCGCGGGCACCCGAAAATTCTGAAACAATTCATTCATTGTTTTAATATATATATGGTGAAGTGTTCTTTTGCCCATCGCAAGAGTCACAGCTTTTTGTACGGGCGATCAACCTGTGCCCTGTTTTGAATTGACAAATTTCAAGCTCCCTTGCAAGAATGAGTTGGTTTTCAGCTATCAGCTTCCTCAATAAGCAATTTGGGAGACAGAGTTGGGAGGTTCAGGGCTAAAGGATCCGAGGACAAATACCGTCTTTTAGGCGATCCCTGTCTGTAAAATGATGGGTGAAAATCATCTTTAGGAGATGAACAAGCATGAAACTGAATTTCATTGAAGCACGGGACCTACCAGATGCCTGGTTTCAGTGCGTCTACAGATTGTTGGAAGCAGGTCGGGAATACACCATCGACAGGGGCAGCTACGAAGGCCAGAAGCGCCTGGAATTCGACTATGTGACCATCCAAGTGAAGTACCCCAGCGTGCGACCCCTACTGCCTGACATCCCTCCTTCGCTGGGCATTCCGAACCCGGTGGCTGACGGATATCTTGAGGAGTACCTCCCTTACCTTATGACGTCGGCCAAACAGCCTGGAGAAGATTACACCTATGGTCAATACCTGGAGCCACAGATCGAAGAGGTCATACGCATGTACAAGGAAGATGGTCATGCCACAAACCAGGCATATATGACTGTGGGAGACCCCGAGTCCATCCATCTCACAGACCCTCCCTGTCTTCGGGGTATAGATACACGAATAAAAGATGGAAAACTGCACTTCATCGTTTACTTTCGATCATGGGACCTTTGGAATGGCTTCCCTGCCAACTTGGGGGCTATCCAGCTCCTGAAAGAGTATATGTCTTCAGGCATTGGTGTCCAGGATGGGCAGATCATTGCCTCCAGTAAGGGACTTCATCTTTACGACTACGTGTGGGAGTTGGCAAAGCTGCGGACCATGTGCGAAAACCCCTCGGCCCTGGCAAAAGGCGAATGCAGAAATGAAGACTGATCTGAAAGGGTTGGGGGCCCATGAAATTGAACACTGGGCAATGGGCCAAGGTCTAGAAGCTTACAGGGGACGCCAGATCCGACACTGGCTCTTCAAGAAACTGGCCAAATCCTTTGAGGAGATGACCACCCTCCCCAGAGATGTCCGTGTCTCCCTGGAAGAAAAGGCCTGTATCTCTCATATGGTGAGTGTGGAGACCCAAGAGTCCAAGGATGGGACCAAAAAATATCTATTTAAGCTGGATGATGACCATCTTATTGAATCAGTACTCATCCCAGAGAGGGATCATGACACCCTCTGTATTTCCTCCCAGGCAGGTTGCGCCATGGATTGCCGGTTCTGCCTCACCGCTAAACAGGGGTTAAAGCGTAACCTGACAGCCTCGGAAATCATAGATCAGGTGATCCACGTGAAGCGATCCATGGATGATCCAGACCGACTCACCAATATTGTCTTCATGGGGATGGGAGAACCCCTCGCCAATTACGAGGCGGTGAAAAAGGCCGTGATAAACCTGATGGATGACGCGGGACTGAATTTTTCGAGGCGGAAGATAACCCTATCCACCTGTGGACTTGTTCCACAGATGAAGAGATGGGGCCGGGAGATGAACATCAAGCTGGCCGTCTCCTTAAACGCAGCTGATGATAATACCCGCAGTCTCCTCATGCCCATAAACAACAAGTATTCTTTGAAGAGCCTTCTGGGGGCATGTAAAACGCTCCCGCTTCCCAAAGGAGAGAGGATCACCTTTGAATATATCTTGATCAACGAGATCAACGACAGTGACGAGGATGCCTGGAAACTGGCAGAAGCGCTCAAAGGAATCCAGGCAAAGATTAATCTCATCCCCCTCAACCCCCACCAAGGAACCCCCATGTCTCCCCCATCCATGGAGCGGATACGCCAATTTCAGGATATCCTCTTGAAGAGATATTATACGGCCCTCATCAGAAAGAGCAGGGGATCAGATATACTCGCCGCCTGCGGGCAGTTGATCGGTAAGACCTCCTGACCCAGAGAATGAAACTCCCCGCTTACCCCGGTTAAAGGAAGTGATTTATCCCGGCCCTGAAGAGCGGGTCCATCCTCCGTCGCCCCGCAAACGGGATCTGCGCTTCGCTCCGACAGGCTATTGCGCCCGTCCTCCGTAGCAGACTCCTGCAGAGGATGGAGAGGATGGAAGGGACGGGGCAATCTGACATGTTTTGGTAAATTTTTCTTTGAATATGGGAAAAAATATATTATGTTAAAAAATTTGAATATTTTTGAGGCCTTATTATTCCATGGTTGAACTCGACTTTTCCAAAGGTAAGGGGTTGTTGCCCGCGATCGTACAAGACGATGCGTCTGGGAAAGTGCTCATGCTTGCTTATATCAACAGTGAGTCTTGGGAGAAAACCCTCAAAACGGGTGAGGCGCACTATTGGAGCCGTTCACGTCAAGAGATCTGGCACAAGGGAGGCACTTCTGGTCACATTCAGAAGATCAAAGAGATCTATGTGGACTGCGATAACGACACCGTGCTCTTTAGCGTGGAGCAGGTGGGCGGCGCCGCCTGTCATACGGGTTTTGAGAGTTGCTTTCACAAGAAAATTGACCATGATGGGAAGGCAACCATAGAAGGCAAGAAGATTTTTGATCCTGAGAAGGTGTATAAGAAATGAAGAAGCTGAAGTTCGGTATTCCAAAGGGGAGCCTACAACAGGCCACCATCAGCCTTTTTGAAAAATCAGGTTGGAAGATAAATGTGAACAATGGCAGAAGCTATTTCCCGGACATCAATGACGATGCCATTGAATGCACGATTTGCCGCGCCCAGGAGATGTCTCGGTATGTGGAGAGTGGGACTATTGATGCTGGGCTCACTGGGAAAGACTGGATTGAAGAGAACGAGTCGGACGTGCTCGTTGTGGATGATCTGGTCTATTCAAAGGTGAGCCAAAAACCGGCCCGTTGGGTTCTGGCCGTTCCAGGCGACTCGCCCGTTAAGGAACTGGGGGATCTGCAAGGGAAAAAGATCTCCACGGAACTTACTGATTTTACAAGAAGGTATTTTAAAGACAGGGGCATTGAGGTCGAGGTGGAATTCTCTTGGGGAGCCACGGAAGCGAAGGTGGTTTCCGGTCTGGCTGACGCCATCGTGGAGGTCACAGAGACAGGTAGTACCCTGAGGGCCCATGGGTTGAAGATCATCCATGAATTGATGACCTCCAACACCCAGTTGATTGCCAACAAAGAGGCCTACAAGGATCCGTGGAAAAAGGAGAAGATCGATCAGATTATTTTGCTACTGAAAGGGGCACTCAGGGCGGAGAATATGGTGGGACTGAAGATGAACGTCCCGCAGGACAAATTGGACGTGGTGGTTAATTTGCTCCCCAGTCTGAATGCACCCACTGTGGCCAACCTCTACAAGTCAAAATGGGTTTCGGTGGAATCGGTGGTGGAGGAAAAGGTGGTCAGAGAGCTCATCCCAAGACTCATCCAGGCAGGCGCTGAGGGAATAATCGAGTATCCATTA
>JASFEQ010000182.1:0-8538 GCA_050124735.1 Desulfobacteraceae bacterium | reverse complement strand
TCTTTCCTAAGAAGTCTTCCCCTTTGTTCTGAAAATGTTGATACAAAGCCATTGCGAGTAGATTTCCGAATATGTAGCTGTAACAATAAAACGGATGATGGATGAAATGGGGAATATGAGCCCACCCCCACCGATAGTCAGGGATCATCTCAACGTCCTCTCCGTAGAGCCTCTCGTTTTCCTGCCACCATATTTGGCAGATTTGTTCTGCCCTCAACAACTGCTTCTGCCTCTCGCGATGGATGGCCTGTTCAAAGCGTGTGAGAACATTTTGTCGATACACTGTAATCATAATCCCGTCCAAGTGAGATGATAGAAGAGCCGGGAAGTGTGATGCTTCGCTTTTCAGGAGATGCTGGGTGAGGACAATCTCATTAAGAGTGGAAGTGGTTTCTGCAAGAACAGGGGATGGATCAAAACCAAGAAAGCTCTGCCGGGAGGCAAGCCGGTAATGTATTCCGTGTCCCAATTCATGGGCGAGAATCCCCACATCCCGCATATTTCCGCTGTAATTCATCAGAACAAAGGGGTGTAGGGAAGGCGCAAAGCACTTGCAAAAGGCCCCGCTCCTCTTTCCTTTTCTGGACTCTGCATCAATCCAATTTTTTTCAAAGAATTCATGCGCAATTGAATAAAACGAGGGATGGAAGGTCTCCATAGCCTCAAGCACGAATCCCCGCGCCTTTGAAAAAGGGATCTGCGTTCCTTTATCGTTAAGTGGTGCCCACAGGTCAGTGGTTTTTAGTTTATCGAGGCCTAAAAGACGAGCCTTCTCGCAAAAGTATCTCCGGGCCAACGGATAGTGGGCCTCCACGACCTCCATCATCTCCCCGATAATTCCCTCATCCACCTCATCGGTGATACATACCCTGTGCATAGGGGAAGGATGTCCCCTTTTCAGGTTTTCCTGACGATGATCCAAGAGCAAGGCATTTAAGATGTTTCTGAGAACGACGCCCTGTCTGCCAAGTTCTGCAAGAAGAGTCTGGTAAGCATTTTCACGAAGTAAGCGATCGGGTTTATAGAGAAGAGATAGTGCCTGCTCTAGGGAGAATAATTTGACTTGGCCCTCTATTTCCAGAGCAACTTGAAGGGAGGCCATGAATTCATCATAAAGAGATACGAATGCCTTCCTTCCTGAGAGACGCATCCTCTGGATGATCGTTTCCTCGGGCTCACTCAAGGCATGGGGTTTGAGTTTTCTCTGTTGAAGTAGGAAATGGCGATAGCTTTGAAGTGCATCGTTCTTTCTCAGTCTTTTGAGAGCACTCTCAGGCAGCGCCATAATCTCAAGGGGGAAGAAAGTGATCATCTCCAGGATTTCATTCCACGCCTCCCTGACGCCTTGAAAAAGACCGTCTCTTTTTGGGTCACGCACATCAGATGCGTGGTAGAGGTAGGCAAAAGCATAGGGTTTCATTCCCAACTCATGGATGGCTTCATATTGCTGTATCGCGCTGAGCAGGGTTTGTGCTTCCAGGTCCTTATCACTGATTTTGCCCTTGTAGGAAGAGACAAACGCCTTGGCGTTTTCACGGACTGCTTCTAAGTCTTGATCGAGTCTTGGATCATCCTGTCCTAGATACAGGTCATCAAGATTCCAAACAATGCCCTTGGCTATGGTTTCAGATTCTTTTTCAAAGACAGGGTGTGCATTCATATTTTTCGAAGCCTAACATCTGTCAAGAGCCTGAAAGAACCGGTCAATATCGTCCTTGTTGTTATAGAAATGGGGTGAGAGGCGGATCATCTGATTCCGCAGAGAAACCCTGACCATCTCTTTACTCAAGAAGTGATAGAGAGATTTGGGGTCGGAGGAGGGGATAAAGCTCAAAATGCCCGAGCGTTCGTTGGCGCCTATGGGCGTGACGATTCGAATCTTTCTTTCTTTCAATCCCTCATACAGGAGATCGTTTAGGGCCATAACATGGGCATATGCCTTCTCAACATCCAGCTCCATGAGCAACTCAAGGGACGCACCGAGTGCATAGATCCCTGCCACATTCATGGTGCCCGGCTCGAACCGGAGGGCATCGGGCTTCAGGTCGAACTGGATTTGGAAGAACTCCTCTTCCTGCACAACGCTTTTCCATCCCACCTGCACCGGGTGAACCAGATCATCCACATCCTTAGACACAAAAAGACATCCACATCCCATGGCGCTCAGGAGCCACTTGTGGCCACCCGAGGCCAGAAAATGGATTCCATATTTTTTGACGTCTATGGGAATAAGCCCTAGGCTTTGAATGGCGTCCACACAGAAAAGGAGACCCTTTCTGCGGCAAAACTCCCCAAGGGCTTCCAGGTCGCAGAGAAAACCGGTTGCGAAATCCACAGAGCTCACAGAGAGCAGTCGGGCGCCTGGGGTCAGCGCCTTGTCCACTTCTTCAATGCTGAATCGTCCCCCGTGCCTTTCAAAGTAGTGAACTCTGACCCCCTTTCGTTCCAAATTCATCCAGGGGTAGACGTTGGTGGGAAAATCGGGCCTTGCAATCAGCACGCCGTCACCCTCTTTCCAATCCAGACCAGCGGCAATGGCACTCAAACCTTCGGAGGTATTGGTCACGAAAGCAATTTCGCCCGGATCCGCATGAACAAGCGCGGCAAAAAGACGTCGCACTTCCTCTATCCTCTTCGCCCATCTGGGGTAATACTCACTTCCGTAGTGGCTGAATTCCCGGAAAAGGGACTCCACGGTGCTGACCACCCGCATGGAAAGAGGGGAAATGGCGGCGTGGTTCATGAACACACATCGCTTGGTTATTGGAAACTCAGATCGATAGGTGTCAAAATCGCCCAATGCCTTCTCCATGTTATTCCGTTGAGCAAATTGGTAAGATACTCTGTCTCAATCCAAAATTTTGTACAGTTCTTACAGGGTCATTGCGAGGAGTCCTGTCAAGCTTGTGCCAGCGAAGCTTGAACCCACGAAGGCGGGCAGGAGGTGGGGGACGACGACGCAATCTCATCGCCAAGGGATTGCTTTGCCCCGCGTTCTGCGGGGCTCGCAATGACGGACCCAAAAGGCATTTTGCAATATCTTACAGCACGATTAGAAAGAGGCCGCGGAGGTATTCTAGGTTCTACATGGGAACAAAATTGTTTGCCTGGAAGTAATCCTCTTTCAGCATGTTTAGGGCCCCCTCAAAAGCGAGAAAGTGATCCTGCTCCCATTCAGCCAACTCATTGTAAAACTGTTTCGCTTCTTCGCTCTGGGCCTTTTGGGCACATGATCTATAAAAATTCACGGCATCCAGCTCCAGCTTCATGCCTATGGTCAAGGCGCTCACCTCAAAATGGCTGTCCTTGACCCTGTTTTTTATCTCTTCGCTGAAAATGGGGTTTTTTGCGTGAGCGTATTCCTTTTTCATCAATTTCTTTGAAAAATCATAGTCCCCTTTTTCAAGCACAGACTGGTACTGGTGCCTGAGATAATTAAAATGGCCCATCTCTTCTTCCGCCATGCGCTTAAAGGTTTCTTTACCCATGGGGTCAGAGGTGCTCTTGGCCGCATTCTTGTAAAACTCATGCCCGGTTAGCTCAGCCTCAATGGCGATCTTTAAACCTTGTAAGATTTCTTCTGTCTGCTTATCCATTTTCTCTCCTTTCTTTCACACCCCATCCCGTCGCTCAGCTGAGGATGAAGCCATGCCACATGGGATCAAGTTGTCTCGGCCATCATAAGCTATATCTAAATAGATAATGCTATTTTGGATCCTCTTCAAGGTAGAAACGCCATTTGCAGAACAAATCCTCGGGATGGGGATCGGGTGGAGCAAAAAGACATTCTACCTGAATGCGTTCATCCACTTCCCGGGCAAAGCTGACAAACTCACCCCTGTGCATTTCTTTGCAAACAAATTCGTCCAAACCCCTCCTCAATCGAGCCTCCTGTGTGGGACAGGAGGGCACAGAGATCTGGACCTGATCTTTTGATTCCTCGATTTGATAACCCACAAGGATGCACCAGGGAAAATACCTTAAGGCCTCCACAAACCCTTTCAGTCCTTTTTCCTTGACCTGAAATCGAGACATCAGGTCTTTTGCGGCCATCCCCCCAGCACGTCCCCAGACCTGTTCATTGAGGCGTTCCGCTGTGGGCTGATCAAATTGCTCTGCCACGTAGATAAACCAGAAGGCATCAATCACCCGATAGTGCCAGAGAAGAAATTCAATATATTTTCGAAGTTCATGGGGTTCCATTTTTTCAAATATTCGTAGATCCATTCATGCCTCCTTTCTCGAATCCTTTGCCGCTCTCACATGCCCGGGGGCGGCTAAAAGGGCCCTTGGTTTCCCCTCTTCTTATGGTTTTTCATCAGTTTCAAATGGGCGACCCACATATAATTTATGCCTTACGCTTATCCTCGCTCTTCTATGGGGACATAATCCCTCTCATTGAGACCCGTATAGATCTGCCTGGGTCGGTGCAGCTTCCACTTGGGGTCATCCATGCTCTCCTTCCATTGGCTTATCCATCCAGGCAAACGTCCGATAGCGAACATGACAGTGAACATGTTGATAGGAATGCCAATGGCACGCAAAACAATGCCGGTGTAGAAATCCACGTTTGGATAGAGGTTGTGATCTATAAAATAGGGATCTTTTAGGGCCACCTCCTCCAATTTTCTGGCAATATCCAAGAGAGGATCATGCCGCTTGAGCTTTTTCAGGACCTTGTCGCACATTTTCTTCATGATGATGGCTCTTGGATCGTAGGTCTTATAGACCCTGTGACCAAAACCCATGAGTCTGAAAGGATCATTTCTGTCCCTTGCTCGCGCTACAAAGGGATCCACATCACCACCGCTAGCCTCTATTTCGCTCAGCATCTCCACCACGGCCTGGTTGGCTCCCCCGTGCAGGGGACCCCAGAGTGCAGATATGCCCGCCGAAATGGCGGCATAGAGATTCACCCTCGCACTTCCCACCAATCGGACAGCTGCGGTGGAGCAGTTCTGCTCGTGATCCGCATGGAGGATCCAGAATACATTTAAAGCCTCCACCAGATCGTCGTCAATTTCATAGGGGCGGACGGGTGAATCGAACATCATGTTTAGGAAGTTCGCCGCATAAGTGAGATCATGCCTCGGGTACACGACCCTGTGACCCCTTGAGATCTTGTAAGAGATGGCCGCCATGGTCCTCAGCTTGGAGAGGAGCCGGGTGAAAGTGACATTAATTTCCTCTTCTTCTGTTCTTTCACGCAGTTCAGGGTAGAAGGCACGCAAGGCATTGACCATGGAGGTAAGAATGCCCATGGGGTGAGCCCGACGAGGGAAGCTCTCGAAAAACTCACGCATATCCTCATGGACAAGAGAGTGGTCATTCAGCAAAATAGAGAATCGGGTCAGTTCCCTTCGTGTAGGGAGTTGACCATTGATCAATAGGTATGCCGTTTCCACAAAAGTGGAATGCTCCGCCAATTGATCCACCGGGATGCCTCTATAGCGAAGGATCCCTTTTTCACCATTCATAAACGTGATGCTGCTCTGGCAGCTTCCCGTATTAGCATAGCCTGGGTCCAGGGTAATTAGACCGGTTTCCTGGCGCAGCCTAGAGATATCTATGGCTTTCTCGCCTTCTGTTCCCTCGATAATGGGCAGTTCGAAGGTGTTCCCATCTAGGACAAGTTTGGCTATCTGCTCCATCACTTAAACCCTCCAAAAGTATTAGGAAAGCTAAATTAACTAACATAAACGACAACAATTAACCAGACTAAAAATTTGCCAGCCTCCTGGCCCTTTTTTGTGCCTTCAACCCTAATCTACAAGCTTGCCCTTCTGGAATCCTCGCAGTCTCCACCCCCAGAATTCCAGGAAGCGGGTAAAATTCCACATATCAGAGGAATTTCTGTTACAGGGTTTGAGGCTCGTATAGAAAGGATTTTCAGTGATTTCGCTATCACCATAGACCTTGTCGGTGCCCACAAAGAGATCCTGGCTGACCAGGCGCAACAAGAGGGTTTCCCAGGGCTTGACCGAGCCCTTTACATGGCCTTTCAGATGAAAGTTGAAACAATACCAAGGAAGGAATTAATAGGGAAGCTTTTCGGCTGGTCTCCTCTCGGGAACATATTCGTGTGAAATCTTCTCGTCATTCCAATCTTGTGTCACATACAGGTTGCAGTAGCAGCTTCCGTATTCCTTTACGTCAGGTTCCCTATATTCACAGGGACAGAAAATATCTTTATCCTTTTCTCGATCCCCTGAAAGCAACCGGCATGGGCAACCCATGTACCCATAACGTTCCTTATTGAGCAGGAGGGCCTCAAGGAGGTCCATGGTCCTTTCCCTGTCTTTGTTAAAGAAATACCCTTTGGGTTCCTGGATTTTCTTTAACGTCTCGTAGAGTTTTTCCACTTCGCTCATAGTCCCAAGGCCTCCCTTATCTCTTTTTCTTTAAATCCCACAATAACCTTGTCGCCGATAACGATTGTAGGAAATGAGCACCGAGGATTGAACTTTTTCACATCTTCAAGAATGGCGGCCCTTTCCTCGCCGTCAAGCATATCCACATCTGTGAATTCATATTTTACACCACACTCACCAAGGAATTTCTTGGTGGCCTTGCAGTGGCTGCACGTACTAAGCGTATACATCATAACATCATGATCATCCATCGTTTGATCTCCTTCCTTTGCCTGAGCCACGCTACTTCTGTAAGTCCTGTTTTGGACAGACGCATTGCCATTTTTCATGCGTACAGACTATTTTGTGACCACATATTAAGATAATCATAGATGCTTACCGCATAAAGCCTTTCACAGTCAAGCCCTTTAAGGAATCAAACGTGGTCTCCTGAGGCATTTCAAGTCCATATGATCACTTCAAGACAATTTGTTGAAAAGATTCTCTCTGTAGGCGCCAAATATGGACAAGCTTTTAAAAAAGGTCTATATGTCAGTAATAAGTCAGCAAGTCGTAGGACGGTCCTATTGTGAAAAATGATGCCCTGATACTCTTCTTTGTTAAATACCCCGAGCCGGGTGAAGTGAAAACACGCCTTGCCGCCAGCATTGGCCCGGATAAGGCCGCGGAGCTATATGGGGATTTTGTCCTGGATCTTCTCGAAAAGCTGGAATCTAAGCAACTTCCCTTCAAGATATGTTTTCACCCAGAGCAAAAAAAAGACTTGATGATGGGATGGCTGGGGGATGGATACGAGTACATTGCGCAAAAAGGAGTCGATCTTGGCGAACGTATGGCCGCCGCTTTTCTGGAGGCCTTTGCGGGAGGACACAGCCGGGTTACCCTCATGGGTAGCGACTTTCCGGATCTACCTGGGTCATTTCTTGAAGAGTCTTTAGGCGCCTTAAACACCCATGACACTGTCATCGGCCCTGCCATGGATGGGGGCTACTACTTGATCGGTTTCAGGCATGAGACGTTCTTTCCTCAGGCCTTTGAAGGAATGCAATGGGGTACGGAAGGGGTCTTTCGGCAAACCCTTTCTATCCTGAAAGCCCACAGAAGGCAGGTTTACGTCCTGCCCGTTTGGAATGACATAGACACCATTGAAGATCTTAGGCAGCTGATCGAGCGGCCAGAAGGTTCTGGCTTTGCCACCTCCAAGACCATGTCCTTTCTTTCCAAACTGAAGCTACCCTAACAGTCTGTTCGATCTCCCCTGCGTCACCCCCCTTTAGTAAAGGGGGGTAGGGGGGATTTTTGAAGTAAGCTCATAATATTCAATTCGTTCAATCAATCTATAGTTCGTAGGGCAACCGCCTGTTTATGGAGATCCCCTCCAGGTTAAGGAAGACGTCATAAACAAGGATTTCGACGCCGTTTCTAAACGCTCGCCTGAGTTCCTGCCCATAGGCTGGATCAATCTGATCAGAGGGTCTAAACCGCTTTGCATCCATCCTTTGAACCAAGTAAAACATGACGCATCGGCTTCCATTACGCAATTCTTTCTGAAGCTCCACAAGATGTTTGAGGCCCCTGTAAGTGACAGCATCCGGGAAATAAACAACACCATCTTCCACAAGAGTGCAATTCTTCACCTCTACGAAACATCGGTTTTCACCTTTTTCGAGGAGGATGTCGATTCGAGAATTTTGACCGTAGCTCACCTCAGCCCGAATAGTTTTATAGCCTCGAAGGGCCCTGATCTTTTTGCGGATGATTGATTCCTTGACGAGCAGGTTGGGAATCCAAGTGTTGACGCCAACAAGGGAGGTGGGCATTTCAATCATTTCCCAGGTGTACTTCAACTGCCTTTTTGGATGGTTATGGCGCGAAAGATAGACGGGGCGGCCCGGTTCGGAGCAACCCAACATGCTCCCAGAATTGGGACAATGGGCGGTGACAATGTGGCCATTTCTCTGCTTCACATCCGCCTTGAAACGTTGATATCTACGGATAAGTGTGCCCTGGATAAGTCTTGGCCATTTTATGGTGTGTTCATCCACTCTAGGCATGCGGTTACCCTACTCCCTATCTCCAATCTGGACCCGACCCAAGAGGGGGTAGTGATCGGACCCGTACAGATTGTCAACGCGTTGATAAGCGCCTGTCCACCCTACGGGAATCC
>JASFEQ010000181.1:0-8554 GCA_050124735.1 Desulfobacteraceae bacterium | reverse complement strand
TAGACAGCGCTCGCCCGCACAGCCGTAGAAAGATGTGATGAGGGAAGGCATACCCTGGTCCAGATCCGCGTCGGGCATCACCACCACGCAGTTCTTTGCTCCACCCAAGGCCTGCACCCGTTTTCCTGTGGCGCCGCACCTCTCATAGATATACTTGGCTGTTGGGGTGGATCCCACAAAAGAGATCCCTTTAATGTCCGGATGGTCCAACATGGCGTTAACCACGTCTCGGGAACCATGGACCATGCTCAGGACACCCTCAGGCAGGTTCAGGTCCTCATCAATGATCTCGAAGATACGGGTCTGGGTCATGGGCACCTGCTCGGAGGGCTTGATGATGTATGTATTGCCGGTAACCAGGGCGTATGGCATGAACCAATAGGGAACCATGGCCGGAAAGTTGAACGGCGCCACGCATCCGAACACGCCCATGGGCATGCGTTCCGCATTACAGTCAATGTCATCGGCAATATCCTCCAAGGAGTAGCCGGTCATGACGGTGGTCACGCCCGTGGCATGTTCCACGTTCTCGATCATTCGCCGCACCTCGCCACGCGACTCATCGATGGTCTTACCCTCTTCCCTGACCAGGACCCTGGCGATGTCCTCAAAGTACTCCTCAAAGAGTTCCTTGAGTCGAAAGAGGTACCGTGAACGCGTTAAGGGAGGCGTGTGCCGCCATTCTGGATAAGCAGCTTTTGCAGCCTCTACCGCCCGGTTCAACTCCGCCGCCGTCGAGTAGGGAACCTCTGCGATCTTCTCACCCGTTGCGGGACACCACACATCACCCATCGTACTGGACTCTGAGTTCATCCACTCGCCGTTGATGTAATTCTTCATAACAGGAAGCGTCATTTTCTTCTCCTCTTCGTAGGATGCGTCTTGGCTTCAAATCGCTTATTTGTTCAGAAGATGCAGCCTCTACCCATTCTTATGGGCATCAGTCACCCGAAAATTTCTGGATGAAAACAAGGGCGGCACTTGTTCATTGATCAGGTGAGCGATTAGCACCGCAGCCCTAACCACGGACCAGACTATGATTTTAGCCTTCTCAACTCAACGTTTTTTTTGAGTTGATTGTCTCTTTTTCTCTAAGTGTCCTGCGCAGGAATTTCCCGGTTAGTGTTTTTGGAATTTCGGAGACAATCTCCACCTGTCGCGGATATTTGTAGGCAGCCATGCGGCCTTTGCAAAAAGATATGATTTCCTCGGGTGTGACAGAACTCTCGGCCCCCCCCTTTAAGGCCACAAATGCCTTTACCGTCTCTCCTCGGTAGGCATCAGGCACCCCAACAACAGCCGTCTCCTTAACAGCGGGGTGCTGGTATATCACGTCTTCCACGTCACGTGGCCAAACCTTATACCCGGACGCCACGATCATGTCTTTTTTACGATCCACCACGTAGAACCATCCATCTTCATCCATCTTTCCCACATCCCCGGTGTAGAGCCAGCCATCCCGAATCGCGTGCCTCGTTTCTTCTGGTTTTTGCCAATACCCGGGTATAACGATGGGGCCAAAATCAACGATCTCCCCCACTTCTCCGGGAGCAAGCTCTTTGGAATCCTCTTCCAAGTCCATGATTTTCATAACGCAGTTCTGAACAGGCACACCCACAGAAAGGGCCCCGCTTTCTTGATCCACGGGGGCCTTCTTGCCCCAGGGTACGATGTGTGAGGGGGAATTGGTCTCCGTCATGCCATACACATTGTAAAGGTAAAGACCAGTGAGTTCTTTGAACTGGTTGACAGCAGCTTCAGAAACGGGTGCTCCTCCGCTGTATGCCTTCACAAAACGGGAAAGGTCTCTGGTCTTGATATCCGGATGATTCATCAGCGCGATATAAACGGTGATTGAACCGACGGTCACTGTCACCTTCCAACGTTCAATGAGCCGGAGCGTTTCACCTGCATCAAATCGATAATAAAGGACGACAGGGATACCTGCCAGCCCTGCTATTGCCAGATGGGCCACCTCGCCCGTGACGTGAAATAGGGGAGCCACGCCAAGGACAACATCATTTTCATCAATGCATTGCATGGCTCGGTACACGCGCGCATTAAAAGCGATGTTTCCGTGGGTATTCATGGCCCCTTTTGGGGGACCGGTCGTTCCTGAAGTGTAAGTGAGATAGGCTATGTCTTCAGGGGTCAGTGCTGGGTCCTCCACTTTTTTTCCCTTGAAGCTTTCCAGCAACTCAAGCAAATCCTCTGTATCGGACACAGGCTTCCTGCTCATTCCTTTTAACATGGGCGGAGTCGCCATAGGGGTTGAAAACAGATCCAACGGGGAAGTGGTAACCACTCTCTCTATGGCAGTTTTTTCCAGGAAGGATAAATCCAAAGCAGATGCAATTTCATCCAGAGTAAGAAAGAGTTTTGCCCCTGAATCCTGGCAGAAATAGGTGAGTTCCCTTTCTTTATACATGGGATTTACGGGAACGACGATTGCACCGACTTTCCAGGCCCCATAGGTGGCCACAAGAAACTGAGGCACATTCTGAAGATCAAGCACGATTCGGTCGCCCTTTTTGAGACCATAGGCATGGAAGGCCGCTGCCAAGCTGTCTGAAAGCTGGTCAATTTCCCCATAGGTGATCACATGGTCGAAGTAATATACGGCGGGGGCTTTAGGCCGATCTTTCGCTGACCTTCTAAAATCACTTATAGCCGTATCGGAAGTTATCTCAAGATCCGGGGGGACGCCGTCCGGATAGTTTTTTAGCCACGGTCTGTTCTCATAGATCGATTCCATTTTGCTCCCTTTCAACGCTGGGAGAATCTAAAAGGTTCCTTGCTCGCCCATATCCTGCCCCTTACCAGACGGTCCAACCCCCATCAATATAGATGGTTTGGCCGGTAATGAAGTCCGAGGCTGGGGACGCCAGGAAGATGACAATCCCTTCAAGCTCGGGTGGTCGACCCCAGCGGCCCATAGGGGTCCGCTCATTAATGAAATTGAACCTTTCCGGATCGTTTCGGATCTCAGCCACCAGCTCGGTCTCAAAGTAACACGGGCCTATGGCGTTGACCCGGACGCCCTGTTTGGCCCACTCCAAGGCCATAACCTTTGTCAATTGATCAACTCCCCCCTTTGAGGCTGAATAGGCCAATTGATTTGGCAGCGGGGTCATTCCGAAGATCGAGCTCATGTTAATAACCTTACCATAGCCGGCCTCAAGCATTTGGGGGACGACGGCTTGGGCCACAAGAAAATAACCCTTGAGGTTGGTGTTAAGGATCAGATCCCAGGCTTCCTCAGGAAATTCCAGCACGGGTACGCGGTGATTGACCCCTGCATTATTGACCAAAATGTCCACCTTTCCAAAGTGCTTCAGAATCTGATCCACCCCTTCATGAACCTTGTCTTTCAGAGTGACGTCCAGGACGAACCCGGCTGATTTCCTTCCCAAATTCTTTATATCAACAGAGACGCGATCCAGATCCGCCCTACTTCGCCCACACACCGCCACGTCTGCGCCCGCCTTGGCAAGGGCCTTTGCAGCCACCTCACCCAGGCCGCGGGTGCTACCCGTCACCATGGCCACCTTGCCGGTCAAATCAAAAAGCTCCAAGGACATAGTATTACCTCCGAGTCATCAGTATAGGAATCCTGGGCAGCAATCCCTCTCCTCTGTCCCAGGGATTGCTGGCTCACTCGCTGTATAATGCCTAAAGCCATATTATATATTTCTGTCGTATGCATAAGGGCCTGTTCCTGAAAGACCATATCTTAAGAAAGACCCCCTATAAGTCCGCTTGGGATGCCATCAATGATTTAACAAAAATTGAAATTTTTATGAAATCTTTTCTAAGTTTCATTTGAACGATGCCTCTCAAAAAAGCCCCTTGCCACACCACCTCTCCACCTCTGTCTCCAATCATTTTGCCTACCAATCCCGCGAAAGCCCCGGATACTGGCCTGTGTCTCTGTTGTCCGCCCCTCTTTTACCTTGACTATCCATGACATTTGGATTACAAGCATACGTTCAACTTATGCAAATAATTAGATAATGTCTGATTTTCTTTAAGAGCAATTCCTCTCGACTGATAAGATTATCATGGAGAAAACAAGCCCACTCATTGAGGAGAGAAGGAAAAAAGCGGACACGCTCAGGGACATGGGCGTTCATCTGTATCCGGCAGGATTCCGGTGTGATATGACAGCCGCCCAGGCCGAAAAACGCTATGGCCAAATGGATAAAGAGGCCCTGGAAAAGGAAAAGCAATCATTTTCCATGGCAGGGAGGATAATGGCCGTCCGAAGTTTCGGAAAGGCCGCTTTTATTCACTTCAAGGACAGGACCGGTCCCATCCAGGCATATATCAGAAAGGACAAAGTGGGTGAGGAGCAGTACGAGGTTTTTAGGCACATGGATATGGGTGATATCATCGGTGTTCAAGGGACCTTTTTTCGAACCAGGACCGGTGAATTGACCCTCCTTGCAGATCGTATCACGCTGTTGTCCAAATCTATGAGGCCCCTTCCGGAAAAATGGCATGGGTTGACCGATAAAGAGACAAGATACCGGCAGCGTTACTTGGACCTCATCGTAAACGATCATGTGAAAGAAGTCTTTATTCTGCGAAACCGGATTATTCAGTCCATCAGGAATTTCTTTATTCATAGGGACTTCCTGGAGGTAGAGACGCCCATGATGCAACCCATCCCGGGAGGTGCGACGGCCCGGCCCTTTAAGACATTTCATAACGCCCTGGGCATGAATCTCTACCTCAGGGTAGCGCCTGAACTCTATTTGAAGAGGTTGGTCATCGGGGGTCTGGAAAGGGTCTTTGAAATAAATCGCAACTTCAGAAATGAGGGAATCTCCATTCAGCACAACCCTGAATTCACCATGCTGGAATTTTACATGGCCCACGCCACCTACGAAGACCTCATGGTCCTGACAGAAGAGCTGTTCAATCACCTGCTGAAAGAGATCTCTGAGAAGAACAGCATTGAATACCAGCAGAACAGCATCGATTTTACTCCCCCATGGCCCAGACTTACACTCTTCGATGCCCTGAGAGATATGGCTGGGGTTCAAGAAGAGGTCCTGACCGACATAAGCGCTGCCACCAAGTTTGCACAGTCCAAAGACATAACCCTATCCAGAACCGATAGTCTGGGAAAGATATTGGCAAAAATTTTTGACCAAATGGTAGAGCCCAAGCTGGTGCAACCGACTTTCATCATTGGCTATCCCGTTGAAATCTCACCCTTATCTCGCAGGAATGATGAAAATCCGGAGATCGTTGACCGATTCGAGCTTTTCATTGGCGGTAAGGAGATAGCCAATGCATTCACCGAATTGAACGATCCTGACGACCAGCGGGACAGGTTTTTGGAACAGGTTTCTCTGCGTGAATCGGGGGATCATGAGGCCCAGTTCATGGACGAGGACTTTCTCACGGCCTTGGAGTATGGCCTGCCACCTACCGCTGGGGAAGGTATTGGTATTGACAGGGTTGTGATGCTCCTTACCGATTCACCCTCCATTCGGGATGTCATATTCTTTCCTCATATGAGAGCCAAGGAGTAAGCAGTAGGGCGTAAACAGTAGGCAGTACTTTGGGGGAGAGATAGGTTGGTGCTTAGTGCTTACTGCCTATTGCCTACTCTTACGGTGGAGCAACTGGTATGCTTTTCGAGTCATTTATAGGCATTCGGTATCTTAAGGCCAAGCGCAAACAGGCATTTATATCGGTCATCACCCTTATCTCTGTATTCGGGGTTATGGTTGGTGTCATGGCCCTGATCGTTGTTTTGTCTGTTATGAATGGGTTTAGGGCCGATCTCATGTCAAAGATTTTGGGCGTAAATTCCCATCTGCTGGTGTTGAGCTATGGGGGCGGCATCAAGGACTATGAGAAAATAGCTGAGCGGGTGGATGGTATAGACGGGGTTGTTGCCACCACCCCCTTCATCTATGATCAAGTGATGGTAAAGAAGCATGGAAGCGTCTCCGGAGCTATTCTCAGGGGGCTCAATACAAAGACAGCGGGCAAGGTGATCGGGATTGAGTCCATGATAAAGCAGGGGAGACTATCCTCCCTGGACAGCACCCAAGAGGAATTTCCCAGCATTATCGTGGGGAGTGAACTATGCAAGCTCATAGGGGTTCAGGTAGGCGAGTTCCTCACAGTTGTCTCTCCCCACGGGAAATTGACGCCTTTGGGGAGAATACCTCACAGCCGCAGCTACAAAATCACCGCCGTCTTTGACTCGGGAATGTATGAATACGACGCGCATATGGTCTTTGTCTCCCTGAAAGAGGCCCAGGATTTTTTGGCCATGGAAGAGAAGGTGACAGGCATTGAGGTTAAAGTCACGGATGAATTCAAAGTGGATGTGATCGGCGCGTCCATTCAGAAAAAATTGGGTTACCCTTACTGGACCAAAGACTGGAAGCAAATGAACAGGAGTCTCCTCTCTGCTCTCAAGCTTGAAAAGCTCACCATGTTCATCATCTTGACCATGATCGTACTGGTCGGGGCCTTGAATATCATCAGTACCCTCGTCATGGTTGTTATGGAAAAGACAAAGGATGTGGCCATACTCAGAGCCATGGGAGCCACAGCGAGGAGCATCATGGCCATCTTCATGTTTCAGGGCCTGCTGGTGGGCGTGGTGGGGACCATAGCCGGCTTGATTTCAGGGCTTGGGCTCTGCCAAATCATCGCAAAATATGAGTTGGAAGTCTTACCATCGGACATCTACTACATCTCCACCCTGCCCGTCAGAGTGGAAACATGGGATGTGGTGCTCGTGGCCCTAGCTGCCGTGGTGATATCTTTCCTGGCCACCATTTACCCGTCTTGGCATGCCTCCCGGTTGAATCCTGTTGAAGCGCTCAGGTATGAGTAGAAGTGGTACATCCAATGATTGAACTGGTAAACATCTACAAGTCATTTATCCATAGTGGACACCTCATAGAGGTCTTGAAGGGCGTCGATCTTGTGGTCCACCCCGGGGAGAGCCTCTCCGTCACCGGGGCCTCTGGAGTGGGAAAATCCACTCTGCTCACTATCATGGGCACCCTTGAGCCGCCCACCGAAGGCGTGGTGCGATTCGAGAGCCGCGATGTGAATGAACTGGATGGAGCGGCCCTATGCAGACTAAGAAATAGGGACATAGGGTTTGTATTCCAATTCCATCACCTCCTTCCCGAATTTAATGCCCTGGAAAACACGGTTATGCCTGGTCTGATTGCGCGATCTAACAAGAAGAAAGCGATGGAATGGGCAAGGGAGATTCTCGCGAAAGTTGGGCTGGGAGATAGGATGCATCACCGGATAGGGGAGCTCTCTGGCGGCGAACAGCAACGGGTTGCTATCGCCAGGGCATTGATCATGAGGCCAAAGCTGCTGTTGGCTGACGAACCCACGGGGAATCTGGACCGGATTACCGGGGAGGGAATTATGGACCTCCTGCTTCGACTTAACAGTGAAGAGGGCTTGGCCCTGGTAATAGCCACGCACAATCAGCGTTTGGCAGAAATGATGTCGCGGCAGATGGAGATAGTGGATGGGCGGATTTTGTGAAAGAAGTCTATGAGATTGAACCGGGGTGATAAGGAATTGGTCTTTTTGCACGTGAGGATTTCCAGGATAGCGGCTCTCATGGTTTTCTGCCTTTTAGTGCCCATGCTGGTCTACGCGGAAGAAAAGGGAAAGGTGGCGGTGCTACCATTCAGAATTTATGCGCCCAAGCCCCTGGATCACCTCAGAAAGGGATTACAGGAGATGCTCACGGCCCGTCTGGCCAAGAAGGGACTAAACATGGTCAGTCCCGATGTGATCAATAGACATCCATCGGCCTATCTGCCTGTTATGGAAGAGAAGGACATTCTGGCCATTGGCAAAGACATGGGGGCTGACTGGGTCATCGCGGGAAGCCTCACACAAATAGGTACAAAAATCAGCATGGACCTAAAGGTTTTTGATATAACCGGGAAAAAACCTCCCTTTTCTCTGTTTATGGTGGAGGATGATTTGGATAAATTGTCCGACGCCACCCAAAGGGCTTCGGCGAGCATTTACAATCAGGTCATAGGTATCTTACAGATTGACTCTATTCAGGTTAAAGGCAATAAGCGTATTGAGAGCGCGGCCATCCTGGCCATGGTTCAGAGCAAGAGAGGAGATGGGCTTGACCCCGACCAGCTCAATAAGGATCTGAGGGCCATCTACAAACTGGGATTCTTCACGGACGTAAGCATAGATATAGAAGACGGAGCCAAAGGAAAGGTTGTCACCTTTAGCGTGCATGAAAAACCTTCCATTGCCCAGATCGTCTTTGAGGGCAACGAAGAAGAGAAAGAGAAAAAACTAAAGGAAGAAGTTGGAATTAAGGAGTATTCCATCCTCAATCGCGGTGAGATCAAACAGAGCATCAATAGACTAAAGGAATATTATCATCAAAAGGGTTATTACAATGTGGAAATCAAGGAGAGGATTGAAGAACTCCCGCAAAATGAGGTCTCATTGATCTATGAAATCAAAGAAGGAGGGAATATCTATATCAGGAGGATCGAATTCGTCGGAAACACAA
>JASFEQ010000180.1:0-8565 GCA_050124735.1 Desulfobacteraceae bacterium | reverse complement strand
AGGGTTGATGCGACTTCCATCACCTCCAAGTGAGCATTTCGACCGCTCAGAATAAGATGAAGCTTCTCGGGCTTTAAGAAAAGCATCTCCCGAACCCTTTCCGCACTGACTAGTTCGTAATATGTGGCGATGTTTATTTCGTCCATGACGATAAGTCCATACTGGAGCGAAAAGACTTCCCTGAGGCACTCTTCCCATGCCCGCTTAGCTGTCCCTAAGTGTTTCTTGCTGGGAACTGCGGCGTGCGTATCCAGGAAGCCTTCACCCATGGTCTTAATTTCCAGGTGGGGTAGTCTTTCAATGGCCTTTACCTCCCCATAGGCCCTGGGGGATTTGATGAACTGGAGAATGGTAGATCGAGTACCCAGAGAGGACATCATCATCGCTTTCCCTAAACAATAGGTAGTCTTGCCCTTGCCATTTCCTGTAACCACCTCAGTAGGCGCTATGATGTGGTGTTTGTTCCCCTTTTGGGGGCTCTCTTTTGCTGTCTGGCAGACCATTTCCGTAACCAGATCGGCCCTTTCTATGATCTCATCATTCGCCCCTGGGCCTGTGAGGACCAATTCCACATTATCGGGTTTTTCTCTCATCAACGCCAGCACATCATCAAAGGAGATTATGTCTTGGCTGCAGATCTCGTTGATCCCATTTAGTACGACAATGTCAAATTCTCCGCCTTGAAGGGCCTCTTGAGACCTTTTCAAGGATTGCCTCATTTTATACATCGCCGCCTTATTCCATTTGCCGTTGGGGGGAGAACCTTCCGTCTCTACATGCTCAATCACCAGATAGGGTTTGAGAAGACCGGAAACCATGTCAGCTGCATCCATCCACTCATGGCGCAGAAAACATGTCATATGGGTGCGGAGGTGATGGCCTGCTGCGCGGAGACTCAGTCCCATTGGGGCGAAATTGGTCTGCTTACCGTCCCCGGTATAGACCTGTATCAAACCTTTCTTTAACATGCTATCTTTCTGGAATGGATTTAAGAATATTTTGAGGTTATATTATCATATGCATTGACGCAACGGAAAAGTTGGGTGAGAGACGGGAAGAAAGGCAAAGAGAAACGAGAACATACCACCCTTTCATGATCTGAACTTGATAAGCACTCCCTTTGGAAGGGCCATATTCATCGCCACTTCAGCAGCCTTCAATATGGCAATAGGAATGGGACAGGAAGGGTGACAGCCCGCTCCCTGTGCAGCGAGAAAAACCGGGTTCTGGGTTACCGGGGCAAAAAGATCTTTCATGCTCATTTTTTCCAAAAGGCTGGATAGACGCTGGGCCTGCTCGCACCCCGAACCCTTGATCTCAACAGAGACGGTGCGTCGCCCTGTTTTGCGCGCCTCTACGTCACAGGAAAAGCCGCAGATCCCGGGCTCGGCTATCACCCGGACAATATCTTTCCTAGACTTAGATTCAGCCTCCAAATCAACCCGCTTATTAAGAATCCATAACTTTCGAATGAAGATAGAATATTTGAAGAAACAGTTTTTGAGCCTTCAAGCTTCAGTCGTCAATCGTCAATCTTTTAGCCCCTATTTTTGATGAAGGATTTCATCGGATACAAGGCCTTTCAGGTGGGGAAACTCATCCTTCATATGGGGTATCTGCATGGCCCCCATGAACTCGTTTTGGAAGTTTTTTTCAACGGTCAGTTCAATATATTCCACATTACGGGAAACCCAATTGGCCTCGTCACGTTTCCCACGGTTCAAGAGTGCAGACCGGCATCCATCTCCAGCCGCATTGCCTATTGAAAGAATCCTTTCAACTTCACAGTCTGGAAAGAGCCCCATGATCAGGGCCTTTTCCCTGTCCACATGGGTACCAAATGCACCCGCAATCTTTATCTTGTCCACCTTGTCCATACCCATACGTCGCATCATGAGTTTGCAGCCCGCATGAAGTGCTCCCTTGGCTAGCTGAATTTGACGCACGTCTCGCTGCGTAATAACCACATCCTTCTCAATGCTCGTCTCTGCAGCCCAAGCAAGGACAAATTCTGCTTGGCCATTGTCAGGGTTCTTCCGGAACCGTTTGGATTTCTGATCGGGGTTGAATCTTCCGCTCTTCAGAACCACGCCTGCCCGGTAAAGCTCTGCCAGCACGTCCAGAATCCCTGACCCACAGATACCCTTTGTTTTCATCTCCTCCGGTTTGGAGTAGCTCTTCCAGGCATCCCGCCCGATGACCTTATAATCCACCTCATGGGTCTCAGGATCAATCTTGATTCGCTCAATGGCGCCTGGCGCTGCCCGCATACCGAACAGCAACTGGGCACCCTCCAGAGCCGGCCCAGTGGCGCAGGAAGAGGATATCATCTTCTCCTTGTTCCCCAGAACCAGCTCGCCATTGGTTCCGATGTCAATAATAAGCTGGATCTCATCGGTCTTGTAAGGCTCTTCTGCGATCAACACGCCCACGTTATCCGCACCCACAAATCCTGCCTCATTGGGGAGGACGAACATATAGGAACCGGGATTGGCATGAATGCCCAGGTCCCTCGCCTTGATGTCCAAGCTGTGGTGGATCACCGGTGGAAAAGGAGCGAGTCCAACAAATTCCGGGTTCAACCGGAGCAGGATGTGGTGCATAGCCGTGTTGCCCCCGACGGTTATGTCCTCAACGTCCTCCAGGGAGAGACGGAGATAGGTTTTTCCCTCTTCTGGCACCTCCACCCATTCCTCATTCCCTTCCTCATCCTTTTTCTTCTTCTTAGGTGGGTGCGTGTTTTTGATGGCTTCGCTGATCAACCAATTGAGCCCTTCGATAATATCGTCGCTCATCCGCTCTAGGCCATCTTCCGTCGTCATGTGGAAGGTGATGCGGGCCATCACGTCTTCGCCATACTTGCACTGGGGGTTCATGAGGGTGACCGTATCCACCACCTCCATAGTGGTGAGATCGCAAAAATACGCGGCCACTGTGGTGGTCCCCACATCGATGGCGATTCCGTAGGCATGTTCGACCCTGCCAGGCCTGACCCGGATGATCTCCTGGTCGTTCCAGATACTGACGGTCACCTTCCAGTGCCCGTTGCGCAGGGCCGTGGGAAGCTGACGCAGGGCGGAAATATCGATCTTTAAATCTTTAAGGTCGTATTCCTTTTCCAGCTGCCTGCATATCCGTTCAAAATCGCCGGTGGGCTCCTCAAAGGCGGGTGGTTGCACTTCCACATAGTAGATCTTCACAGCCGGATTATGTTCAATTTTAATATCTCGGGCCTTTTTGCTCACCACCTGTTTTCCCGCACGCGATTCCTCAGGAACGAAGATCAGGACATCGCCTTCCACTTTGGCAACACAACCCAACCGAAAGCCCTGTTCCTTGCCTTCGGCATCGATGAATTTTTCCTCTTCCTCCTGCCACGGGCTCACATGAGATTTGCTGGAGCGGATGTTGAATTTTTGGAAATGCCCTTCTTCGACCCGGACCTTGCACTTCCCGCAAACCCTCTTCTCCCCACACAAGGTCTCGATGTCCACACCGAGCAACCTTGCGGCTTCGATCAAGGAAATTCCTTTTGGTATTTCTCCCCTTCGGCCTGAGGGCTGAAAGATCACCATGGCCTTTTTATCGTCCATTCACCTATCTCCTTCTTCCATATAAGATCGGGGTGCCCAAGAGACCTAAACCCTCCCAACAGCCGGCGAAGCGCCTTTGCCGTATTCCCTGATAGCTTGCACGTAGGCCTCCACATTCTCCTTCTTGACCGCAGGCCAGAGGTCGCAACCAGGCCAGACTGCGTCTACGCCGGATTCAATGCACTTCTTAATGACCGGTTCCACCTGGTCGGTCTCCATTTGCACGAGGGTCTGGAAAGGATCGAAGTTGCCCAGAAGGAGCACCGAGTCGCCGAGCTTGTTTCGAGAATCAGCCAGATTATTCTTCTGGTCCACACTTAGCGCATCCGCCCCGCAATCATTCATCATCTCTATGATCATATCCGTGGAGCCACAAATATGGAGGATCTTTGGGGACGCCAGGGCATCGAAAATCCTTTGGAGATTTGGTTGGACAAGGTTCTTCCACATGCGCGGCGAGAGCAGGTCTGTTCCGGTTCCCATCTCTCTAATATTCATGTAATCAACCCCAAGGGCCTGATAATGCCGGGCGACTTTTGTCACCAGATCGGTCATCTTGCCCAGGAAATCCTCAACCTGTTCTTTGAATTTTTTGGTCCCCTTGAGCAGAATATCCAGTTCAATGAGCTGACCCGCCATGGTAAAGGGTCCCAATACCCAACCGCCTATGGCGAATCTCCCATCCGATTGAGATTTCAGAATGCCGAAAGCCTCATCGATCAGGGGCATTCTACCCATCGAGATGAAGTCCTCTGGGATCTCCACATCTCCCAGGGTAGGCCATTTGGAAGGAACCGTGGGGTATAGAATCTCCTCTGAATCTTCATAAAGGCTGATTCCCCGTCCCAATGCCTCGGGCACGGTGCACATGTCATAGGGAATGACTACGGAATCAAAACCGTAAATCTCAGCCGATGTCATGGCCGAACGGGCCATGTTTTCAGCGGACGTATGGACCTGCGGGAAACGGATTCCCATCTGATCAATCGCTTGAACGGTGACCATTCCCATGCCGCTGAAACAGGGCATCACATCAACAGGTTCTTTTTTGAAAAATTTTTTAATTCTCTCCTTTGGCGTCATGTTGCTCATTTTAAACCCCTCTCTATGAACTTCCTAAAGTATTGATAAACAAAATGCCTCACATCCCCTTTAGTTGCTCTGCAAATTCGGGGAAAAGTTTGTTTAAGGGATGGGTGCCCGTTGCAGGTGGTTTCTTTGTTTCCGCAAAAGCCAGGGTTGCCGCAAAGGCATCAGCCATGGCAATGGCTGGAAAAAGGCGGGGCGAGCCGGCCATGGGCCCTGCAAAGATCATATCATGATACATGGCGGCTGCAAGTCCTTCTAGGGCGGCGTCTACTCCGGCCCACCCGTTGAATCCCCACATCTCTCGCGCCTCTTTCCACATATAGGATCCATTGGATGGGGCACTGGCACAGGGAAATCCCCATCTTTCTTTGATCATCTTGTTTGCCATCGAACAGAGAGCGGTCGCTGGACCGTTCATCACTGAGGTGTCTACGAAGATGCTTTCAAATTCCGCGCCCGCCTTTTCAATGACATCCAGCAATTTTTGGGTCCCCGTAATCCGGCCTGAAGGCATCTGATCCTCTTGATCAAATGCAACCAACAAAACATGCTTCACACCGATCTCCTTAATCTCTTTAACCTCCTCTTCAATATGCTCTTCCCAGATGGTCAAACTGTTATAGAACATCCTATCCAGGAGCCCTCTCTCTGCACAGTAACGGACACCCTCCAGCTTCGGTTTCATGACCCAGGCGTCGATACAGAAGGGCATACTGGTCACACCCGTGACAAAATCAATGTATCGTTTAAATTCTTCACCCGTATTGGCCACGATGTCTGCCATGCAGGGTACCCCCGTCTCCTGGGATAGCTTATGGGTTGTTGTTAAAAGCGCCTCAGCACGTTTCTCGTCGAAACCCTCTTTTCGTTTCCTCCCCTCAAAGACCCTATCCCCCTTCTGAAAGATTGACGGCACAATCACCGTCGGATACTGACCGGGCTGACCTCCGAATTTGACACCGGCAATCTCGCAGACCTTCTGTTCCTTCTGAAATTGAAACATACAACCTCCTTATAAATAAAGGGGAGGGTGAAGCCTCTGGGCATTCACCCCCACCTCGCCTGAGCAGCTCGCGATGGCGGGCAGGCTCAATCCTCCCCCGTCAAGGGGGAGGAAGTTGTCTAGGCAAGTGTCAGATGCCCCGCCCTTTAGGGCGGGGAGCGTCACTCCTCTTCCAGGGTAGGGCCTCCTTCTGAAACACGATCCACCGCATTTTTCCACGCCTTTGTACCCCTGAAATCCGAGTCGCCAAAACGGGAGCCATACTCTTTGAAATACCTTGCCACTTCCTGAGGCTTTGAGGAGTCAACATTTGCCAGGGCTGCAGCCCTGGCAGTGGCTTTCTGCGAAGGGGATCGGACGACAGATGCGGATGACATGATTTTTTGGGCGTTAGAACTCCCGCAGCGGGGACAGTTCGGTACGCCCTCGCTCTGCCTTAGGACCAGATATTCATATTCAAACCGGCATGACCGGCACTGATATTCAAATATGGGCATAGGTCATTTTCACCCGATGACGCTTCGGCCATCGAGCCCCCTCAACCTAATCGTAGAAACCGTAATCCATAATCGCTTTTTTCATGGCGTAGAAATTATAGGGTGGCGCCTGGACCGGCACTTCGCATCCAGCCATCAGGAGATACCCGTTTGGCGCATCTTTGGCCTTGAGGATGGCCTCCTTACACTTCTCATAAACCTCTTGCCATGTGCTCTCCTGAATTATCCGTGGTTCAACATTCCCTGCGATTGCGTGCTTGTCACCGAACATCTCTATGGCCTTCCTCAGGTCCACTTCGTGTCCAAAACTGAGGATACCGGGGTCGCCATATTCGATCTCCTGCCAATAAGGCAGGTTCAAGTTCTGCTCCCCGCAGATGTGGCAGAAGATATTCCTTATCCCGCTGTCCAGGATATGCTTGTGCACCTCCTGATCATAAGGCAGCACGAATTCTTTGAAATGCTTAGGAGAGATGATCTGGTTGGCTGTTGAAGCTGTTCCGGTGAAGACCAACATGGGGTAGTTGGGGAATTTTTCAACGAAATAATCTGTCACTTTATTGGCGAAATCCGTGACTTTGCGGATCAACGCGTGGGCCGTATCCGGCTTTTTCAGCATCCAGCGGCAAAGCACATCCACCTCGCACACGTTCCCCGCTCCATTAAAGGGTAAGGGCACGAAGACCATAACCGGCATCCCAAACTGCTGCTGGATTTTGCAGAACTCAATATGGATAGGATAACAGCCGGCCGTCTCCACTTCGGGCACCTCAAGGGCATCCACCTCCTCTGGTGTCGTGGCAGGAAAACGGGTGACGACGGGTGCCTGCTCCCACTCACTTTCAGGCATCTTTATATCCCCACCAAACTCCCAGCCTCCATAGGAAGCATAGCCATAAAGGGCTCCCCCATCGTAACCGAACATTTCGGCCGTCCACATCTGGGCCCAGAAACACTTCTCTGGATCTTCATAAACCGTGCGAATGGGATAGCCCACGTTCTTCGCACAGTAGCCGAAGATAAATGGCATGAATGGTACACGATCCGGGCGCTGGCGGGCAAGAATGGCATGCATACGCTCACCCGGTGACATGGTTTCTTGCCTTGGTTGTTTGGCCTCTTCCATGGAATTTCCTCCTTTCTTTTATCCCTTCTATTTCATATCTCTCAGACTGGCCACCATATTAATCGCTTCCTGCACCGCATTGGCCGCATTGTCTGCGTATCCATCGGCACCGTACTTATCCGCCACCTCTCCGGATATGGGTGCTCCCCCTACCATGACCTTCACGTTGGGGTTCTTCGACCTTATCATTTCGATCACCTTGGGCATGGCCAGCATGCTCGTGGTCATCAGGGCGGAGAGGGCCACAATCTCGGAGTCCGTCTTCAACTGCTCATCCACAAACCGCTCCAGCTTCACATCTCGGCCCAGGTCATGGACCGTGAAACCAGCGACTTCGAACATCATTTTCACCAGATTCTTTCCGATATCGTGCACATCTCCTTCAACCGTGCCAATGACCACTTGGCCCTTGACCTTATCTGCCGCGTCTTTCATGTGGGGTTTCAAAATGTCCAGTCCCTGGTAGAGGGCATCAGAGCACATCAAGACCTCTGGTACAAAGTACTCCTGGGAGTCGTAAAGCTTTCCAACCGTTTCCATGCCAGCCGCCAGGCCGTCCATAATCGCCTCATAGGCATCCATCCCCTCACCCACAGCCGCTTGACTCAGCTCTACAACCTTGTCCTCGTCATAGTCTACGACGCCATCATGAAGGCCTTTGAGAATTTCACTCTTCCTCTCGTTGGTTACCATTTGATTCCCTCCTTAATATTAGTAAGATGATATGAATGAACGGATATCCGGCCAACCAAAGGAAATTTTCACCCCCTTTCTTTGCATGGAAGGCCGTTATTGAAAGCAAAAGATGAAGTTTCCATACAGTGGGTCACAGGTGAACCTGATTCAAAAAATGCCTAGGATCGGGCAATGCAGTTTTTGAGTCTTTCAATGGTACCCCCCGTGTCTACCCGCAGGCCTACGAAGGCAAGACGTGTTCCTGCTTCTCCGTCCCACTCTCCCCATTCGCTCCTTCCGCCCGCATAATTGATCATGAGCGTACGATCAGGAAAGCGAACCCATCCCTTCATGCGAAATAGCTCCCAGGGCAATTGCTGGGTAAATTGCCAGAAACAGTCTTCGTCCAAGGGTTCGGATTCCTCAAAAGAGAAGGCCACATACCCCAACTTTTCTGGACCATGATCATGATGTGGCTGTTGATTCTCATGGTTATGCTTGCATGGGGGATTCGAGGTAGGGAAAAATTGTTTTGCCCTCAGTTCAGATTCATTTGCGTACTTCTCGAGCCAAAGACTTCCC
>JASFEQ010000179.1:0-8578 GCA_050124735.1 Desulfobacteraceae bacterium | reverse complement strand
AGATTGTGATTGGCCCCTTGTTGCGTGAGCCATGCGGCCGCGAGAAAATCTTCAGGTGTGGTGGAGGGGAAGGTGAATGAACCCGTATCCTCATGGATACCCAAGCACATAATGGTCGCCTCATCAGCAGAAATGGAGACACCCCTTTCCTTCAGAATCGCAGTAAGGATAGAAGTGGTGGAGCCCACTTCCTGAATCACCTCCTTATCTCCCCGTATATCGTCCTCAGAATGGGGGTGATGATCATAAATATGGATCTCCACATCCTCTTTGTCCACCAGTTCGGCAAATTTTCCAATTCGGGTCCTCTGCCGGGTGTCAACGAGGATGAGTCTTTTGATCCTGTCAAAATCTATCTGCCTTATCTTGGTAAAATTAAAGATGTATGAGGTGCTGTGGAGAAAGAAGTTCCTGAGATTCCTTTCCTGGGAACCGGAAAAGACGAGGGTTGCGGCCGGATAGAGTTTTTGGGCAGCAATCATGGAGGCGAGGGCATCAAAATCGGCGTTGATATGGGTGGTTATGACCTCTTTATGGGCCACGTCCTGGCTCTTTTCCCTCACCTCTGTATCGAATTTCTTTCTCACCATCATGGGCAGAACAACATCGTGAAGAAAAACATCAGATACCAACACTCTTGAAGGTCGCCAAAATTCTGAAGTTTTTGTCTTCAAGTCATACTATCACATTCGCTAGGGGAAGTATAATCGATGAGCATTGGGGAGATGGCCCTTCAACTTCTTCAGCAAGGGCCCAGCAATAAAAAGGCCGTGCACAAGGAATCTGTACCGGCCATGGCTCTCAGAATGCGCAGGATGTGAGTTACAATCCCTTGACCTTTTCCTCAGTTTCCTGCCTCTTTTTGCACTCAATACACAAGGTGGTTACAGGGCGAGCCTTTAACCTTTCTGCGGAAATCTCTTCTTCACATTCCTCACAGATCCCGTAAGTCCCGTCTTCAATCCTGTCCAAGGCCTCTCTGATCTTTACTATGAGTTTTCTCTCCCTGTCTCTAATTCTCAAGGTAAAATTCCTGTCCGACTCCAGGGACGCCCTATCTGAAGGATCAGGCAGATTCTCCTTGTGGGCGGTCATGCCGGTAACCGTCTTGTTTGCCTCACTCAAGAGTTCGTCAAGTCTTTCGTTGAGCAGTTCCCTAAAATATTGCAGTTTCTTCTTCGTTAACATGGCTCTACAAATTTCCCCCTACATACAAAAGTTTATAACCCACTACGAACGAAAAATCCAGATTTCATCCTTTCCCCTCTTTTTTCCTTTTGTGCCAAAAATTCTTTGCTTTTTTCGATTTTTTTGAATTCTCAGCCTTTGCAAACGCCTTCAAAAGTTCTCTCTGTTCCTGGTTAAGCTTCTTAGGTATTTTCACGGCGATCTTCACAAAAAGATCTCCTTTTTTGTTTCTCCTGAGGGTTGGCATTCCCTGGCCAGGTAGAGACAGAATCTCGTCCGGCTGGGTTCCGCTGGGTATTTTCAGCGCCTTTTCCCCATCTTCTCCAAGTATCGGGATTTTGATAGTGTCTCCTAATGCTGCCTGGACAAATGATATGGGAATCTCACATAAGAGGTGATCACCTTCACGGGCAAAAAACTCGTGATTTTTCACCCGAATGACCACGAAGAGATCCCCGGGCGGCCCACCATATTCACCTGGTTCCCCCTCCTCTCGGAGTCTCAGTTGAGAACCCGTATCCACCCCTGGTGGGATTTTAACCGTGATTTCTCGCTTAACCTTGACCTTCCCTCCGCCTCTGCACCCTTCACAGGGATCTGTTATGATTCGCCCTTGACCATGGCAGGCAGGACATGTGGTGCTTATCTGAAAGAATCCCTGGGACCTAACCACCTGCCCGCGACCTTGACAAGTGGCACAGATCTGGGGCTCACTACCAGGCGTTATGCCTGATCCATGACAATTATCACAGGCTTCCCACCTATGAAAAGCGAGCACCTCTTCTTTGCCAGAAAAGGCCTCTTCCAATGTGAGTTCCAAATCATATCGAAGATCATTCCCGGCCCTAACCTTGCTCCTCTTTCGGGTCCCAAAGCCAAAGAAATCCTCAAAGATATCGCTAAAACTGGAAAAGATATCTTCAAAACCAGTGAAACCCCTGAAGCCTGTACCTTCTAGACCCTGGTGGCCGAACCGATCATATATCCCTCTCTTTTCTCCGTCTCTGAGGACTTCATAGGCCTCAGCGGCCTCCTTGAATCTCTCTTCTGCCTCCTTGTCACCCGGGTTTTTGTCGGGGTGATATTTCATGGCCAATTTTCGATAGGCCCTCTTAAGATCTTCCTCCCCGGCATCCCGGGAGACCCCAAGGACCTCATAATAATCCCTCTTTTGCATGCTCGGTTTTCCTTCAGGCGTCCGACTGCTCGCCTTTTTCCTCTTCTGGGGCTACTTCAGGGCTTTCTCCTTTTGGTTCATCCAAAAGTTCATCCTCATTATCCTTGAGGAGACTTTGCTGTGAGATAGCTTCCCCTTTGACAACATTTCCCGCGGCAATTTCTCTGAGAGAAATCACCACATCCCTATTTTTCGCAACAACCAAGGGTTCGGCGCCTTTCCTGAGCTGCCTAACGCGTTTTGCCGCCATGTGAATCAGGGCAAAGCGGTTGTTTACTTTCTGCAAACAATCTTCCACTGTAATTCGTGCCATGTTATACTCCTGTGACCTGACAAATTGAAACCAAAAAAGCTCAAAATCAAATAAACTTTACTTTGTAACATTTCTATTGTTAAATGTAAAGGCGATATCAAGGATGACAAGCATAAATTTCTCTGGAGATACCTTTTCATGTTGGCCAAAGTCCTCAGCAGTGCAGTGATCGGTATAGAGGGCTATGTTGTGGAAGTGGAGGTGGATATTTCCCAGGGTCTTCCCTCCTTCTCCACCGTTGGTCTTCCGGAAGGGGCGGTTCGAGAAAGCAAAGACAGAGTTAAGACCTCCATAAAGAATTCCGGTTACCACTTTCCCTCTGACAGAATCACTGTAAATCTGGCCCCCGCAGATATAAAAAAGGAGGGGTCCGCATTCGATCTTCCCATGGCACTGGGTATATTGGCTGCCACGGGCCTGGTGTCAAAGGAATCATATGGTCAGCATCTGGTCTTGGGGGAACTCTCCCTTGATGGCCTTATTCGACCCATCAAGGGTGTGCTTCCCATGGCCATTACAGCAAAAGAGAAGGGCCTGGAAGGGGTATTCTTGCCCAAGGAAAATGCGGCCGAAGCGGCCGTTGTGGAAGGCGTTCACATCTACCCTGTGGAGACCCTCTCACAGCTCATTGAGACGCTTTCGGGTGTGGAAAATAGAAAACCGTTCCAGGTGGATATTAAGAAGCTTTTTAGGGGGCCAAGCAATAAATTCGATTTTGCCGACGTTCGAGGTCAGGAAGATGTGAAAAGGGCCTTAGAGATATCCGCTGCGGGGGGTCATAACCTGATCTTGATCGGACCACCGGGTGCAGGAAAGACCATGCTCGCCAGACGCCTGCATACCATTGTTCCGGAGTTAAGCTTCCAGGAGGCGTTAGAGACCTCTAAGATCTACAGTGTCATGGGCATGATGCCCAAAGGGCACGGTCTCATAAGCACTCGGCCGTTTCGATCTCCCCATCACACCATCTCTGATGCGGGCTTGATAGGAGGTGGTCAGAACCCCAAACCTGGGGAGGTGAGTCTTGCGCACAATGGCGTGCTTTTCCTGGATGAGCTGCCTGAGTTCAAGAAAAATGTATTGGAGGTCCTCAGACAGCCGATGGAAGATGGCCACGTGACCATTTCTAGAGCCAGTTCAACGGTCACCTATCCAGCCAATTTTATGCTCGTTGCCGCCATGAATCCCTGCCCCTGCGGATTTTTTGGCGATCCCAAACGGGAGTGCCACTGCTCTACTCTTCAGATTCGGAGGTATCGCTCAAAAATATCTGGACCTCTGATGGATAGGATAGACATTCATATGGAAGTGCCCCCGGTTCCGTTCAAGGACCTTGCCTCGGGTGAGAGCGGACAATCCTCGTCGGAGATCTCAGGGAGGGTGAAGAGGGCCAGGAAGATTCAAAGTGAACGCTTTAAGAAGATGAAAATCCATACCAACGCCGGTATGAGCAGTCGCCATATCAGACAGTTCTGTGGGCTTGATGGAGAATCAAATGACCTGATGGAAAAGGCGATGGACAGGCTTGGCTTGAGCGCCCGAGCCCATTCCAGAATATTGAAGATATCGAGAACCATCGCTGATCTGGAAAGCACTCCCCATATTAGGGCCCATCATGTGGCCGAGGCCATCCAATACAGGACGCTTGATCGGAGATCCTTTAGATGAAGAGGTTTTTTCGTTTCATATTGTGGAGCAGTCTGGTCTTGGGCCTGTTTGCGGTGAGCATTGTGGCCGTCTTATGGTATATTTGGTCCAGTAATCTCCCCTATATAGGCTCGCTGAGAGAATACAACCCACCGATAATAACGGAGGTGTTCAGCGATGACGGTGAGGTGATTGGCAGATTTTGGGAGGAGAAGAGGATTGTGGTTCCCCTCGATCAAGTTCCAGAGCAGCTTATCAACGCTTTCATTGCGGCCGAAGATGCCCGTTTTTTCAAACATGAGGGCGTAGACATCCTGAGCATAGCCAGAGCCCTTATCAAGAACCTCATGGCAGGTAAAATAGAGCAGGGTGGAAGTACCATTACGCAGCAGGTCACCAGATCTTTACTCTTAAAGAATCCGAGGAAAACATATAAGCGGAAGGCGAGGGAGGCGTTGCTCTCTCTACAAATAGAAAAGAACTTCTCAAAGGAGAGGATTCTATTCCTTTATTTGAATCAGATCTATCTGGGGCATGGGGCCTATGGGATTGAGGCCGCGGCCCGCACCTATTTTAACAAGAGAGCCACGGAACTGAATCTCGCAGAGTCTGCCCTACTTGCAGGACTTCCCCAGGCGCCAAGTCGGTATTCCCCGATATCACACTTCGAGCGGGCCAAGGCAAGACAGGAATATGTGTTGGAGAGGATGCGTGAAGAGGGCTATATCGAAGAAACGCAAGAGGAAGAGGCCCTGAACGCGGAGCTTCAAATTGAGGAGAGGGATGAGAGTTCCTTTTCCAAAGCGCCTTATTTTGCGGAGCACGTGCGCAGATATCTGGAGAAAAAATATGGGCGAGAACTCTTGTACAGAGGAGGACTCAAGGTCTATACGACCTTGGACCTTGAGATGCAACGTGCTGCCCAAGCAGCTCTGAGCAAGGGGTTGAAAGAACTAGATAAAAGAGAGGGGTACCGTGGAACCCTTCGTCATCTTTCTCAAGAGGAGATGGCCGCATTTAGAGAAGAGACGGCAAGAAAACTGCAGCAGGATCTCCTTGAGGCGAATTCGGTGCTTGAAGGTCTCGTGGAGAACGTGAACGACCAAAAAGGAGAAGTCGTCATCAGCTACGGTGGAAAACGTGGGCTTCTCCCCACCTCTGAGATGAAATGGGCCAGAGCCCCGAATCCTGAGGTACCCTATTATGCAAACAGTCTTAAGCTTCCCAGCAAAGCGCTCAAAACCGGGGATGTGGTCCTCGTCCGGATAAAGGATAAAGGTACGCCACCCTTTGATTGGATCCTCTCTCTGGAGCAGGAGCCTGAGATTCAGGGTGCCCTTCTCAGTATGGAGGCGCACAGCGGCAGGGTTAGAGTTATGGTGGGCGGTCGGGACTTTGATGTGAGCCAGTTTAACCGTGCCATACAGTCGAGACGCCAGCCAGGATCGGCGTTCAAACCCATCATCTATGCTGCAGCCCTTGATCGGGGAATGAACCCTTCGACCGTGATTCTCGATGCTCCGTATATCTCCAAGGGGAGTCCGGAGGAGGAGATATGGCGGCCCAAGAACTATAAAAAGAAGTTTTTTGGCCCGACCCTATTCAGGACGGCCCTTATCATGTCCAGAAATGTGATTACTGTTAAGATACTAAGGGAGATTGGGGTCTACCATGCGATACAGTATGCAGAGCGTGTGGGCATTGAGTCTGAATTGAGCCCCGATCTCTCACTCGCCCTTGGATCGTCAGGGATCTCTTTGTATGAGCTTACTCGGGCCTATCTGGTCTTTGCCAACGGGGGGATGTTGGCTGAGCCCTTTTTCATTAACAGGATCGTGGACAGAAGCGGGCAGGTCATAGAAGAGAATCAGCCTTCCTTTCGGGAGGCTATCTCCAAAGAGACGGCCCATGTCATGACGGACCTGTTAAGAGCGGTCATCCAGGAGGGGACGGGTTGGAGGATAAAGGCCTTAAAAAGGCCAGCGGCCGGAAAAACGGGTACCACGAACGAGCTGAGGGATGCATGGTTCATAGGCTTTACGCCTAGCTTGGTCACAGGTGCATGGGTAGGGTATGATGATCGTAGACCCATGGGCAAAGGAGAGACGGGGTCCAGGGCCGCAAGCCCCATATGGCTCTATTTCATGTCCCAGGTTTTGAAGGACCAACCCGTGGAAGACTTTGCTGTCCCAGAGGGCGTGGTCTTTGCTAAGATAGATTCAAAGACGGGTCTGCTGGCTAGTCCGCACTCGGAGAAAACAGTTTTCCAGGCCTTCAAAGAGGGTACGGAGCCAAAAGAATATACGCCCAAACCTCAAGCGGCCAAATCCGGTCATTTCTCCCAATTTGATATGGATCACTCGCACCAGCAGTGAGCTAAAGTGACTAAAATTAGCTCTTGGAATTGGTTCCATTCCCCCTATATCCACTCAATAAAAAACCAAGCCAGGCGAAGAAAATAACCGCATTTCTGAGTGTAGGTTTTTCTTAATAATAAACAATTCAAAAAACAAGTATGAGCCCCAATGGCTCTCTTTGCTATTACATGACGAGGATATTCTTGATTGTTCTGTTTTGGTAGAGGATAAACCTGGAGGGGTAGTTTTGCTGATTTGCTGCCTCAGCGGGTAACGGGAACTTTAGACACTTTAGGCATTTTAGCTCACTTTAGGCACTTTTTCCTCATGGATGGGGAGGCGCACCACCAAGGTGGTGGTGTCACTGCCGACTCTCACCTCTATCTTTCCTTTCAGCAACCGAACGATTCTATGGGTAATATAAAGGCCCCGACCTCGACCTTCACCCTCCAGTAGCCTGAGACGTTCTTCTTCAGAGATGAGACCCGTATTGCTTATCTCCGCACAGGCCCAGTTCTGGTCTGTATAGGTATGAATAGAGAGGACCCCTCCATGGATGGGAATGGCGTTGGTGGCGTTGTTTAGCAGATTGTCTAAGATCCTTTCCAAGTGGATCGGATAACAGTAGACAAAGAGGGGGTCATGGAAGGGCCCCTCCTTGAGACTGACATCCTGCTTGAGTTGCTCCTTGATGGCCTCCTTGTTGATATCAAATCGATTTCTAAGGACCTCTGTGAGGTTGACCACCTGCTCTTTGCCCACCTGGTAGAGGCTCAAGGCCATTTCCTGCAGTCGGCTTGTCTCTTCAATAAGGATCTGTAAATATTTCTTGATCTTGGAATCCTCATCTATCAGCCCTTCTTTTTCGATGAGCTGTTTGAGGCGCCGGGCAAAACCGGCTGTCGCAATGGCCGGGTTCTTGAAATCATGGAGTATATCGTCAAGACGCTCCATCCTCTGGGCTTTCATGAGTTCTCTGCCCAAAAACAGCAATATCTCAATCTCTTCTTCGGAGTAGCGCTGCCTTTGGTCCAAGGCATCGAAAGTCATGAAGTGGGTGATTTCTTCACCCACGTTCAGGGGGACATAGAGAATGGAGTTGATGCTATGGTTGGCGGCAAACCGCTTAACCTCTTCCGACACAAGGTTGCTCTTTTGAGGATCTATGACCAGTAGGTAGGAGAGGGTGACCACGTCATAGGGGGATTCCGGCAGGGGCTTTCCTGGGTTCAAAATCCTTTTAAAGGCGGGTTCATTGCTAATAGGAAATCTCTTGCCAATTCCATGATATCCAACGGACTCAGGATATCCTGCTTCAAGGTCCACGTGTTTCAGATCGTTGGAAATGGAGAATAGGGCGCAGCTTTCCACATTGATGATATCTGCCAGTTCGGGGATGACACGGTTGAAAACCTCCTTCATTTTTACCCCCTCCCTGGATCCCAGCTTCAGAAAGATATTGCGAACGATCGCCTCCTTTTTTTCGTTGAGTCTATACATGCCCAGGATCTTCTTGCGCGCGACCACGAAGCTAAGCCTTTTTGCCATGAGCTCAGCGACCTGAATCTCCAATGGGGTGAAGATCCGGTCTTGTTCCGGGTAATAAATCTGTATAACGCCCACAATATCCCGTTCATAGGGTGAGAAGCGGGGTATGGAGAAGGGAACCGCCATCATGGAGCAGACTTTTTTCCTTTTGGCCGCTTCCTTGTCTTGATACAGCTCTTCTTTCTGGATGTTTGGGACCAGGTGGGTCCGAAGACTCTTTACCACCTCTCCGGCAATACTCCCCTCCAAGGGGATGAAGGTTTCTCTGGATTCCTCTTGCAGGGGATAGGATCCGTAGGAGAGCATCTGCTTGGTCTGGGGGTCATAGATACGCACGGAGGCTGAACG
>JASFEQ010000178.1:0-8619 GCA_050124735.1 Desulfobacteraceae bacterium | reverse complement strand
CTTGCGGCGTATTGATCCATACGCCTCAGTCGTCGCTCCTCGGCGCCCCCGCTTTTAGCGGGATTTGTCCGCGCTAGGCTTGGACTCCCCACCCTTCGGGCGGGTCCCCGGTTTCGCAGGGCTCAACTCGCAGGTAATACCTTGCTGGTGATCAGGAATACACCATAAGATGATGCTTTCAGTCCTGATACCCAAATTAGACGGTGGATCTGGAAGAGGAGAAATCTGTATATGGATCGTGCTGATGAGCTAAAGACATTTTATCTTCAAAATACGCCCGGAGCAAAGATGGAAGGGAATTTTCTTAAGGCCCCATGTCCGTTTTGCGCAAAAGACAAAGCGCAAAAGCCCGGCGTCCTGGTGGTATATCTTGATCCTGAGAGTTTTTTCATGGGCTACTTCCGATGTTTGAACAGATGTATGCCGGGAGGGTTTGCTCCGCACTTTGCCAGGATGATGGGGATCCCACCACAAAATGTGCCTGGGCACGATCCAGATCGGGAACCCTTTGTGCAGGACATCATTTTTCCCACCAAGAACCTCAATTTGGAGCTTAAGAAATTCAGGTCGCTCATGACCGAAAACGAGTATAACCATTTCAAGGCGTTTAGTGTATCAAGGGGCGTTGTTGACGCCATGAAGGTGGGCTACAATGGCCGTTATCTCGTTTATCCCTATTTTCAGGAAGATGGAAATTGCTATGCAGCTCGATGCGTTTTGCCTGATCGTGAGGAGGATAGTTTCTGGCACGGCGACGAAACGTTTTCTTCCGGAGGGTTCCGAATCTTTAATACGCAGGAGATAGAGAGGTGCGAGGATGGTGCATTGTTCATCACAGATGGGGAAAACAATCTTTTAACCCTTAAGGAGCTGGGGTATCCCGGTATAAGTGTGCCTTCTTACGGCGATCTGGAACTGGTAAGCGCGGAAAGATTGGCCTTTGTCAACCATGTCCTCCTGGTGCTGGTTAATAGCCCAGAGGCTCAGCTTGCTGCCCGCTCCTTGGCGACGAGACTGGGGTTTAAGTCCAGAATTTTGAAATGGTCATCCCACTTGGAACGGGGATACAGCCTGTGTCACCTGGCAAGAGATAAAGGGAAAGGCTTTAGGACAGCGGTGACTTCCATGGTAAAGGCTTCAAAGGCCTTCTCTCCATTTTCCTCACCCGAGAAAGAGCAACGGCGATTTACAGACTCACTGGAAAGGGAAAAAGGCAAGGAGCTCCTCGGCTTGAGTTGTGGTTTTGAGAAGATGGATCAGGCCATGAGTGGTATCCGGGGGATTAACATCATGGGAGGGCAGCCAAAGGCGGGGAAATCCTGTTTCTTTATCCAGGTCTCCACAGAGATGGCGAGGCAGAAGATCCCGGTCATATACTATGATTTTGAAAACGGTCGGCAGAAAATCTACACGAGAACCTTGTGCCGTCTCGCGAAACTTTCGGAAAAGGAGATCAGGCAGGAAGACCTGGAAGCAAAGGCATCCAAGAGGTTGGAGATGGCCTCCCAGGTTTTCAGGGATATGCTTCCCTATTTCAGGGTGGTTACAGACAGGAAATTGAGCCCCGATATCATGAGAAGGCAGATCGATTTCTTGCAAAACGAGACAAGAAGAGAATACACGCTCGTGGTGGTGGACAGCCTACACAAGCTTCCGTTCAAAGATCTTACAGAACGAAGAGCGGGTATTGATGAGTGGCTCCGTCACATGGAGTCCATTCGGGATGAAAAGCGTGTATCCTTTCTTGTTATTTCTGAACTCTCCCGCGGCGAAGGGGGGGGTTACGGTGGCAAGCCGGACCTGAGCAGTTTCAAAGAATCCGGAGATATAGAATATAGCGCCGACAACGCCATGATTCTCACGCCCGATTGGGATCCCCTGGCGCCCATCTCTTCAGAGGAAAAGAGGAGTATCTTGTGGTTGGTGGCGAGCAGGGAGAATAGCCCAGGCAAGATTGCCGAATATGTCTTGGAATATCCTTTCTGGGGATTTAGGGAGCTGTAGAGGCTGTCGGAAAACGCCCATCTGCCATTCGACAAGCTCATGGCCCTGAGCAAAGTCGAAGGGCCGTTCGGCAGGCCGTTCGACAGGCTCAGGGTCGATGCTGAGCAAGGTCGAAGGACTGCGTTATCCTCGTCCCCCGCCCTGTTAAATTCTCGCTACGCGAGACGGCGTAGCCGATTTAACAGGGCAAGTCACTGCGGCGACCTTCTATGTACGCCTCATTCCTCGGGACTTCAGAAGCCTTGCATCTGGGCATTTTCCATCAGCCTCTCAGGAACCGGTTTTTCGACAGTCTCGTAAACGCCTTTGGATCCCTTTAATACCCCCCCAATCTCTTCTTGTAAAGTTGACCGCGTTTTAACAATCTTCTTCCACCCCATCAGTTTTGCTATGCATCCATATTGGGTCTCATATCACTGTGGTCCTGAACCCGGTCCCGTATGACACAAAAATCAAATAGTTATGCACCCTTGAAAAAGTAAGGGGCATGTTTTTTCCCTTGACAAGCCCGCAGTATTGAATCAAAAGTTATACTGACTTTGTATTGATTAGGATCAAAGAAGACGCGCAACCATCCTTCTATGACGTTGCGTGTCTTTGTGGACAATGGCTCTTTTGTGCAAATTCATGGGCTAGGGGAACGTTAGGATAAGAATGGACACGGAAGGGGGTGAAACAGTTAGAACGTAACTCTGGATAACAGCGGTGATCACAGGGGGTTTCGCTGCAAGGGTTAATGCGGACCAAAATAACTACTTAAAGCATGATAAGGAGGGTTTTTATGGAGGACAAAAAGATTTTTTTGCCTGAGTCTGAGTTGCCGCGTCAGTGGTACAATGTCATGGCAGATATGCCTACACCTATGGAACCGCCTCTTCACCCGGGAACAGGCCAGCCTGCCGGTCCCGATGATCTGGCCCCCATCTTTCCCATGCCTTTAATCGAGCAAGAAGTCAGTCAGGAAAGATTCATCGATATTCCGGAAGAGGTCCTGGAGAAGTATCTCTTGTGGCGTCCCACCCCTCTTTACAGGGCCTACAGTCTCGAAAAGTATCTTGATACACCGGCCAAGATATACTTCAAGAATGAGGGCGTGAGCCCTGCGGGAAGTCACAAACCCAACACGGCCCTTGCCCAGGCCTATTACAATAAGATTTCCGGCGTCAAGAAAATCACCACGGAAACCGGCGCAGGCCAATGGGGAAGTGCGCTTGCCATGTGCTGTGGACTGTTCGGCCTGGGGTGCAAGGTCTTTATGGTCAAGGTCAGTTACAACCAGAAACCATACCGCCGGGTCATGATGGAGACCTGGGGGGCCACCTGTGTGCCAAGTCCGAGCACGGAAACCAAGGCAGGCCAACAGATCCTGGAGGAGAATCCCGAATCACCGGGTAGCCTGGGCATCGCCATCAGCGAGGCGGTGGAGGCCGCAGTTATGGACGAGGATACCAAGTATTCCCTGGGAAGTGTTCTGAACCATGTCCTGATGCACCAGACCGTCAATGGTCTTGAGTGTCAGAAGCAGTTGGCCATCGCGGGTGATTATCCGGATGTCATCATTGGCTGTGCTGGCGGAGGCAGTAATTTCGCCGGCCACGCTTTCCCCTTTGTCAGAGACAAAATCAACGGCAAGGAGATCGACATTATTGCCGTTGAGCCCAACTCATGCCCCACAATGACCCGGGGCCCCTTTGCCTATGACTTTGGGGACACCGTTATGATGACACCCCTTCTCCCTATGCACACCCTGGGGCATACCTTTGTCCCTGCACCCATTCATGCTGGCGGTCTCAGATATCATGGCATGGCCCCTCTCGTGAGCCAGCTCATTTTGGACGGGCTCATCCGTGCAGAGTCTGTGCCCCAGCTGGAAACCTTTCAGGCAGGCATCACTTTTGCCAAAACTGAGGCCTTCATCTCTGCACCTGAGACGAACCATGCAGTGGCAGTGGTCATCCGTGAGGCCATCAAAGCCAAGGAGGAAGGCAAAGAAAAGGTGATCCTTTTCAACTGGAGTGGTCACGGTCTGATAGACTTGGGGGCCTATGATGCCTATCTGAGGGGAGAGTTGTCTGATTATGATCTCCCGGAAGAGGAGATCCACAGGGCCCTGGCAGATATTGAACCGCTTCCCAAGCCACAACAATACAAACCAGGAAGCGTCTAGACGCCAATCGGCATATAGACACAAAATCACCGGAGGCTGACAACCGCAGCCTCCGGTCTTTTTTTCCAAGACGAGTTTTCAAGGGAAGGGAGAGCAAACCTGCGGGCGACAACTAAAAGATCCGGCGCCCAAAAGGAAAGCGGGACGAGAGGCGTTATATTTCCGGCACGTATTTTTTTCTGTCTCCCAGGAAGTCTTTATAGATCCTGTAGTGATCCGTCTCTTCGTAGTCAATCCGTTTTATGGGGATATGGTCGAAACTGAAAATGTCCGCACCAGGGCATGCCAGGAGAATGGGAGAATGGGTGGCAATGATAAACTGGGCATGCCCCGCTTTGCTCATCTCCATCAGGATCCCAAGCAACGCCACCTGACTTTTCGGCGAAAGGGCCGTCTCAGGTTCGTCCAGGATATAGAGCCCTTTGATTCTATAGCGGGCCCTGAATAGAGACATGATGGATTGCCCGTGGGATTGGGTCACGAGGGATTTCCCTCCGAAATATTTGAGCATTTCAGGATCTGCCACGGCCCACTCATCCAGATATTGCGTGAAATCCCGGAATATCTCGGATGCAAAGAACGAGCCTGGCACAGCCCCATCCGTCCATTCCACAGCCATGAACAAGTGAAGCGCCTTTTCATATGGATTGGACCTCAAACGACTGCCTTCAGGCGCTTTCCAGATGTGAATCCCGCATCTTTTACACAGGGCGTTCAACAAGGTGGACTTCCCCGTGCCATTTTCTCCCACAAGAAAGGTAACCGGTGAACGAAATTCAACGCTTCTGGTTTGGAGGAAGATTTCTTGGTTAAAAGGATAATGATCCCTGGTCGGGTACTTCTCAGGAAAAAGCCTGACTCTGTTGAGATGCATGGTGTGATCCTTCAAATTCTGAAAGTCTTATAACCCATAAATAATTGCCTTTATGATGGCCCAATATAGGTCAAAGGCGCCTCTCTGTCAACGATCGGAAAGAAGGCGCTTTCAGCCGAAAAGCAGATATTCTCCTCATAATCAGCACCTTAAGGGGTCGAGGATCCCGAGTGTTCCGCTAAGGGAAATCGGGTTTCTGATCTCAGTAGCTCAGGCACCAATCATTTCCGGCTTGCCCAATATTGAGAATTTAATTAGATACAAGGCTAGATATGGGGAAAAGGGCTTGCTTTGCGACCGAAGAAATAAAGAGTTGCAAAAGGCAGTCCAAATGAATAAAATACGCGCTTTTCACGAACACAACGCATAAGGAGGAACCGCATGAAAATCTTAATTTCGGACGCATTCGATCCGTCTCTGTCGGAACGGCTGGCCAAATTTGGGGAAGTATTTGATGACAAGGAGAGAAGGGCTGAAGCAGAAGCCATTCTGGTCCGATCAAAAACAAAATGCACCAAGGAATTCATCGATGGCATGCCAGATCTGAAGTTGATCATCCGGGGCGGCGTTGGGATAGACAATATTGATGTTGCATATGCCAAAGAAAAGGGAATCGAGGTGCGCAACACACCGGAGGCCTCTTCTGTCGCCGTGGCCGAGGTTGCCTTGGCCCTCATGCTCGCTGTATCAAACAGAATCCTGTTTTGCCATGAAGGCATGTGCATGGGCGAGTGGCGCAAGAAAGAGGTCAACCGCAGGGAGCTCTTTAATAAAACCCTGGGTTTGATCGGCATGGGTCGTATCGGGACCGAGGTGGCCAAACGGGCTTTGGCCTTTGGCATGAAAACTATCGCTTACGATAAATATGTGGAGAAATCAGATTTCGCAGAAATGAAGAGTTTGGATGAACTGCTTGCAGAAGCAGACTATGTATCATTGCACACGCCCTTAACCGACGAGACGCATGGCATGGTGGGCAAAGACTTTATTTCTAAGATGAAGGACGGATCGATTCTTGTCAACACGTGCCGAGGCAAATGCGTCATTGAGGAGGATATTGTTGAGGCCCTGGAATCTGGCAAATTGGGGGGTTACGGCAACGACGTATGGTACTCGGATCCCCCTGAGGCGACTCCACTCACTCTGGCACCCAACACCGTGCTCTTGCCTCACGTGGGGGCATCCAGCAAGGAGAATCTCATGCGCATCGGAGACATGTGTGTCTCGATCATAGACGAGTTCACCCACAGATAACAGTCTTCTCCTATTCAAATTCATAGTAGAGTGCACGAACATGGCTCCGCCGGGTAGGCATCCTACGCTTAGGATCCTTCCCCAAGAGCAGGTCTATTCATATGAGCGAATACAGATTGATAGGGAAGCGGCTCCCACGCGCAGATGCAAGAGAAAAGGTTACGGGAAAGGCCCCCTATACGGATGACATCTCAATGCCTGGTATGCTCTGTGGAATGATCCTGCGGAGCCCTTTTGCCCATGCACGAATCCTCAGGATCGACACCAAAAAGGCCATGAAATTGCCGGGCGTGAAGGCTGTTGTGACCGGCGCGGACACGGAAAAGGTGAAGTATGGCGTCATCTCCCGATCTGCCAAATATATGGACGAATATCCCTTGGCCGTGGACAAAGTTCGATTCATTGGCGAGGAGGTTGCAGCAGTCGCAGCCCTTGACCCTGATGTGGCTCTCGAAGCCCTTGATTTGATAGCTGTGGAATATGAGGAACTCCCCGCTGTTTTTGCGCCCGAAGAAGCCATGAAACCTGGCGCTCCTCAGATTCACGATCACGCACCGGGGAACATTAGCCGGGAATTCCACATCAATGAAGGGGATGTGGAAAAAGGTTTTCTGGAGAGCGACCTCGTCCGCGAAGATACCTTTACAACCCAGTCAGTCATCCATGCGTACATGGAACCCCGAGCCGCACTGGCTGGCTGGGACCTGTCAGGGAAACTGACCCTCTACACATCAACCCAAACACCCTATTATGTTCAACAGCATCTGGGCCTAACGCTGGGGATGAATCCTGACGACATCCGAGTCATAAAGCCTTTTGTGGGCGGCGGATTCGGCGGCAAGTCGGATGGTATGTCCGCGGTGGAGTTCTGTGCCGCTCTGCTCTCAAAGCATGCCGGGAGGCCCGTCAAGCTCGCCTGCTCGCGGGATGAAGAGTTTGCAGCCGCAAGAAGAAAACATCCCACAGAAATCACCATGAAAACGGGGGTGAAGAAGGACGGGACCATCATAGCCAGGCAATGCAGGGCCATCCTTGACGGCGGGGCCTACTGCAGCCTCGGGCCACTCACGACGGTCCTGGTGGGCACCTTTCAGACCCTGCCCTTCCTGTTTAAAAATTTTAAATACGACGGTTATCGCATATACACCAACAAACCACCATGCGGAGCCATGCGGGGCCATGGTGGGCCCCAGGTGCATTTCGCTCAGGATGTCCAGCTGGACATGATCGCCGAGGAGTTGGGACTGGATCCTTTAGATATGGCCATCAGGAACGGGCTCAAGACCGGAGACAAATCAGCCGCCGGATTTAACATTGTGAGCTCAGGATTTCGAGAATGTTTGGAAAAGGTTTCCATGGAGACGAGGTGGCACGAAAAAAGGCAGGCCAGGGATAAAGGTACAGAGAAGGCCTATGGGATTGGGTTGGGCTGTGGAGGATTTCCTTCAGGGGCAGGCTTTTATTTCAACAGAACCTCCTCAGCACATTCCTCAGTCATTATAAGGGCGGGCGAAGGGGGTGGATTGAGCGTCTTAACGGGCGCTTCAGACATTGGTCAGGGCTCCGACAGCGTGCTCACTCAGATTGTGGCCGAGGTGCTGGGTCTCAATCCCGGGGATATCCATCTCACCAGTGCAGATACAGAAATAACCCCCCCTGACATGGGCACGTACTCAAGCCGAGTGACCGTGGCGGCCGGCAACGCCGCCCTGAATGCAGCTAATTCGGCCAAAGAAGAGATCTTCGAGGTTGTGGCAGAAGAATTGGAGGCCAATCCAGAAGATCTCAAGGCAAAGGATGGCAAGATCTTTGTGGACGGAAGCCCAGATATTTTCATGTCATTCTCCGACGCCGTGAAACGCTACCAGGCGAAAAATAACGGCGCCCCATTGGTAGTTAGAGGTTCATATAGCTCGCCAGACAAGCTTTCCCCCACGTATAGTTTTGGGGCGTATGTGTGCGAGGTGGAAGTGGGCTTGAGGACGGGTGAGGTAAGGGTGCTCAGGATGACCGTCGCCCATGATTGCGGGCAACCCCTCAACCCCATGTCCGTAGAGGGTCAAATTGAAGGCTGTATCTCCATGGGGATGGGGTATGCCCTTTCCGAACACTTGAGCTTGGATGGAGGACAGACCCTGAATCCATCATTCCTGGGATATGCGATTCCCACGGCCAACCAGATGCCCGATATACATATCACACATATTATCACTGATGATCCCCGGGGGCCTTTTGGCGCAAAGGAAACGGGTGAGGGCTCCCTGGATCCCACAACACCAGCCATTGCCAATGCCATCTATAATGCCACGGGCATAAGAAT
>JASFEQ010000177.1:0-8619 GCA_050124735.1 Desulfobacteraceae bacterium | reverse complement strand
TTTGTTCGGCTTTTTGCCAGTTTCTCCCCTCAGTCTGAGGCTACGGCCCTCTTCTCCCTCTCTCCGAGCTGTAGGATCTACCCTCCGGGGCGTAGTCCCCCACGGGACGGAGTCGAGCCAGAGGCCGGGCCGGAGGCAAGGCCCCCCCCACACAGTAGATGCGGCCATTCGAAAAGGGCCGAAGCCTCATCCTATGAGCCCCTATGGGGCTTAAGGAAAGCCGGGTCCTGTAGCCAGGATTCTTTATTTTTTAGCAGGAAAGGTGTTGGGTGATTGAAGGGGATGTGTCAGGGGTACAAAAGGGCTGGGGCCATCTAGTGTAAGGTCCCGGTCTTTTCTTTGGCGTAAAGCAGTGCGTTCTCTATGGCAATAGCGGCGGAGCTGCTCAAGGCGGTGAGAAGAGAAAGGTCATCATTTCGAAATCCATGGGGCCTCTTCACCGAGTCCACATAGATAACCCCCCTGATTTTAGACCTGCTGATCAAAGGGACGCACATCACGGACCTCACCCTCATCATTTCCATACTCTGTGAACGATCAACCTCATCCTCACTAAGGGTGTCTAACATCATAATCGGTCTGCTCTCCCTTACAACGCGTTCCACGATAGTCCGGCTATAGCTTTTATGGGGCTTACTGCCGGGTTTTCGACTCTTGGGGATAACTTCCGAAACTTTTTTTGTTTCAGGATGTATGAGAATGATAACCCCTCTGTCCACCCTTTTGAGAAGATCCAAAATGTAATCTAGGATCTTTTGCAAAATTTCATTGATATCCGTCGACTTCATGAGGACATCGGACACCCTGTGGATCAGTTCCATATTTTTCTGTGAGGTCATTGGCCTGTCTTGCACGACGACCGTTTCACTATCGGTGATTTCCTTGGAAAGATCGATGGAATCCAGAAAGGGCATGACGCTCTCTAAACAGGCCTTGCCAAGACAAAGCACACTCATGCCGAGAACAATGGGAACCCCCTCTCCCACTTGAATTTCCACACCGGGGCGTATCGGTTCTCCATTGACAAAGGTGCCATTTTTGCTTTCCAGGTCTTTGATAAAATACCCGTTCCCCTTCTTGACAATCCTTAAGTGTTTGCGGGAGACGAATTTATCCTTAATTTGGACCTGATTAGCGGCCGATCGTCCCACGTAGACGGTATCCGCTTTGATGTCAAAGGATTGACCTTCCTCCGACCCGTCCATTGTGTAGAGCTTGATCATGTACTCTTATCCTTTTTGAAAAGCCGTAACCTAAATGGATATGGAAATTCTTTAAGATGCTGTATTTTCTCACAAAAGCGGTTTAATAGTCAATACGCTAATTGGGCATGAAGGGGGCAAAGGTATCCCTGCTGAGTTTGTTTATCCCCTGCTAGCATTCAAAGGGGCACAGAATTTTACATGTGGAATAGGGTTTCAAAGAGGCTAATAGCTAGGCTTAAGGTGCTGTAACCAGGCAATCAGTGGGGGAGGGGATGATTAAAAAAGGCAGAGTCTGTCGTGACTCTGCCTCTGCTCTTCAACGCTTGGAAAAGCTACACTTTTTTAAGAAGCAGAACTTGTCTTCCGTGAAAGATCTGAGAATTCTGATTTAGATATAATGTGGGAACTTCTCCCAAAACTCCTTGTCGTGCTCCTGCCAATCAGCGCCAAACTTATGGTCATAATAGGAAGCAAGCCTGTCATACCAACGCCACCAGAAATTCTTCCCCTCTTCTTTGGCTTCTAGTATGTCATTTAAAAAAGTCACAATGTTGGTCATCTCTTCTTTGGGTATGTAGGAAGCTGCACCCTCTTTGTAGGACTTTATCGTGTCCTCAGGACTCAGCGCATGTGCTGTCAACATGACGGCAATCACCTTTCTCTTGTTCGCAATTTCTAATAGTTCATAGCCGTCAACGCCCATGATATCCAAAATAGCCATATCAAAATACTCGCCTTCTAATAGTTCTTTCGCCTCATGAAAGGAGTGGGCCTTTGCCAGACTGCACATGGGTAGCAATTCTTCCAAGGTTTCCAATACATCGGGCTCGTCGTCCACGATGAGCAATCGTTTTCCGTCTAAAAGGTTTTTGCTCGCCATTTTGCGGCCTCCTTCTGTGACATTTAAGCCGGGCTGATTTACAGCCGTCAGTTAATAAAATAGTGATTTTTTAGGTTAAATCAAGTTTAATGAGCGGGACTACTACGCCACATCTTTGTCTTCCCGCCCCAATTGTCCTTTAAGCATGGGTTTTGCCATTTTCTGAGTTACTCGATAGGCCTCCCATTCCTTCCATCCTACATATCAAGCCGACCCCAAAATAGGGTCTTTTTCCCCATAAAATACAGGGTTTACCTTATTGACCTGCATGGGCCATTTTGTAAACATCCATCCATGGAGAAAAGGTCTCCACCTCCAGCTTTACAAGCTGTAGGGCCTATCCTGGGCGGTCTGTTGACTGAGAAACGAGATAGAAGACTCAACTTTTTGATGTGAATTCAGCAACTAAGACGCGAATCCAAGGGAATCTAAGAGGAGAGGTAAAATGCAAACTTGGTCGCAATCTAAAAATGGGGACATTTCACCGTATGATCATCTTCAGATCTACCTCCTCCAGATAAAACAATACAGGCTTTTGAGCAGAGACGAAGAAATTGAGCTTGGCCAAAGGGTGAGGGAGCACAATGATGATGAGGCAGTTAACAGGTTAATCACGTCAAACCTCCGACTCGTGGTGAAAATTGCGATGGACTACCAACGCTACTGGTCAAAAAATCTGCTGGACCTTATTCAGGAGGGGAATCTGGGTCTGCTCCAGGCTGCCAGAAAATTTGATCCCAGTCGAGGGGTCAAGTTCTCATACTACGCCTCATTCTGGATAAAGGCCTATATGTTGAAGTTCATCATGGACAACTCAAAGCTCGTTAAGATCGGGACAACGCAGCGACAACGTAAGTTATTCTTTAATCTGGCAAGGGAGAAAGCCAGATTGATGGCTGAAGGCTTTGCTCCCGAACCGAAGCTTGTTGCCGAGCGGCTCGATGTGAGGGAAGACGAGGTCATAGAGATGACCCAGCGGCTGGAGGGTGGTGAGCTCTCACTTGATGCGCCCTTCGGAGAAGACTCAAGAGAAACCTATGGGGCTTTCCTAAAGGATACAACCGTGGCCATCGATGAGCAGCTTTCCCGAGAAGAGCGGCGAGTAATTTTTGCGCAGAACCTCAGGGAATTTCGCAAAGGACTCTCCAAGAGAGAAGCAGACATTTTCGACAAACGAATTATGTCTGAAAATCCTACAATCCTCAAAGAGCTTGGGGATAAATACCATATTTCGAAAGAAAGGGTGCGTCAGATCCAGCAAAGAATCATTGAAAACATCACAAAATGGTCCAAGGAACAGATCTCAAATTTTGAAGAGGATTACACGGACTTTGAAAACTTGGGCCCCAAAATGGCTACCTATACCAGCATGTGACAAAGCGAGTCAAAATAAGCCAATCAAACTGCAAAGGACTCTTCATCAGCATCGGTTAAAGCCAGCTATTTGCATACCCCGATTTCTCTCAAGACGGGCCAAGAACTTATGCGCGCCGTTATAATTAACCAAAGTGGGTTACGAGGATTTTTCCCAATCATTGAGCCTGTCGAACGGCAGATGGGCGTTTTCCGACGGCCTCATTTGTAATCTTGCAAGAAGTCCTGTAGAATCCCTCCAATCATTTTGACACACCTAGAGAAGGTCAATGACAAGGATCCTATTCCAAACGGAGGAGAACATATTATGGCTGGAGGTTCACTAGATAAAAGATACGAGCAGGCTGCTCAAATAATTTGCAACCAGGGGGCGGTACCCTTTGCGGTTAATGACACGACAATTTCCATCTTGAAGTACGTCATCGAGGACGACGAAGAAGAACTTGATTTTATTGAGGCGTTCCGTAAGCAGGCGTCCCAGACCATAGAGCAGTTAAAGGCATCGAGTCATTTCCCCGAAGAGAAGATTGACCAACTTGCAACGCGTCTTGCCAAGAAGGGCCTCATCTTCAACCAGCCCAGTTCAGCCGGGGTCATGGTCTACCGGCTGCTTCCTCTCATGACGGTCGGGCTGATGGAGTATACGTTCATGGGCGAGCTGAAAGGGGATGAGAGGGAATTGGAGTTGGCTAAATTATTCGAAAAGCTCATCATGGAGGTGGGGGACCAGGTCCAGGGTAATTATGATAATTTGGTCCCCATATTCGAGACGTCCCCAGCCTTTGATCGGACCGTACCCCTTCGGACCACGGAGGATGGGAATGACATTAAGGTCATAACGGTTGATAAAAGCATCCAGGTGCCTGAGGAATTCGTCCTGCCGAGCCAGTCGGTCGAAGAGATCATCAATAAATTCGATGACATTGCAGTGGGTCGCTGTTTCTGCCGCCAGAGGCGAAGGATGTTGGGAGAACCCTGCGACACAGAAGCGCCCATGATGAACTGTTTCTCGTTCGGCAAGTCAGCGCGCCACACCGCCGCCCAAGGATTCGCTCAAAAGATCACAAAAGAGGAGGCGTTCAAGATCATGAAAGAGGCTGAGGAGGCCGGCCTCATCCACAAGGCCTTCCATCCCGGTTCAAATGTATCTCGTCCGGAAACGAGCATTTGTAACTGCTGCAAAGATTGCTGTGATACCCTCAATATCTGGCGCGATGGGGTTTTACCCCTAATTAATTCCACGTATTACCTCTCTGTGATCGATCAGGATGCCTGCTCGGGCTGCGGCATATGTGTAGAGCGATGTCCCACCGAGGCCATACAGCTAAATGAGAATGAAGAGGCTGAACGCGACGAAAGCCTATGCTTTGGATGCGGAATTTGCGCCCATTTCTGCCCAGAGGAGGCCATTTCGTTGAAAGAAGGGTTACGGAAGGTATTCATCCTCCCACCCCGCCTGCGCCAATCTGCCTAAGATCAAAAACTTACTGACCCAGCACATCACTGGAGGCTAATCCAGGTGACGCCTCCCACCACCAGGATCACCCCAACCAGCACACGCAAGCTCAACACCTCCTGACGGAATAGCAGACTTATGAAAAATGTGAAAAGCGGGTAGGCGGAGATTATAGGGGAAGCCACGATGACCAAACCGGTGTGAAGGGCGGTGTACATGCAAAGAACACCCATAGCAATGCTTAAGCCCGAGAGCCCACTCCACTTCAAACCTTGCCTGGGGAGTTTGAGCGGCAGGCTGCCCACGCGATAGCGATAGATAAGTATGGCGCCAATGAACGAGACCGTGAAAGATACAAGGCTGGCAAAGTAGGGACTTGGAAGTATCTCTAGGCCCAACTTCCCGACCATATGGTTCGCTCCCCGAATGGCCGCTGCGCCGATGGGAAGAAGCAGGGCTGAAAGGGCCCAGTTGGTGGGACCTTGACGCTTCCAGGAAAGCACCATAACTCCCACGACGGTTCCCAAGGTCCCTGTCAGCAAGGCAAGGGTGAGATGCTCCCCCAGTGCCAGCATGGCGCCAGCAGAAGCAAAGAGGGGTGCAGTTGCCGCAATGGTAGCAGATACAGTGGCACCCATCCGCTTGGTGGCCTCGAAGGCCAGGTACATGGAAAATAGGGGATGGATGAGACCGTTGGCGAAAAAAATCCACATCCCCGGGTTCCGAAAGTACTCAATTCGGAGCAGGAACGGCGCTAACAACCAAAAAACCACAACGCAGGTACCCATGGAGATCATGGAACTGGTCTGCGGGTCCACATAGTCTAGACTCCGCATGGTCAGAACAACCTGCCCACCAAAAAACGCCGCGGTCATCGTTGCATAGAGGATGGAGACCAGGCCAGTTTCGGGCATAAGGAATGCGCTCCGCTATAAATTAGGTTAGCATCTTGGATGAATGGACGAGAGCTCTTGGCCAAGTCTCCTCCAGTCCCCTGGGGAATACTCATCCCAGCCAAGGACAATTGGGACATTTAACTCTGATAATGTCATTCAGCGTCTGTCTGCTATGGTGGAATGATAAGCCCTGTTTTTGAGTGGCGCGAATATAAGGTAAAGCCTCTCGGGTGTCAACAGGAAGTGCATCATCACAAAAAATGTCTCCCCGATCCTTACTCCATGAAAGAATGAGCCCTCATAAAAATGTTGCCTCCCCCTTGAAATGCCACATTGTGGCATTAAACTAATGTTACGAGTATAGGACTAAAATGTGAATGACCATGGTTACTTGGAGCTAAAGTCGTTCGCAGGATCCATGTGTCATTCTAGATCAGACAGTTGAAATTTACTCGCTCGATTTTGCGGTTTCCAAACCATGAGCTATGGCTGGCCCATCTGACAATTGAAATTCGAATCTGATTCGTTTTCGAAAAGGCGGGTTTTATCAGTCAAAATCAACTGTTGGGAAACAGGAGGTACGACAATGAAAATTCAATGGCATAGATTTCATAATATGGTTTATCTACTTCTCGCGTTAGTCATGGCCGCAGTTTTAATCAACGAGCCGTTGGCTACAGCGCAGACAAATCCGGAAAATGACGTCCAGTCAACCGTTTTGCCGGGTCAGATTGCGCCTCGGCTGCAAAACCTGGGAAATCACACATTTCCAGTCACGACCAACTCGGCAAGAGCACAGCTTTTCATCAATCAAGGGCTCATGCTGACCTATGGATTTAATCACGCCGAAGCCAGTCGGTCTTTTCGAGAGGCCGCACGCCTCGATCCCCAATGCGCCATGGCCTACTGGGGAATGGCGTTGGTGCTGGGGCCCAACATCAACATGGCAATGGCACCAGAAAAAGAACCGCAGGCTCACAAGCTGATTCAAAAAGCCATTGCGCTGAGGAAGAACGCCTCCGAAAGAGAGCGGGCATATATTGACGCCTTGGCGAAACGTTATTCCGGGGAAGACAAGGCAGACCGCACTGCCCTGGACCGAGTATATGCTCAGGCGATGCGCGTACTGCATAAACGTTACCCTGACGATCTGGACGCGGCCACGCTGTACGCCGAGGCAGTTATGGATCTGCGGCCATGGAATTACTGGACGCGTGATCTGCAACCCTATCCGGAAACAGCGAAGGTTATTCACGTGCTGGAATCGGTGCTGGCTCGCAATCCGAATCACCCTGGGGCCATTCACCTCTATATCCACGCTGTCGAGTTGGGCCGCCCGGAACTGGCTGAAGCCGGGGCCGAAAGACTTTGGAAATTGTCGCCCGGGGCCGGCCATCTGGTCCATATGCCTTCCCATATTTTCCGCCGTATAGGCCGCTACGGCGATGCATCCAAAAGCAACGAAGATGCCATCGCCGCTGACGAAGATTACATCACGCAGTGTCGTGCACAGGGCGTCTATCCGCTGGCCTATTACCCGCACAATATTCACTTCCTGTGGGACTCGGCCACTATGGAGGGGCGTAGCGTTATTGCAATCAATGCCGCACGCAAAGCAGCGTCCAGTATCCCGGCGGATGCTTGGCGCCAGGTGCCTCTTCTGCATCAGTTTCTGATAGCACCGCTCTTCGCGTATACGCGGTTCGGGGAATGGGAGCTGATTCTCAGTGCACCCCGGCCGCCGAATGACAGCCTGTTCTGGACGGGTGTATGGCACTACGCCCGCGGACTGGCCTTCACGGCTACGGGAAAGTTGGATGACGCGACCCAGGAACTGGACAATCTGCAAAAGATTGCTGCGCAACGGTCCTTGGAGGGCTATCGTGTGACGTTTTCCAGAAATGGGGCAAAGGCGATTCTGGAAATCGCTGTCGAGGTTCTAGCCGGTGAACTTGCTGCAAAGGGGGGAGATTACGACCACGCCATAGCCAGGCTTCACCGCGGGATCCTGTTGGAAGACAATTTAATCTACAATGAACCACCCGACTGGCACGTTCCGGTGAGACAATCGCTAGGGGCGGTGCTGCTGGAGGCTGGAAGGTTCGCTGAGGCTGAAGCCATCTACTGGCAAGACCTGAGCAGGAATCGAGAGAATGGCTGGTCTTTGTTTGGCTTGATGCAGAGCCTCCGCACGCAGGGCAAAGAGGAAGAGGCCGCTAAGGTGGAGAAGCGGTTCCAAAAGGCCTGGAGCCAGGCAGACGTGACTTTAACCGCCTCGCGGTTCATGGGTGAAACGCACACCAAGTTGGTTGCAACGGAGGCAGCAGCACCCAGGAATTAACGAGAGAGGTCACCACGTCGGTCCTAATCACATTTCATCCACACCAGCTCTGCCGGTGTGGATGAAATAATTAAAGCCTTTCAAGGAGACTGTCGAAAAACCGGTCTCTGAGAGGCTGATGGAAAATGTCCATATGCAAGGCTTCCGAAGTCCCGAGGAATCACCGCCAAAGGGCGGTATCTGCGAGAGGCGTACATAGAAGTACGCCGCAGTGACGAGTGATGAGGGTAACGCGGCCCTTCGATGCTTCGACCTTGCTCAGGACAGTGAGCCTGTCGAACGGCCCTTCGGCTTTACTCAGGGCCATGAGCTTGTCGAATGGCAGATGGACGTTTTCCGACAGCCTCATGAGTACACATCACCTCTCTCTTCCTGAGGCTTCTTTGAGCGCTTTGAGAAACTCTGGACGAACCGGATATCCCAAATTCAGTGCTCTATAGACATCATCCCATGACTTATCGAAATCT